>CALVVH010000022.1 GCA_944363805.1 uncultured Bacilli bacterium
GCATCAGCATAACCACTAATAACAAAATCTATATTACCATCGGTTAAATTCATATCTTCAGTTATTTTAATATCTGCCCAATATGAATAATCTGCCCATTCATCATCAAAATGCATTTCTTTAGTTACTCCACCAAGAGTTACAGTTGGGTTAACTTCTAATAATTCATCGAAACGAACCATTACTCTTAGAGTATCACCAATATTAGCAACAAATAGATTATCTCCTTTAGAATCTTCTATATAATGAGTTATATTTACTAATCCTAAAGAACTATATATAGGTGCTTCATTATCATAGATAACTTGACCATATTTTTCAGTAACTGTTACATTAGCTTCAGTAACAGTTGTTTCATTACCAGTTATATCTTTTACACCAGTAATGGTAAATGGTATTATTTCACCATTTTCTAATCCCATATCTTCAGTAATTGTAATATTAGCATCACATTTATATAATGAATCATTCCAACTAGCAGTTTTACAATCCATTTCGAATTCTTGACCACCAATAGTAAGTACTGGAGTAGAAGAAAATTCTTCTTTTAATACATATTCAAAATATAATTTTTGACCATTACCAATTACTTTATAACGAACATCATCACTTACAGTAAAATCATTATGACTATTATTAAGTACATATAAATGATCTACTTCAATAGGAGTTTTATCGACAACTACTGTATAAGTAGTTACATTGCCAGCTTTATCTGTTACTTCAATATTATATTCGCCATCATTTTGAGCAGTCCAACTACCCATACTTTCAAAAGCTTTAGTAATATCAATTTTATTAGATAGAACTGTTTCTAAATTACTTTCATCAACAGTTATTTTTGCATCTTCATTTACATAAATAGTTTCACCATTTTCTACTTCTTCATCATTTACTAATAATACTGGGTTAGTTCTATCAACTGTAAATGTTATAGTAGTACTATTAAATGCTGAATCAGTAACTGTAAGTTCATAATTTCCTTCTTCAGTCAAATTGGCTAAATCAGCATCAGTAACTTCTTCACCGTTGATTGTCAATATGTAAGATACATCAGTTGTATCAATTATTTCAACAGCAACTCTTTCTTTATTTGTAAAACTTCCATTTAAGTCATCAGGTGTTACTTCTGGTGATGCATCATCAGTTAAGATACCAATTATTTCATCATAAGTTTCATTAGCAGCATCATCATTTAAAGTAGCAACATTTTCTTCAGTAATATTGTTATCTTTTCTAAATTGTTCTGCTTCTGCTAAGTCTTCCTTACTAGTAGCACTCTCTACCATATTTGCTAACTGGCTTAGTAAAGTCTTATAATCAACTGCTGGAGTTGTTGGATTTTTTTCGCCTTCGCCATCAGTTACTAATTCATCTCCATCAGTGTCATCGTTTCCACCAGTCAGTTTAGTAGTATCTTCTTTGTCTTCTCCTTCCGTTATATTTCCATCATCTTCTGTATCAGGATCTGATGGATTAATAGGATCATTATTATCTCCACCATCAGGTTGTGGAGTACTTGTACCATCTCCGGATCCTTCATCACTGCCACTTGCAAACACAAATGTTCCAAGTCCAATGATCAAAAATAGTACAATAGCTAAAATTATACCTTTTCTCTTATCCATATTTCCTCCCTTTCTAGCTGACTCTAATATACCACACTATTCGACATTTTTCAACATAATTACACAAAAAACTAACCTCCCATATATAATTTATGTAAGATTAGTTTAATATTTTCTAAAAAAAAGCAATTTTATTTAAAGGCCATATCCTTAAAACTATTTTCCCATTGACACTATTTTTACTTATTAAACCTATTTCTCTACTATCTAATGAATTTTCTCGATTATCTCCCAAAACCAAATACATATCCTCAGGAATAACATCATAGCCCAAATCCACTAATGAAAAATCCGGATATTCAATATCATCTGCTAAATAATCTTCGGGATATTCTTCACCATTTATATAAAGAATATTATTCTTTATTTCAACTGTATCTCCAGGAAGACCGATTATTCTTTTAATTAAATACTTAGTATCTTCATAATCTAATGATACTATATCCCCTCTTTCTATATCAAAAATTCGGTAGTTAAATTTATTTAAAATAAGTACTTCTTCATCATTTAAAGTTGGACTCATCGAAGAACCAACAACTTGAGTAATTGATACTACATATAACATTAAAAATAAAATTATTATTATTACTATTATTAATTTTAATGAATCCCATAATAATTCACGAATGCTTAACCAATCCATAAATTCTCTCCTATCCACTAGTAAAAATTATATAATAGATACTATCCTAAATCAATATTAACTACTTAAATATCCCTTTCTTTGACGATATTTGGCAATATTCACACTTATATCTATGCCACTATCCCCATATAATCTGTCGAGCATTTTACCAGTTATATAATTAATTAAGCTACCTTTATTTGCTCCATTCATTTTTATCATCCCTAAAAATATGGCATATTATAACAAAATACATTACTTTTTTTCAAGTTTAAATAATTGACACCATTTATAGGAAATGGTAGTATAAAAGAGATTTGGTGATATTTATGAATAATATTAGAAAAGAATGTAAACCCCAGCTTACTATCAAAAAAATTAAAAAAATATTGAAACAAAACAACATAAAAGTAAAAGAATATAAATTTAAAAACATTAATAAAGAATTATATTCCATAAGAATAGAAATTAAAGGTTTTTATAATCTAGGAGCTAATGGGAAAGGAATATCTAAAGATTTAGCCAAAGCATCCGCCTATGCCGAATTAATGGAACGTTTACAGTCTCGATTATTACTACCTATATATTATTTAACTAAAGAAAATTATTTTATCAATACGGATGAAATAGTAGAACCACATATAATACAAAAAAGCCAAAATATTATTGATACTTTCTTTGAAAATAATGTAAATAAAAATGATTTTTTTAATAATAATCCAAAATATAACTTTATTTCTAGGTATTATGATTTAAAAAACAATAAATATGTTTATCTACCTATCAAATTAATTAATGCTACAACTTACTCTAATGGTTTATGTGCAGGCAATAGTTATTTTGAAGCAGTAAATCAAGGTATATGTGAAATTTTTGAAAGATATTGTTATCAAACAATAGTTAATAATGAAATAATATTAAATACAATTATCATTGATAATAAATTAGATTCTTACTATAAAATTGAAAAAATAAAAAAGCATAACTTAAATGTTTATATTAAAGACTTTTCTTTAGGTATCTATCCAGTAGTTGGAGTAATAATTACTAATAAAGATAATAGCAAATATATCATGACTGTTGGAAGTGATTTAAATATAGACATAGCAATTCAACGATGTCTAACCGAAATATTTCAAGGTCTTAAAGATATAAATACATTAATTAATAAAATGAAAGATATTAATAATAACTATTATAAATTAACTAAAGATAAAAAAAAAGTTAATTGGTTAAATAACTATTCTGCTAATAACGGAATCCACCCTACAATAATATTTAATTCTAATGTATTAATAAATTATAATGAATTAAAAGCATTTAAAAATTTAGATAATAATAAAGATGTTTATAAAGAACTCATAAATATAATTACTAAAAACAATTTAAGTATTTATATAAAAGATTATTCATTCTTAAAATTCTCTACTTATAAAGTATTTATTCCCAAGTTATCTAATATTATTGTCCTAGATAATAAAGAAGCATCTGTAATAAAAGAATTTGAATTCTTAAAGAGCATTTATTTCAATTTAGACATTGTAAATAATAATAAAGAATTAAAACGTGCTTGTCTAATTATTGAAGATATGATAAAAAGTTCCAGATATTCATTTATTAAATTAGGTATATTCTTCCATTCATATAATTTTATTAAAACAAATTACAACGATATAACTTTTGAATTATTATATGTTTTAATTAAATACAAAATTAATGAAAAACCAGACTTAAATACCTTAAGCAATAAAAAATTAATAAATTACTTAAATAGTATTAACTCTCAAGATAAATTTTCCTTCATTATCAAAGATTTAAACCTAATAATTCCTAAATGTCCTAATTGTAAGTTATGTAAACTCAAAACAAACTGCAAATATAAAAACTGGAAAAAGTTAAACAATACATTAAAAGAAAAAGAGAAATTATTTTTGAACAAATAATTTCTATCTACTATTTCTTTTCCTAATCAAAGTAGTTTTAACTAAACCATTAGTTCCATCGACAATTAGTTCTTTTTCATTCCATATTTTTTTCATAGCATCTCCGCCAATACCTATCACACATGGTATTCCTAATTCCCTTGCTATAATTGCCGCATGACACAAAAATCCTCCAACAGCAGTCACAATACCACTAGAATGGGATAAAATATTCATCCATTCAGGATCAGTATACCAAGCCATCAAAATATCACCATCTTTCCAGTCATCAACTTTATCAATGTATCTAGCATTAATAAACCTAGCTGGTCCAGAAGCAAAACCTGGAGATGCTGCAATACCTTTGTAAACACCTTTTTCTTCTAAATTAATATCTTTTGGTATTTCTAATTTGGTTGTAACAGGACGATATTGCAATAAAACTAACTTATCATTTAAAATCATCCATTCAAAGTCAGCAGGATTATCATCAGAAAGAAGTTTTTGATATTCTATTAATTTTTCTCCCACAAAACCATTTTGACATTTCAATTTATCAGTAGTATTTGTATGGTTATCCCAAGACTCCATTTTTGGTGTAACTTTTCCAGAAACTAATTTTTCTCCATTACCTTTGACATATTCTAAATAACCACTATTGCTATCCTTCCCTATCCATACTCCAGCAAATGTTGGTTCTTGAAATGGTTGTAATAATACAGCCATATTTGGTTGAGTTAAATTATTATGAGTAATGTATTCTTGTACTCTAATATTATCTTTTGAAGCAATGACTTTAGCAATATATTCGTTTAATGATTTATAATCAACATCCAAATAGGAATCAAATAAACCTGCAAAAGAATTTTTTTGACCATCTTCAATATCAGCAGAACTTCTCACTGAATAATGAATATTACTATTTAACTCTGTCCAATTATGAATATCACATGAAGATGTAAAACAAGGTATTACATAAGTTTTAGGAATTTCTATTCCTTTGGCATTTAAAACAGTTAAACCATACCCTTTTCCTCCTACTAGTTTAATTAATTCTTTATCTATACCACATAAATAAAGTTTTGATAATTCATCAATTGAAATTAAATCTTTTTGACATAATTGGTAAAACTTCAGATACATGACAGGACTTTCAAAGTGAACATCTAAAGAATTAGGATACATATCCCAATAATACTCTGCCATCTTCTGTAATATCGGTTCAATAATAGTTTGATAATAACCATGTTGTTTATCTTGCCATATTTTTAGCACTCTATATTTTTTTAATAATTCATCATCATTATATTCTTCAGGCAATACCATATTTTCTAAAACTTTACTACCATCAACAGATAAATTACCTTTATCAAAATTAGCAATTACCTCTAAGTAATTATCTTTGTACTTATCTTTTATTTGACTTATTAAATTTGATGAAAAACTAGCCAGTTCATCAAGGGATTCTAAAATACCATAATATACTAAAGACTTTCTAAAAATCTCATATGCTTCATCTTTAGTTGTAGCACGATTCATCATATCTATATATTTATTAGTTTTATCTCTTAACTTTTGCATTAAATCATTAAGTTCATTTGCGTTAATATCTTCTTTAATTGTTAAATACTCTTTCACTTCAGCCATTAAACTAGGATTATCCATACATTCTAATAAAACTATACTTGACCAAATCGTTACATCACTAGGAAAAAAAGTATCACAATAATTAGTTTTAAAATCTCTAAATTCTTTAATTGATATACTCATTTTAACACCTCTTCAAAATTTAAACTAAAATTTTTTCTTTCCAAATAGAAATAATCACATCTATTTAGCAAATTATTTTTTATATTATTAATTTCTTTTATTTTGCTATTATTATTAAAAGTATTTAATATTTTCTCCATCTTATTTCTTCGATCATTTTTAAATCTATAAATGAGATTAATATTATTACTATTAAAACCTAATTCATTATATAAAGTAGAATTTCGCGATAATACAAAGATATTTAAACCAAAAACATCAATATATTTAAATTTCTTTATAAAATTCAAGGTTTTATATATATTAAAAATATTTTCTTTAGGATATCCAATCATAAATGTCGAAGACACTATTATATTACTATTAAAAAAATTGCGTAATACTTTTTTAATGCTTTTTATGTCTATTCCCTTATTCATTAACTTTAAAATTCTTTTGTTATAACTTTCTATTCCAAAAGATATAAATTTACATCCACTATCAGCAAGTTTAAAAACATTTCTTTTATCCAAATATTCTTGACTAATTCTAGTTTCCACCATCCACTTAGTATGGATTTTTTTATTTAGCAAAAACTCAGCAAACTCCAATAAAATATTCGGAGGAACACATTCATCAATGAGGATTATACTATCAAATGAATTTTTTTTATACATTTTAAAAATATTTTCATACATCTTTTTTCGATTTATAAATAGGTAACCACCAAAATGATAATGGTGAGAACAAAAATTACATTTATGATAATAACATCCATAAGTCAGAAATACTGGCAATATTCTATCCCTTGCTAAATAATGACTTAAATCTATATCAGAATAATCTAAATAATAATAATTTTCATCATCAGTTAAATTATTTCTTATAATAAATGGTTGATTTTTTCTTATGACATTTATTAATTCTAATTTTTCTTCTTGATAATAAGCAATCAAGTCCTTGAAATTTTTAATATAATCAAATATTATAATTGCATCTAAATATTTTACTTTATTTATTAATTCATTACAATTTTCATTTATTTGCGTTATATAATTTCCACCCCAAATAACGCGAGTATTATTATTACATTTTTTTATTCTTTTAGATAGGGCTATTGCCATTGGAACTTGAAAGCCATAGGAAACATTCATAAATATGATATCACCATCATTATATTGATCAATTATAAATAAATCAATAAAGTCTTCAATTTTTTCACTTACTTTTAAAAAATCAGAAATATTAGTAATACGATATTTATAATTAAATCCTCGACCAGTATAAATAATACCAAATTTATCTAAATATTTGTTTATTACTTTAACAAAACTATTATTTGCCTCTAATAAATCCATATTACTATTTTTAATATTTTCTTTTATGGTATCAATATCTTCACTAAAATTTTTATTAACAAAAATATTATTTAGTAGATAATCTGTATAATCAAAATATTTATATTTAATTTTATTTTCTCTTAAATACGTACTATATAAAATATTTTTTATATCAGGATAGTTAAAATTTATACCGGGAAGAGTATACAAATAAATCATTTTAACTGCTCCAATCTTTTTAGTATCTTTAAAGAAAATTCTTTATTGCTTATCCAAATTTTTATAAATGTTATATTATTATCAAATTTTTGAATACCAGGTAGATCTTTAAGCAACTCATAATATTTGTTAAATTCCTGACGTTTTTGAAAAATTAATGTAATAAAATTTGCTTCTGATTTTATTACATTAAAATTTCCACTATTTTTTAAATTATCATAAATAATATCACGGTTTTTATTAACTAGTTTTCTTGTGTTACTGAATATTTTTTGTAATTTATCATCATTAATTAAAGATGTTGCAAATCTTGCTGAACCTGTAGATATAGAATGTGGAGCAATAAAAGTATCTCTTAAGCCATCTATTTTTTTAGTTGTTATAATATAACCAATTCTAAATCCTGAGGCAAAATACGTTTTAGAAAGACTTCTTAAAAGAATTATTCTAGCATTATTTATCGCTAAATTAATTAATCCTTTTTCATTATCAGAATAAGCAATATAGGCTTCATCAACTAAAATAGTTCCCTTAAATTCCTGTAAAATGGTACAAATCTGCTCATCAGAAAACCTTTCACCTGAAAACCATCTAGGTGATGAAAAGCATAAAAGATCTTCTTTTGTGCTTTTAATAGAACTTAATTTATTTACAAAATCTCCAGTAGTTAAACATTCAATTTTAGTATGATTGATGCTATTCTTTTCTAGATTTCTATCATATAATCCAAACTCTGGAGAAGTAATAAACACTTTATTCCAAATTTTTAAATTTAGAATACTTGTTATGAGTTGGCAACTTCCAGCTCCCAGATAAATATATTCTTTATCTATATTTAATTTTTGGGCCAATGCATTTAGCAAAGGATCAGATAAGTAATCAGTCAAATCATAATTAAAATTACCATCCAAAAAATCTAAACTATATTTTTTCAACCATTTTCTCAAGATTTTATTATCTTTCCAAACAGAAGATGAAGCCATATTTCTTACCTCCTTTTTAGCATGAATCAGAACAATAATTTCCACCTAATTCAGCTAATGTTGCTTCGTTATTAGATTCAAATAAATCTATTACCTTATTTTTACCAAAAGCTTTTTTAAGGAAATTTATTATTTTTTTCAACTAACTCACCTCCTTTCATGCCTTATAATTAGACTTAGCAGCAATGCAAACTCTACTATTGTTATTTTCTTTGGCAATTATTTTCAAAAATTCATATCTTTTTTTATTATCCCAAATTTGTGCTATATCTTTTTCATTAATGTTTCCTAAACAGTAATTTTTAATAAATGGGCAACAATAAACATCACCATTTGATTCGATTGTACATTTACCAATACCAGCAGAACATTTCCAATGTTCTTTTTGTAAATATTCTGTTTTATTGCCCGATAATAAATATACCTTACTTTGACATTCCTCATCGGGCATATCTGCATACAAAAGTTTAGCTCCTCGATCTAACTCACTTAATATTTTTTTAAAATTTTTTAAAAATTCTTCATGTTGATTCTTAGAAAGTAACATATCCGAAGTTGCTCGACCTAAAGAAATCATATTAGATATTTGAATTTTATAAATACCACTTTCCCATAATAACTTATATAAATCAGGGACTTCCAAATAATTAGATGTATTTAAAACTGTATTAGTAGTAATACGATATCCTTTTTGAGTAATTAACTTTATATTATTAAATGTTTTTTTAAAATTACCCTTACCTCTAATCTTATCATGACTATTCTCTAAGCCATCTAAACTAATAAAAAAGTCTAATTTTTCTGTAGGAGCATAGCCCAAAATATCAACTAACTTCCGTTCAAAGTCTGGTAGCAGTAAACCATTACTAAAAATATTTACTTTGATATCATTTTTAAGCAATTTAGATACAATTAATGGTAATGATTTTACTAATAATGCTTCTCCTCCAGTTAATGTTACTTCAAAAACATTACTATTAATTATTTTATCAGTAATTTTTAATAATTTATCTTCACTTAACTCTTTATTATTCAACGCCCCCAAATAACAATGAAGACATAAGAGATTGCATTTATTAGTTATTTTCCATTGAATTTTAAGAGGGAAATTCAAGTTTACATTATCTTCATAATAAGTAATATTCTTTATTTCTTTTTGTAATTTATTTAAAATTCTTTTTAAGTGAAAGCCACTTATATTTAGATCTTTTGCGGTTTTTCCTATGTTTTTATTATTATCAAAATAAGTACTTATAATTTTTAAAGTATACTCATTTACTACATAGTATTTATTGTTAATATATATGATATATCTATCATTAGCAATTTCTCTTTTTTTCATTTTATACTCCTATTATGTTATCAAGATATAACGTGGATAAAAAATCTTTTATATTAGTTATTTTACTAAATATTTCAGCAATTTCTGCTCCTGTTTTTGTTCCATCACATTGAAGCAAAACTTTATAACCCAATTTATCTATTTTTCTTAGAGGTATTTTAATTATTAAATATTTATTTTTCTCTTTACGTAATTTATTACATTTAGAAAATATTTTTTCATTCTTTATTTTCTCCCAAACGTTATTTAATTTATCAATAACTAAAGTATCACAAGCATTTTCATAAAATAGTGAATTCCCTTCAGCATGGCATCCCCCTTTACAATAAGAAAAATCCCTACAAATTCGGCACATATTAGGAAGCCAATTTAATTTTTTATAACTATCTAGTTTTTTATTTTTTATTATTTTACTGAATTTCGTATTTAAAACATTTCCTAGAATATATGATGATGATGGACATATTTTAACATCACCATTTGGTTCAATGCTAAAAATTGATATGCCTGCCCCACAAGCATGATTCAAATACTTATATTCTTGCCGATGAGTACAAAGCGCTATACAATTACTTATAGATATATTAAAATACTCCTTTTTTAGTTCAGCAATTTTTTTTAAATATTTATCTGGATTTATTACTTTTGTATTAGAGGATAATCCTAAATAATTTAGTCTACCAAAGCATAGTTTAATATTTCTTTCTTGAGCAAAATCTTTTAAAAATGTTAAAGAATTTTCATTAATATTTTCTTCAGTTAAAGTACAATTTAAATTTAATTTAATTTTTGGATAATCACTTAATAATTTGTCTATATTGCTTTTAACTTTATCAAAGGTATTTGGCAAATTACAAAGATGATCATGAATTTCAGGAGTTCCATGCAATGATATACCAATGCAATTAATATATTTAAAAATACTTTTATTGCTCAATATATTTAGTCCATTTGTAATTAATGTTTGTTCAAACCCTAAACTTGAACCATACTTTAAAAGTTCTTCTAAATCAGGATAAAGGAGAGGTTCTCCACCAGTATAATTAATAGATACAACTCCTCCATCGTGCAATTCTCTCAAAATCTTTTTAGCTAAATTTAAATCCATAATATTCTTTTCTTCATATGCTTGGGAACAAAAATTACAGCATAAATTACAACATTCTGTTATTTTCAAATATATTATAATCGGATAAGTTAAAGTGTTTAAATTATAAATCGAATTAACATTTGTTGACTCTAAAAAAGTTTTCATTTTGCTTTTTCCTTTTTATCAATAACAATAATGCGGCATTGGGTCATGTCTGGCCTTAATTCTTTAATATAGATTTTATTATTTTCTTTCTTTTTGTTTTTTTCCTTATTCATGATAACCTCTAATAAACCTATTACTCGGTAAATATTATAGCAAATTGTTTTTTCTATTGCAAGTCAATAAACTACTTAAATATCCTTTTCTTTGACGATATTTGGCAATATTCACACTTATATCTATGCCACTATCCCCATATAATCTATCGAGCATTTGCAAGTATACCTCTTTATTTATCGTCAGTTCAAAAGTCCTACCATTATTTTGAAAACTCACTTCCACGATTTCCCCTGTTTTCTTTTTTAATCGTGGCACCTTAATTGCTGGTTCTTCCCCATAAAAGACAATATCTCCATTTCTTTCTTCTACTAATCCATGCGTAAGAGCATTTCTTAACTTCCTAAAAGGATTATAGTATTCTCGCGTGTCCATATACCCTTTCATGCGGGATTGATATAACCCTAATCTTTCCTTCCACAATTCTATTTGATGGGCTGATGCTTTAGCTTCCTTCAAAACATCGATAGATTTACTAATCTTTTTAATGTATTCCATCCATACCCTATGAGCATAAACATAATCAAAATGCATATCCCTCAAGAATTCATCGAATACTTTCCGCATATATTTTTCATTTCTATCTCCACTTGCAAAAAGTATATATCCATACAACTTAAGTAAGAAAAATTGCCAATCTTGTAAACTGTATTCCTCTTCTTGGGTAAGAGATTCCCCACCTGCAATCTTATCGAGTATTTCAAGTATACTTTTTAACTCAATTGTATTTCTCTTCACTTTATCTTCTTGATTATATTTATTAGTTAAATAATCACATGCTTCTTTAAAATCAAATTTCAAAAACTCCGGATCACTCAAATACTTATCATCTATTTTTTCTATTTCTATCTTAAAGATTCCTTTAAATACTTTTTGTAACAACTTTAGTGTTTCTAAAAAAGTCTCATGTTTACCAACCATTACTGCCCTTTCCTTAGTTTTAGCATTTAAAAGTCGCAAGAAAACAGTTTTCATCTTATCAAAATTAATCTGCCCCTTATACTTACTTAACTTAGCAAATTTACTTTCTATTACTTTAGTATCATCAGTAACACAAGTAAGTTTTATTAGTTTTATATCCCCATTTTCATACAATGTTTTAAAATCTTTTTCACTTCCATCTATATTAACCATAGTATAGTCAACTATTCCTTTTTTAAATACATAATTAGCATTAGAAAGCAAACACATAACTAGTGTTTCAAACCATTTAATATCAAAAATAGCTTTGAACTTCGTATCACTATGAAAAACATTGATTGTTTTACCATCAAATTCAAAATACCCATGCGCTAGACAATTGCGAATCAACCGCAATTGTGTACGATAATTATCCTTCATCGTCGAATGAAAACCCTTACCATACTCAAAACTCACACTTTTAGTATCACTCAAAACATCAGTCATCTTTGCTATCTCAGCACACTCAAACACTCTTTTAATAATATCTTCTGGAATTAACTCAAATAATTCATCCATATTGTTACAAAAATGCATAAGGAGTGCCCAAAACTTCATATCACTTATACAATCTCTAATTACATCAAAATAAACAGTATTTCTATTATCTATATATTTAAGCAAATACCGTGTTCCCAAACTAGCCTTTTCTATACCATTCATAAGTATCCCCCTTTAAATACCCGTATTATACCACTATTTAATAAATTTTCCAAATAGAAAAAACGTCACAATATAAGTAACGTTTTAATAAATCTATGTAGTTTTAATGATGTAAGGATCTGTTTGAGTACCTGTACCGGAAGAAATTCCAACTGTAGATGCTAGGTAAAAGGACGGTAACACACCAAAACTACCATACTCTGAAGCTACACCAACACGACCAATGGAGTCTACGTGTAACACGGTAGACGTAACATCTGAACGATGGGAAATCGTCCATTCTGTATAACCTGAATATAGCCAGTTATTATCTGTATTTGTTGAATTATTATAACTAAATAATGCCGTTGTCCAATTTTCTGGACTTGCTGCATATCCGTAATCTGACACATACATTAATCCTATTTTCATTGTTTCTACATACCCATTTTGCCCTGTTCCTACTTCTACATTATAATATTGCTTTGCTGTATTTGTTTCACTCCAAACCGCTCCTCCAACTTGCCAAGCGGTTTCTGCTATTAGATTTTGCCATTCACTTTCTAAAGAATTATAATACATTTCATTTAATGTTGTGTATATATCTGGTTTTGTTGTCCCATCCCAAGTATTTACTTCATCAGCATTCCAAGCATAATTTCCATAACTCGTTGATTTGATTAATTTTACTTGATTATTAAACACTCCAATTATCCGATATTGATTATTTGCTTCTTGGCAATCTGCTCCTGTTGATCCAAAGCATACATAGTTATTTGGATTTGCCCCACTATATCTGTATGAGTTATCTTGTGCCCCATTTGCTAAATCAGCATCATGATAATATAATCCATTGTCACCATCTGTTCCAGTATAAAGCTCAGTTGTTATATAGTTTGCAAAATTTCCAATAATCGTACTTACTTCTGTACTATACACTGCTGATTGATATCCTTCAGCATCTACTGCATATGCTTTTAAGGTATATTCCGTCGCGGCATCTAATCCTGTAAATGTATATGTATTACTAGCACTACTTACAAATTCTTCGTCATTTTTAGCAAAGTAATAATTTGTTATAGTATTTTCACTTTCTGTATTTACTGTTAATGTTATACTATCATTTGTTATATTACTTGTACTTACATTTGTTATTCCTATTGGTGAATCTTCTCTTATTACTAATGTTGCCTCAAATATTTTATTAGTATTTTCTTCTTGGTCACTATCTAAATTAACAAATGTTACTGTTACATTCCATTCTTGAGTTGTTGGAGTTTCTGTTGCACTTATTTCATAATCATCTGCTATTGTTATTGAACCAGTTTTAGTTGTTATATCAAAACCACTTACTGTTTGTACTTCTCCATCTGTTACATTTGTTGTTACATCACTCTTGTATGTTAACCCTGGTAATGATGTAACTGAAACCCCTGTTGGGTCTGTTACTGTCATTATTAACTCTGGTGTATTTTCGTCTGCTGTATAAACGAAATCATTACTTATAATATTTAAATACAAATAATAATTTCTGGTAGCAGTATTCGTTGCATTATTGGCAGTTAATGTCGCACTTGCCGTGGTACTACCTGCTTGGTTGCCAGCACCTTGCGCAAAGTTTTGTTGATTAGCAGTAATACTTATGGCTTCACCTACTTCAAATGATAGATTATCAGTAGTATTAGTTTGGACATTGACATTTGTATTAGCGCTAGCTCCTCCTTGCGCTGTAAAGAAAGCATAAGTCGCTCCCACTACTACAATTAAAAGTACTACTATCGCTACAATTGATAACACTACAGTCCTTTTCTTCTTTTCCATAAAAAATCATCCTTTTCAACTTCTCTTCTAGTATAGCAAACGACTATCAAATTTCTTGTCGAATAAAGTTATACAATATAATTTTTATATGACGCTACTAGACTATATTTAAATTATACAAAATGTTCTTTTTAAAAGTCAATTTACGTAAAATTTGGATTTTAATACCTTTTTTTAGAATTATGGAAGTTTTACAAATAATAAATTCAAAAAATAAAAAAAATCAAGAATTAAAACAATTAACTCTTGACATTAAATTGACAAAAAGTTAGGCGTTTAGCCTAACTTTTAATTTAGTAATTCAATATCGATACTTCCATCAAATATCTTACCTTGGTCATAGTTTTGATTTTCACCAGTACCATGTAAAGTAAATGATACAGTATAAGTTTGTGTAGTGTTTGGAGCTATTTCTATCCTACTAGCGATTAAAGAATCATCTCCTGGAGCAGTCGTCCATGCAAGATTATAACCATTATTAGTACTATTAATTCGATACCAGAAGTTAGTACTTTCAAATGTATTTTGGTTTACTATCCAGCTCATATCGTAATATAAAACTCTATTAGTAGTATTTTGGACAGTAAATACTAAATCTTCAATTTCGGTATTCACACCTTGACCAGCTTGGTCATCTGGATAAATATTATCAGCAACAACATTATTTTGGCTTTCAAATATGACTACTAAACTAGCTGTATCAAAATCTACTCCACCATTTCCTTCTTGACTAGTTCCTCCCCCATTGTCATCTATCTCAATATTAGCACAATTCCTATCGCATACGCCATCGCCATCTTCATCACAGTTAAGGTCACACACACCATCACCATCTAAATCAAGATTGACATCTTTAACACCATCGCCATCGATATCTTGATCAAAATCGACCTTACCATCACCATCATAATCGATATTCAAATCTGGCCAGCCATCATCATTGGTATCACAATTTATATCACACACACCATCATCATCAGTATCTTGGTTAGTGGGATTAAATACTGTTCCATCATCCATTTGCACGTTGAATACCGGCTTTCTATTGTTATGAAAATCGATATTTCTATCTGGTTTACCATCTTTATCTGTATCACAATTTATATCACATATTCCATCATCATCTAAATCAATATTTAAATCAGCTATCCCGTCACCATCTAAGTCTTGATTCATCTGAATCTTTCCTAAGTATTGTACTCCAGTATAAGTCGCAAATCCACCTAAGAACAAAAATGCCAACAAAAAGAGAAGAATTAAACCAATACCGCTCTTATCATCAAAATAGAAATAGAGCTTACTACTATTCTTTTCAACCTTTAAACTCTTCGGCAAATAAACTTCATTATCTTGTGCATCAAAACAAATATTTAAAACTTTATCGACATGTTTTTGTGTTACTTCTACTTTTTCTTCATACATTATATCTAAAGTTTTTTTAATAAGTTCATCTTGCTTCTTAGCATTAAGTAATAAAAATTCTTTTAAATCTATTACTTCTCGATTCCGATTCTTCTTAAATTTTTCCTCTTTTTTCTTGGCCATAATTCATCCCTCACTATTTCAATAATGCGATTGCTTTTTTATTTTTCTTATCAAATTCCAAAACAAATTCTTTAAAGCACTTCCGTACAGCTGCTTCTTCTCTTTGTTTTCTTCTACTAGCCTCTTTAAATTCCTTATTTAATATTTTCTTAAATTCCGTCTCACTGACATCACCAGTATAGACAAAATCATTGATTAATTTACTAATAATTGCAACATTATAAGTAGCTGTTTCTTTTTTATTTTCTTGTAACGCATCACATTCGATAAAAAATGCCAAATCATATTTATCTTTAATACTACCCCCATGTTCTTCCTTGGTTTCATTTTCTACCGATGTAATTGGTTTAATATTGTTTTTTTCTAAGTATTCCCATAATTCCAAAGCTTTGATAAAGTTTGGTTCTTTTAATATGACATTTGTCTTTCTAATTGGGCTTCTAACTGGACTACTTTCTTTTAAACTTTTAATAAAAGTACTCGCTCTAAAAGCCCCAATTACATCTTTTATATGTTCTATTCTTTCTTCTAAAGTATGTCCATCTTTTGATGAATCTACTTCATCTTCATAGTTACTTTCCAAACTTAAACTTACTTTATAAGAACTTTTCTTATCTTTCTTTTCCCCTGCATAAGTCACAACATTTTTGATTTTAGCATATGATCGTTGATCTGATTCCTTAAGTTTATTGTCAACAAATGAATAAAGATTATCAACTAATGATTTAATAAATCTATTTTCATATAAATCGATAGTTTCTTCACGATATACATTGAGCAACTTAAGAGGAATAACTGTTCCATCATCGTGTACTTCTTGAATAAGATTAGTATTTTGAGCTAAATGTCTAATTGATTCCTCAGTTACTACTTTAGCTTTTTCTATTGGTACAATATTTTCTTCTTGCACAATAAATCTTCGTGGGTTACGAATAATATTATCCAAATAAGGAATACATTCTTCTACCATATCTATCCAACTAGTATCACTTACCTTTTTTAAAACATCGGATTTAACCGTTACATCTGAACTAGTCGTTTCTATAAATTTAGCAATATTTTCTTTACTTAAACTATTTAGGTAATCAAATAATTCCATTACATCCTCCTAAATAGTCTTTTTAAGACGAAGTAAATAAGCTTTACATTCTGGAGTTTTATCTGTTCCAAATAATTTTTCTAAATAATTGATTAAACCATCAATTTCATCTTTAATATACGCTAAATTTAATTGTTCAAATTTTCTTAATATTTTATGAGCTATTAAGTAATCTATTGCTGCTACTTCATCGCCCCCGCAAGCTACAAATGCTGGTACAAATTCTTTTAGTTGTTTGACAATTCTGTTACCAAAAGCCAAGCGGAAGTGATCGATTACATAGCGATCTAATTGAGCAACTTTTTCCAATGTTTCATCCGTAACTGGATGATCTTTAGTAGCCTTTTCAAACAAATCTTGGAAATATTTATAACTTATTTGCAAAGCATCAGTTTCTGGAGCCTCAAATTCTTCACATTTATCATCAATGGCAATAGGCATTGCTCTATCATATACTTTATCGGTAATCATAAATGTTGAGTCATCATTATTGATTGTACCAATATACCACATATTTTCTGGAATTTTTAATTTTCCTTCATCTAATTTTTCCGGATCATTTGGCCATACATTTGGTACCAATTCTACAACCCAATCTTTTTTATTAGGAAGTTCCAAAATAGATAACATTTCCGCAAAATAATATTCTACCCGCGAAATATTCATTTCATCTAGCAAAGTTATATATACTTCATCAGTATATTGAGCTTCATACATTTTTTCTAAAATTTCTGTTTCATTAAATTTCTTAGTAAATTCGTTGAAGTAACCAAATATTTCTGTTGAATCTCTCCATGATGGTTGAACACTAGCCACAGTTGTTTCGTTCTTAGTAAATTCTCCAAAAGCATAAGCTAATGATGTTTTACCAGTACCAGATATACCTTCAAGAATTATTAAT
The DNA here is from genome assembly GCA_944363805.1 of uncultured Bacilli bacterium. Next base: position 18,146 of record CALVVH010000022.1, read on the forward strand.
TTATTTGAAGCAAATGAAGCAATAAACAATCTAATCAAATGAATATCATAATATAAATGTAACTTTGATGCTGAGAAATTTCTAAAAGTATCACATAGTTCTTCTAAAGTAAAACTATTATGAATTTCTTCCGGTGTATATTCTTTAAATTTACTATCAACAGTACTAAGTTTAAAGAATCTACTTTCCCCTTCTTTCAATTCATTCTTGACATTGCCATTTTCATCATATTCGATTTCTCCGTTTTCATTAGTAAGTTCTGCAATCTTCGCATTTTGTCTTTTTAATTTTAGTATTTCATTATTTAATACTTCAATTTCTTCAATCATTCTATCTTCTTTTTTGACATTTCGGCGATATTTAACATAAGTTTTAACAATTCGATAAACTAGAAAAATAATAACTGCAAATAATGCCACCAACAAAATAATTGACAAAATCATTATAACTAATCCTGTCCCCGTAAGATCACTCTTATAGTCATTAATAACTGTAACATAATTAATGACATTAAACATCTGACCTAAACCTCGGCCAATCCCCTTAACAATTTCGACAATTCCCTCAAAAAAAGGGGCCATAAACTTCGTAAAAAATTCTCCGTACACACTCATAATTAATCCTCCTTATTCTTTATTACAAACTTTACACCATTTTTATCCCAAGTATATTTATTCTCAACATTATTCTTAACAAATTCCTCATATACTATTACTTCCATATCATAAGTAAATTTATTTTCATTAACATTATCATCTACTAAATACTCATACATGATATTTATACCCATTTTTCTAATTTCATTTAATACATCATTATAATTTACTTCTTCTTCCAAAGGAACCAATACACTTATATAATCTTTAGTATACTTATTACTAAATACTTTTAATAAACTGCTCTTCTTAGCAATTACTGTATCCATCTTTAACAAATATTTTCTTATCTCTTTATTACTAATAAGTTCCTTTAATAGTTGAATATTTAATAAATCAAAAGACATACTTCGCATTTTAGCAGCATAGCTATCAGTTACTTTACTAACTATCTTTTCATCAAACTTATCTAATCCAGCAATAGCATACTTAAAATCTACCCCATAATATATTGGCTTACTAGTATATTCATAATAACTATTATAACAATTATCACTATCATAATACTCAAAGAACTTACTATCTTCTTTATTATTTTTCTTTATAGTATTAAATAGTTCATTTATTCGCACTCGATCATTATTAAATACTTTAAGTATTTTAGTTTTTTTAAGATAATTAAGTAAATATTTAAACTTATTTTTTGTATCAACATAATTGCCATCGACTACATTAGTAGCAATATCTAAGTAACTTGCTGTACATATTATAACAGACAATAAAAAAGTCTCATTTTTAAGTTCTTGGAGCATCTTCTGTTTATTATTACTCTTAGCATATTCAATAATCGCCTGTAAAACTAAATTTATATTATCATTTGAATACTCTATTGGATTATCTCTATGAACATTATTATCAAAATAGTTAGCATCAGCATACCTTGAAATAATTTCTTTACACTCAACACTAAATTCTACTTTGTTATTCCACATTTTATTATTTTCCAAGGTTATCAAAGATTCCAGAATTTTAGCATACTCTAAAATATCTTTCTTCTTCTTTTCTACATATTTATCGATAACACTTAAACTCATCTATGTCACCTAACCTATTCTTAATAAATTATACCAAACATAAAAATGATTTGCAATACGCCTTTATTCTTTTTAATGGATTTTTTGTGCAGTTATAATAGATATGTAACATTTATTCCAATTTGCCATCAAAATTTCAGGAACCGATAATGTGGTAATA
>CALVVH010000023.1 GCA_944363805.1 uncultured Bacilli bacterium
ATTGCAAAATTTAATTAGATATTTTATACTTAAAATAGCGAAGGAGAAGATGAAGTTATGAATAAGACAAATGAAAAAAAGGTACTAATATTTTCAACGATAGCAGTTGTGTTATTAATAATAGTTATGGTGGGAGCAACATATGCCTTCTTTACAGCTCAAGGAGGAGCTAGTGCTAATACCAATGTCAATGTCCAAACTAATACTACTGATAGTTTGTCATTTAGTGTAGGTAATGCTATAAGTATTACTGCTAATCAACAAAACTTTGCGCAAGGCTTAGGTAACCAAGCCGGTAGTACCACGGCAAGTGCGACATTGACGGCGAATAATGCGACGAATACTGCCACAAGAAATTATTATTTGTATTTAAATATAACAAGTAATGATTTTACTTATACAACAGATGAAGAAACAGCAGAATTAATATTAACAATAGAAGATCCAGATGGAACAGAATTACAAACACTTGGAAGTTATGAATACACATCAGTAGGAGAAGTATCCGGATTTGATATAACAACAGCAAATGGCTTAATAACAATAGTGGATAATTATGAAATAACTTCAACAGGTACAGTAACCCAAGAATGGAATATAACAGTAACATTTGTTAATTTAGATAGTGACCAAGAAGAAAATACAAATAAAACATTTGAAGCAACATTGATAATCCAAGAAGACTCATATGAGGAAGAAGTAACAACATTAGGAAATTTTGCAAATTATATAACAACGCAAGTTTATACAGGAACAGATGGTGAAAATGGCCTTTACTATCACGATGCTGATTTAGCAAATGGAGCACAAGATAATAGTTACAGATATAGTGGAGCAAATCCAAATAACTATGTATGCTTTGGAGCCACAGGAGCAGATTGCCAAAATGAAGATAACCAATATAGAATAATCGGAGTATTTAATAATCAAGTAAAACTAATTAAAGCAACAAACTATGGAAATTATGCTTGGAATGCTGGTGTTAATACTTGGGATGAAAGTACCAAACCGGATATATACACAACACTAAATACAACATATTATAATACACTAGAAAGTGAATGGCAAAATCTAATAGCAGAGTCTACATGGCAAGTAGGAGGAATGGTATTTAGTAATACAAATACAGCCAAACAATATTATGATGTAGAAGTAGGAACAGGACAAAGTGGGTATGAAGAAACAATGAAAATAGGCTTAATGTATGTATCAGATTATGGATATGGAGCAAGTCCAGAAAAATGGACAACAGCATTAGCATATCCTGATGGCGAAAACTATGGAACAGATAATTGGCTATATTTAGGCAATGATGAATGGTTCATTTCCCGTATTACAGACAATACCGCTTATGCGTTTCGTGTGTTTTCCAGCCGCGGTGGTAGCGTGGCTCGCGGCAATGTGAACCCTACATATGCTGTTCGCCCGTCCTTTAGTCTGACATCCACAGCTACAATTTCCAGCGGTACAGGAACAAGTACTGATCCATTTGTTTTGAATCTTGGCTAAGCAAATGCTTGTCTACGCGCCGTACGGTGCGAGGCAAGCGGGGCATACTTTTTGCTATGAGTGATAAAGGTTGATAAAATAGATTGATGAAAATTAAAAGCCGTGTCTGCACCGTAAGGTGCAGGTGTGGCATCGCGAAAAATAAATGTCAAATTAAAAAATTTTTGCTTATTTTTATAGGGTAATCTTGTGATAAATTTCCCGTAATACAGACAATACCGATAATGCGTTTATTGTGAATTCCAACAACGGTGGTAACGTGAATAACGACAATGTGAACAATACGAATGCTGTTCGCCAGAGCCCTTAACAGTTCTAGAGTTATAAGATTAAGGTTTTATAAAGGATGAGGTTAAGGACAAAGATTATCCTTGGGAAACCCCTAAATAAGAAATATAGATGGAAGTGTATACGTACACTTCCTATACACTATATTAATTTAAGAAAGGATAAGCAAAATGAAGAAATATTTAAAATTATATAAAAATGGTAAATTTTATAATGCCTTTGGTGATGATGGAATAATTATCCATTATTTACTTGGCTATAAATATCTAGAATATAAAAATTCAGTAGGATTTCCTGTAAGTGCCTATAACAAAGTTATAGGTAGATTACGTAAGATGGAAATTCCTTTTTTAATATATGATAAGGATATATTAATAGAAAAAGATGATGGAATAAGTAAGAAATATAATGAAGTATTAAAGATAGCTTTAAGCAAGTATGATATGGAAAAAAGAGTAAATAGGATAATTGAAAAAATAGATAATTATACAATTCAAGAACTAGAGGATAAGTTTATAAATGAATGATAAATTTTTAATAATAAAGTATCTTAAGAAATTTATTATTAGTATAGAAGCTATTATAATGACTTTTCCCAAGAAAGATATAATAAGTAGGAATATGATATATAATGACTTATTAGAAGTATTAGAACTTATAATAATGGCTAATTATGAAGCAAATAAAGATGTTAAACATAATTATCAAATTAAAGCAATTGCTAAAATAAATAAGATAGATTTTTATTTAGAAAGAGCATATAAATTAAAGTATATTAGTGAAAAACAAGTAATAAATAAAAGTAATGAATTACTTAAAATTAATAAGATGTTATATAAGTGGTGTAGTAATGGATAATATAACTATTAGTAATTTATTAAGTATATATGATAAAGAAATAAGTAAGAATGTTAAGAATAAGAGAAAATTATATAATTTTGATGTAAATAAAATGCAAAATATTAGTAATATTAAAAGAATGTTAGAAAGTGGCAATGTTGGACACGATAAATATAATATATTTTTAATATATGAACCTAAGTGTCGATTAGTAATGTCATTAAGTATTAGAGATAAAATAATTAATCATTATGTAACTAAGTATATATTAGAAAATAAATTAACTAAGTATTTAGATGATAGAAATGTTGCAACTAGAAAGAATATGGGAACTGATTATGGAATTAGGTTAGTTAAGAAATATTTGATTAAGTTAAAAAGTAAATGTAAGAAGTTTTATATACTTAAACTTGATATAAGTAAGTATTTTTATAATATTGATCATAAAGTATTATTAAATATGTTAGCTGATAAATTAGATAGTAAAGAATATGAATTGATTAAAAGTATCATAGATAGTACTAATAGAGAGTATATTAATGTAAGAATAAATAATATTAAAGGTAGTAGAGATTTACCATTATATGAATATGGTAAAGGTATTCCAATAGGTAATATGACTAGTCAGTTTTTAGCGATATATTATTTAAGTAAGTTAGATTACTATATAATACATAATTTACATTTGAAGTACTATGTAAGGTATATGGATGACTTTGTAATAATGAGTGAAGATAAAAAGTATTTAGAAGAATGTAAGAGGGTAATTATTGATAAATTAAAAATAGAATATAAGTTAGATATTAATAAGAATAAAAGTAATATAGTTAGTTCTAAAGGTGGATTTAACTTTTTAGGATATGTATTTAAAGTAACAGATGATAAATTGATTATAACGCTTAGAAAATGTAATAGGGAGAAAATTAAGAAGAAAGTTAGGAAAGTAAGTTATTTAGTAAATAATAATAAACTAAGTTATTATAAAGCATTTTGTACTATTATGAATTATAAATATGGATTTAAGTATGTAAATAATCTTAAAGTAAGTAGGATAATAGATAAGTATTTATGAAGAATAAGTATTGGTTTTTTAAAAGAATTTATAAGGATTATGTAATAGTATTTGATAATAATATTAGTTATGGGATAGATAATGATTTAATTAAGTATATTAAATGTAAGGATATTAATTATGTTTTAGTGGATAGGAAATGTAATGTTAAAGTAATTAAATGTAGTAATAATAATTATTATAAGTATGTAATAAGAGAAAATGTAGTGAAAAAACTTGAATAAATTTATGTATTTTGATATATTATATATGTAAGTGTTACCCATAGTGGTGGGTAGCATCTACTAATTACTTAGTGGACACTATTATTAGTGTCTTTTTCCATTTTTCCCACCATAAAGGACGAGAATAAGTACTATTATTACTTGATAAAATAAATTATCTTTCATTAACTTCACTCTCCTTTCATCCCGACCTCCCAAGGTACCCCCTGAAAGCGATAATTACTTAAAAAGCAAAGTAGACACTTCCACTACAGATAACGATGATTTATTTTATATACAAAGTAGAATAAATGCAAGAAAAAGAGTCCGACAAAGTTCGACATGATGGACAAATACTCGAATAATTGTTATGATTAATATGGTGATATATATGTATGATAATATGCTTAATCATAATAAATATTTAAGTAAGTATGCAACTAAAGATAGTGATGCTATATATTTGAGGGATGTAAAGAGTGATTTTAGAACACCTTTTTTTAGAGATATAGATAGAATTATATATACATTATCATTTACAAGATATAGTGATAAGACACAAGTATTTTCTTTTAAAAATAATGATCACTTGACTAAGAGAATGATTCATGTGCAATATGTTAGCAAGATTGCTAGAACTATAGGAAGAGCACTAGCTTTAAATGAAGATTTGATTGAAGCTGCAGGCCTTGGTCATGACTTAGGTCATACACCATTTGGTCATGTCGGGGAAGAGATATTAAATGAAATAAGCTTAGAATGTAACGAAGGATATTTTAATCATAATATTCATAGTGTAAGACTTCTTATGAATATTGAAAACTATGGTAAGGGTAAGGATATAACTTTGCAGACAATGGATGCTATTATGTGTCATAATGGAGAATTACCTAAACAAGAATATATTCCTAAAAAGAAGACTAAGGAAGAATTCTTTAAAGAATATGAAGCTAGTTATAAAGATAAGAGTATTATTAAAAAACTAAGACCGATGACACTGGAAGGTTGTGTCGTTAGAATTAGTGATTTAATTGCTTACTTGGGAAGAGATATTGAAGATGCTATGCGTCTTAATATAGTAAGTTTTAATGATATTCCAGATAATATTAAGAAACATTTGGGAAGTAGTAATAGAGAGATTGTAAATACAATAATTAATGATGTAATAAAAAATAGTTTGGATAAAGATTATATTAGACTTAGTGATGAAGTTTATGAAGCTATAGTAGATTTAAAGAAATTTAATAGTGAAAACATTTATGCTAAGGCCTATACAAAAGAAGAAAGAGAAACTCTTAAAGTGATGCTCAATACCTTATTTAAGTGTTATATTAAGGATTTAGAAAATAATAATAAAGAATCTAATATAATTAAATCGTATTTGAATAATATGAGTGAAGAATATAAAAATAATAATAGTAAGATGCGAATAGTAATCGATTATATTGCTGGTATGACTGATGATTATTGTCGATTAGAGTATAATAAATATCTAAAAAATGGTAATACTAGTAAGGAGGTGTAAAATGATTTATAAAGTATATAAATGTAATTCTTTTAATGTTCATACTATAAAGACTGATAAATTTAAGACAACACATATGGAAATAAATTTTCGAAAGAATATAGTTAAAGAAGAATTGGGCTCTTTTTCATTATTGATGGATATGCTATCAGAAACTAGTAAAGATTACCCTAAAAGACAAGATTTGATTGTAAGATTTGAAGAACTTTATAAGACGAGTGTCTATGGTATAACTACTAAGACAGGGAATATATTAAATTGTTCAATGATCGTTGATTTTATCAATCCGGATTTTATTTGGGAAGACAATTATTTAGAAAATGTCATAAAGTTGCCATTTGAATTATTATTAAAACCGAATGTAGTTAATGAAGAGTTTGATTTAAAACAATTCAATATTATTAAAGAAAGAATTAGAAGAGAAATAAATAGTATAAAGGATAATTCATTTAAGTTGTCTATTAGAAACGCTTTTAATGCAATGGATCCGGATAGTCCAACTAGTTATCCGATTTTAGGGACTATTGAAGAATTAGATAAAATTACACCAAGTTCTTTATATAAAACTTATAAGTCTTTATTTAAAGAATGTATTTGTGATATATTCATTATTGGTTCCTTGGATATGGATGAAGTAGTTAGTTTAATTAAGAAATATTTTAAGCATCGTTATATCAATTTAGATACACTTAGTTTAGATGTCGATAATTCTACGAGAAAAAAAGGAATTGTGAAGCGAGATAAGTCAGAAAATATTCAAGCAAATATGGTAATGATTTATAATATATTGGATTTGACGGAAAATGAAAGACATATAGATTTTCAAGTATTTAATTATATCTTTGGTAATGGAGGTCTTACTAGTAAATTATATAGACATATTAGGGAAGAAAATAGTCTTTGCTATAGTATCAGTAGTTTATATATGAAGTATGATAAGTTATTAGTAATTCATGTGTCTTTAGATAATGACAATGTAAAAAAGGCTTCTTCTTTAGTAAAAAAATGTTTAAATATGATGGTAAATGGAGATTTTAGTGAAGATGAATTAAAAGATGCTAAAATGAATTTAATTATGTCTTTGGATTTAGCTAATGATAATAATGTAGCGATATTAAATAATTATGTATTCAATTATTTAGATAATTTGCCAGAGATAGATAAAAGAAAAGAATTACTTAATAATGTTAGTAAGGAAGATATTATAAATGTAGCTAAAAAGTTGAAGTTAAATACCATTTATGTATTAGAGGGTGGTGATGAAGAAGATGAATGAAATAGTTTTAGAAGGTTTAGATGAAAAAATATATGAGTATACTACGAAGACAGGATTAAAAATTTACATGTGGGTCAATGAAAAAGTAAATGGTTGTTTTATGAGTTTGTCGGTAAAGTATGGATCCCTTCATACGAAATTTAAAGTTGGAGGCAAAACTTATGAAGTTCCCAATGGGTTAGCGCATTTTTTAGAACACATTAAGTTCAATTTGCGTGAAGGGGTTACAGCACATGATGAGTTTTATAAAATTGGGGGAGATTCTAATGCCTTTACTACTTTTAAATATACTTCTTATGTAGTATTTGCTACCCAAAATAAAAAAGAAAATTTGAAATTATTATTAGATTTTGTCTATAATCCTTATTTTACTAAGAAGATGATTACGAAAGAAAAAGGAATCATTATTGAAGAAGCGAATATGAGTAATGATGATCCTTATTCTAAAATATTTTATGATAATTTGAAAAATGTTTTGCAAAAAAGTAATTATCGTAACTTAATTACTGGTGAAATTGAAGATATAAAGGAAATAAGTTTAAATGATGTTTTAGTGGCTTATGAGACTTTTTATCATCCAGAAAACATGTTTTTAGCGATTACAGGCAGTTTTAATCCTTATGAAATGGCCAAGTTAGTAGAAGATAACTTAGCTAAAAAAGATTTTGGAGAATATAAAAATCCAGAAATTATAAGAGTTAGTGAACCTAAAAAGGTGACTGCAGAATATATGGAAGAAGAAATTAATATTACTTATCCTAAAGTAAAATATTCTTTAAAAATTCCAATAAATAAATTTAAAAATATAGAATCAATGGATTTAAAGATGGTCGTAAATTTGATAATGAATATCAATTTTGGGGCTACTAGTGATTTTAGATCTGAACTTATGCTCAAAGAGCTAATATCTGGCATGGGATATAGTGTCGATATATATGAGGAATATTTAGTAATTACATTAACTATCAATACTAATTATTATGATGAAGTTATTAAATTAGTTAGAGAAAAAATCGACAATATGGAAGTAAATGAAAAAGATATAATAAGAAAGAGAAATGCAACGATAGCTACTTTAATTTTAGATTATGAAGATATTGAACAAGTAAATATGAAAATTCAAGATGATATAATAAATGAAGGAAAAATTGTTGCAGATATTAAAAAGAGAATAGGGAATGTAAATAAAGAAATATTAGAAGAAGTTTTAAAACAATTTTCTAATGATAATGTTTCTATAACAGTATTTAAGCCAAAAGAAAACCAAGAAAGTTAAGAACTATCTTGGTTTTAATATTATCTGTTGTAGAATTCAACGATAAGTTGTTCATTAATTTCTGGATTAAGTTCAGTTCTTTCTGGAGTTCTTAAGTATTTTCCAGTTAAGTTTTTCTTATCCATTTCTAAGAATGCTGGAACAGTTCTATTTTGTTCAAGCGAATCAATAATAGCTGGATGATTCATTGAGTTTTCTTTAACAGAAATTATATCTCCAACTTTAGTAGTGTAAGAAGGAATATCAACCTTTTTACCATTTACTAAAATATGACCATGATTTACTATTTGACGAGCACTTCTTCTAGTTCTAGCCATTCCAAGACGATATACCATGTTGTCAAGTCTTGATTCAAGTAAAACTAGTAAATTTTCACCAGCGATACCTTTCATCTTAGATGCTTTTTCAAAAGTACGACGGAATTGTTTTTCATTTAAACCATAAAGAATACGTACTTTTTGTTTTTCTTGCATTTGGATACCATATTCACTAAGTTTCTTACGACGATCTTGGCCGTGTTGTCCTGGTGCATAAGGTCTTTTAGCAAGTTCTTTACCGTTTTCTAATGTTGAAAAACCTAAACGACGAGACTTTTTATAAGCAGGTCCTGTGTATCTTGCCATAATATCTCCTTTCTTTATATTGCAAAAGATTTATCCGTTATACCAAAGTTATAGGGAGTTTAAATTAATTTTTCTAGGGCAGTCCTAGATACTTTATTCCCAATGGGTTTAAACACATTATAATTCGATATAACACTGCCATAAAACTTGTGCGAATATATTATATAATAATTGTATGATTAAAGTCAAATGCTTTTAGCAAAAATAATTAGAGACATTTAAAAAGATATTTGTTAGAATAGAGATATGGAGGTAAGGATGAATCAAAAATTACAAAAATATTTAGAAGAAGAAATTATGCTTAGAAATAACTTAAATGACGAGGGACATAATATAGAACATGTGAATTATGTAAGACGGAGAAGTCAAAAATTTGCTAATATGGTTGGAGGACTTAATTTAGATATGGTCGATACAATTGCAGTTTATCATGATGTAGGACATAGTATCGATGCTAAAAACCATGAAAAAGTATCTGCGCAAATTTTATTTGAAGATGAAAAATTGCGAGAATTTTTTTTAGAAGATGATATTATGATTATGATGGAAGCTATCGCTGATCATCGAGCTAGTTTGGAATATGAACCGAGAAGTATATATGGTAAAATTGTGTCATCAGCAGATAGAAATACGTCGGTTGATCAAGTTTTAAGAAGAACATATACATATCGACTTAAACATATGCCTGATGCTAGTATCGATGAAATTATCGAAGAATCACGTAAACATGCTATTGATAAGTTTGGACATGAAGGATATGCTATTGAGAAAATGTATTTTCCTGATGACGAATACGAAAAATTTTTGGAAGGAATACAAGAGTTAGCTGATAATCCTGAAGAATTTAGAAGAAGATATATCGAAGTTAATGGAATTGATTTAGGAATAGCAAGAAAGAAAAGAAAGTAAGGATTTTATGTATATAAATAATAAGTTACGAGATTTAGTGTTTTATAATAATTTATTGCATGGCTTTTGGGATAATGTAAGGTCTTATGAAAAGTTCGTAGAAAATGTTTTTGGAGAGTTTGAAGAAGTATTAGAAGAATTACAAACACATGACCCAACAGAAGTCTATAGTAAAGATGGAGTTAAACCAGAAGGAGCACCGACAGAGCTTGCTGATATAGTCATTTTTATTTTAGATTACTTTGGTGGTAGTAGTCCCCAGATCGATGTCGATGAAGCATATTTATTAGAAGGTGATGATTATTATAAAAATGAAGAATACTATCAAAAAGCTAGAAGTAAGAGGGCAGTAGATTATTTTAGAGAAGTATATAAAGAGTGTCAGGGACACCTTTCCAAATCACTTTATTATCATATAATTCATCAAAATGCTGTTTTTATTGATGAGGATGGTAATAAAAAAGGAGTTCCTTTGGAACTACACTTTGTTATTAAACGAATTTTAGAAGTATGTGATGTATTGGGAATCGATTTTGAAAAAGAATTGAAAGATAAAATTGTCTTTAATAATAGTAGACCTAAAGATTATCGGAAAATAGGGAGTCCGGAATTACTAGAGACTGATGAAAATAAAGTTTATAGAGAAATGCTTCATTCGGGTTTTGGAATGTATAAAATGACTGATGAAGTTATTGAAAGACGAAATCAAATAAATAAAGATGTTATCGATAAACGAAATGCGAGGAAAGAAGAGGAAGAATCTTTAAAAAGATAAAAAGAGCCAGTTGAGGCTCTTTATTCGACTGTGACAGATTTGGCAAGATTTCTTGGTTGATCGATATCACAGTTATTGTTTTTGGCTACTTTATAAGCGAGTAGTTGTAATGGTATTATTGCTAATATGCTTTGTAAAATAGGATGAACTTTGGAAATGGTAATTAGTTCATCATAAAATTTTTCAGAAGGTTCTTCAGTACTTACGAAGATGACATAAGCACCACGAGCTTTAGTTTCCTTGATGTTACTGATAGTTTTTTCTATTATGTTTTTATCAGTTGCTAGAGCAATAACTGGGGTGTTTTTTTCGATTAATGAAATAGTCCCATGTTTTAGTTCTCCAGCTTGATATGGAAAACTATTGATATAGGATATTTCTTTTAATTTTAAACTGCCTTCCATAGAGATGGCATAATCGATTCCTCGACCAATAAAAAATACTTGTTTATTTTTATATATTTTATCAGCGATAGTAAAGTACTTTTGATAGTTAGAGATAGTATTTTTGATTAATTTGGGCATATTTTTTAGATCAGCAAATACTTTGGTTAACTCATTTGAAGTTATAGATTTATTTTGATAGCTCAAGTAAATTGTCAAAAGACTAAATATTGCTAGCTGAGCTAGGTAGGCTTTAGTGGTAGCAACTGCTATTTCACAACCAGCTTTAATATAGATGACATGATCTGCTTCTCTAGCAATGCTACTGCCGATCGCGTTTACTATAGCTAAAGTGGAGATGCCATCGTTTTTAGCTTGGCGAAGAGCTGCTAGAGTATCAGCAGTTTCCCCAGATTGAGATACTAAAATAACTAAAGTGTTAGCATCATAAAAACATTTTTTATAGCGATATTCACTGGCAACTTCGACATTGACTGGGATATTTGCGTAAGTTTCGATTAGACTTTTGCCAACTAGACCGGTGTGATAGGCAGAACCACAAGCAACAATATCAATTTTGCTAAATTTTTTTAAGAAGCCAAAATTTTTCTTTAGAGATTCAATAGTGCCATCAAAGTAGAAATTTATAGTATCTTTAAAAACTCTATCTTGTTCATGAATTTCTTTTAACATGAAGTGTTCATAGCCATTTTTGGTGGCTGCTTCAAATGTGCCAGCGAAAGTATTTTGTTTTTTCTTTACTTCTTTTAGATTTTTATCATAAATTGTTATGTTATCTTTGCTTAATTTGGCTATTTCAAAGTCATCTAAAAGAATGTATTTATTCGTGTACTTTAAAATAGCAGGGACGTCCGATGCAATAAAGTTACCATATGGTGATGTTGCCATGATTAAGGGGCTTGTACATCTTAAAGCATAGATTGTGTTTACATCATCATTACAAATAATACCAAAGGCATAAGATCCCCGAAATATTTTAGTAGCTCGGTTAAGAGCTTTTAATATGTCTTTTTCTTGTTTGTATAATTCATCTAACATAGCACAAGCGACTTCCGTATCAGTTTCTGATTTGAAAGAATAACCTTTTTTTTCTAGATTTTCTTTTAACTCGCTATAGTTTTCAATTATACCATTATGGACAATTGTAAATTTGCCTACTGAGTGAGGATGGGCATTTGTTTTGTTAGCTTCCCCATGAGTGGCCCAACGAGTATGAGCAATTCCTAAATTCGTAGTAGTGTCAAAATCTAGTAACTTTTTGAGATTGTTGATTTTTCCTTTTTCTTTAATTATTTTTATTTTGTCATTTAAAACATAAGCAATACCTGCAGAATCATAGCCTCGATATTCTAGACTTTCAAGACCATGGATAATTTTGGGTATACATAAATCACGGCCGACATAGCCGATTATTCCACACATAATTAATATTTCCTTCCATACAAAAAATTGTATGTGATATATCTTTTGTTACAATTTTGATTTTGCTTTTTTTAATATATCTAACGATTATACTAAACCGTAACTTTACCCGCCGAATATTTCGATAAAAGTTATCCTCGTCACCCTAAGTGGGCCTGGCGCTAACAAATAAAGGTATCCTCCTTTTATTTTATTTGTTTTGTTCATTATATTATATGTATAGCTATTTGTCAAAGTCACTTTCTTTTAATTTTTGAATCAAAATACATATGGTCTTCTAAATTATTAAAGTATTTTAAAATATACATATAATAGTCAAGTAAGACATTGGGGATAATTTGCATTTTAGATAAATAATTTTTGATGGCAGTATATTTTATATCTTTAGAAATAGGTTTGTTTACTTTCTTTAAGATATGATTACATATATCGTTTAAGATGGCATTTATAGTATCTTGGTTATAGTCTTCTGGAAAAAAACTATTTTCATTAAAGCCATATTTATTACTTAGTTCTTTAAAAAAAGTATAATCAATTGAAATAAAAATAATGAGAAATTCTTTGATAATTCTATGAATATCATTATCTCTTTTAAGATATTTTAATTTTTCCCAAAACTCATTTGAATTAGTAATATCAAAAAGGGCCATAATATCAAAATAAAATGGTGTTACAGCTTGACTGTTTTCTTTATCGGTAAATATTAGGTGAGTATAATAATCAAATGTTTTGGTAGAATCCCAAGTTGGATCAGAATAATAGTAACCATCTATTCCGTAGACAGGATCGGTTATATTGATGTACACTCGGGCATGACCATCTTTATTATATACTTGTTTTTTGGTATCACTATTAATAAATGTTTCTATTACTCTATATAATGATTTGTGAAGATTTATAAAGTGGCTAATAAAGCTAGGAAATATTCGAGTAATCGATTCTTGAATCAATTCATCAGGTACTTTTAATTTTCCGACTTCACATGTGATATAAGTGCAGGGAATGTTAGCTAATTCACAAAGATTAGTTAATAAATTAGCATATCCTGAACAAACCATATAATCGCTATCGATAATATTATAAATACTTCGAGAATCAGCATCATCTTGATGATTTTCTTTATATTTTTTGTAATTTTTTACAATATTGTATAAGAATATGTATTTTTCAAAGGGCGTTAGATTGCTATTATCAAGTGGTGATAACATGCTTTGAAGTTGTTTCTTTATTTTATTGTACTCATCAATAGTACTTTGATCTTTAAAATTTGCTTTATCAAATAAAGTATCACAAATGATAATATTTAAATGTTTGGAAAAATCACTTAATGAAGTAATATTAAACCCTTTAAAAATATTAATTTGAATTATCCCTTTATAATTATTATTTTTTAAAAAGGTAAGAATTTGTATAGTATTTTCAATATCTTGAAAATCGATAATTACTTTGGTGGTGGTTAATAAATATGAAAATTTATCCGGTTGAATTGGGGCTAATAGGGAAGCTACGTTTAGTTCTCTATATTTAGCAGTTTCATAAAAGTTGACACTGATAAAAAAGTCTTTGTTTAGAGAATTTTTTAAAGAAGGAGTGAATGTTGGAACATATGCAATAATATTACGAGATTTTAATTTTTGTAATAACTCGGGAGTAAGGGTAAATCTAGGTAAGTAAGTAGTGAAATAAGCTTTTTTTAGATTGGGGTTGGCAACTAAACAATCGACGATTTCTGGCATTGTTAAGCCAGGAAAATTAATGATTATTTCAGATGAAGTGGTATTTTTTAAGATATGAATTAGAAAATTTTTGAAAATATCTTGGCATTTGTGGGCTATGTTGATATTTAAATATATTATTTGAGTGGAGGAATCAAAAAAAATGCTTTGATCAAAGTAGTTATATTCTGCTAAGCTAGATTGAGTTTGAGGATTATAGCAACTAATTTCCCGGATGGTTAAATGGGATATTTTTTCTAAATTGGCTAAAGAACTTTTTAAAGTATATGCTTGATCCATACTCTATTCACCTAGTATGATTTTAGCATGAAACAATTATTTCTTCAATAAAAAGCAATTGTTTAAATTTGAAAAACATAATATAATTATGGTGGTGATGTTTTTTATGAAGAAAAAAGATGTGGAAATTATAGCTCCAAAAAAAGTTAATAATCCGGATAATTTGAGTAAGACATTAATTTTAGGATTATTAGGGTTAGTATTACTACTTATTCCAGGGACATTAAACAAGTTGATTGGCATTTTGATAGGCGCAGCTTTATTAGTAGTAGGGATAATTGCTATAGTTAAGTATGTTAAAGAAAAAGATGAGGATAATACTTTAAATTTAGTATCAGGTATTCTTTATGCAGTTTTAGGGGGAATAATTATTATTTATCCTTATTCGATTATCAATTTAGTTACTATATGTTTGGGAGTTTATTTAATAATTAATGGACTTTTGAAATTAAAATTGGCTTTTGTTTTAAAAAGTATTACGGAAAAATGGATCGGAACTTTAGTGATGGGAATTATCACTGTAGTTTTAGGCTTGCTTTTAATATTTAATCCATTTGCAGGAATTACTATTACTAAGCTTGCTGGAGCATTTTTAGTAGTAGTTGCTGTATTTGATTTAATTGATACTTATATTATTCAAAAGTAAAGTGCTTAATAGCACTTTTTTTATGGATGGTGGTCTATGGATAGATAAAAGGACTTAGAAATATGGAAATATACTTAGGTAAGGCAAGGATGCCAAACTTGTTTGGTTTTTGTTCATTAAAAAAACTTGCAAGATATATTATTTTTGGGTATAATTAGTTTAATGATATGGGAAGTGTATTGAATGCGCAAGATAATTGCTAGTTTAGATATTGGAAATCATACTATTAAACTTGTAGTTGGAGAAATAGTTCGGGGTAAACTAAATATTTTGGCGTGTGTCGATGTCCCAGCTCGAGGAATAAAAAAGGGGTTTATAGTTAATCCTGAAAGTGCAATGCTTGCTTTAGAAGATGTTTTTAAAAAAGGAGAAGAACAAATAGGCCTTAAAATAAGCAAAGTTATTGTAAGTGTTCCTAGTAATGGAATGGAATGTTTCTTAAGTGAAGGATATACTTCAATTAATAATGAGGAAAAGGTAGTTACAAGCAATGATATTGTTAGATCAATGCAATCAGCTGTTTATAATAAAATAATGGATAATCGGGAATTGGTGACGATACTTCCGACGAAGTTTTTGATTAATGATAGTGTAGTAACTGATCGGCCTTTAGCAATGCATGCTGAAAATTTAAAAGTAAAAGCTGTTGTAGTAACTGTGCCTAAAAAGAATGTAACACCGATTGTAAAGTGTTTAGAAAAACTAAGTGTTGAAGTGGTCGATGTGGCTATTGGAGCACTTGGTGATTACTATGAATTTAAAAATAATAAGAACAGTGGGGAAGTTGGAGCGTTAATCGATATTGGAGCAAGCAAGACAACAGTTTCCATATTCAATAAAGGAATTATTACTAGTAGTGAAGTAATCGATATGGGGGGAGATAATATCGATTATGATTTAGGTTATGTTTATAAGATTGGTAGAAAAGATGCTATGTTTATCAAAGAAAATATAGCTTTAGCAGATAAGAATATGGCTCAAGCTAATGAATCAGTAGCCGTTGTTGATAAAAATGGAGATAAAATAAAGATCAATCAATTCAGTGCTAGTGAAATAGTCATGAGTAGGTTAGAAGAAATACTAAATTTAGCAAAAAAACAAATAAATCTCTTAACAAAAAAGCAAATTAGTTATATAATTATTACAGGGGGAGTAACGGAAACGGCAGAGTTTAAAAATGTAGTCGATTACATTTTTAAGGATGCTTCAGTTGGTGAAGTTCAAGAAATTGGAGCAAGACATAATAAATATGCAACTGCCGTAGGACTTATTAAATATTATGATAGTAGATTAAGACTTCGAAATAGAGATTTTTCAATATTTAGTATTGAAGAACAAGAAGAATTAAGTGGAATACATAAAAAAGTAAACATTTCAGAAAATTCAATTTTAGGAAAGTTATTTGGTTACTTTTTTGATAATTAAGGGAGAATGAAATATGAATGGATTACAGATGGATCAAATTGCAAAAATTAAAGTAGTCGGTGTTGGAGGTGGCGGATGTAACGCTGTTAACCGAATGATCGAAGAAGGAGTAAAGAGTGTCGAATTTTATGTTGTCAATACGGATTTACAAGTTCTAAATAATTCTTTATGTCCTAATAAAATACAAATTGGAAAAAATATTACTGGAGGTCGAGGAGCTGGAGCTAACCCAGAAGTTGGTAGGGCAGCAGCTTTGGAAAGTAAGACTGAATTAGAAGATGCTTTGCAAGGAGCAGATATGGTATTTGTTGCTTGTGGTCTTGGTGGTGGTACCGGTACTGGAGCTGCTCCAATCATTGCTGAAATTGCTCAAGAAATGGGATCACTTACAGTTGGTATTGTGACAAAACCATTTAGATTTGAAGGCAAAAGAAGAATGGAAAATGCTTTAGTGGGACTTGAAGAATTAAGACAACATGTCGATTCACTAATCATTATTCCAAATGATAGATTACGAGAAATTATCGATAAAACAACAAGTTTTGATGATGCCTTTAAGGAAGTTGACAATGTACTTCACCGGGGGGTACAATCAATATCTGACCTTATTGCAGTTACTGGAGTAATTAATCTAGACTTCGCTGATGTTAAGACGGTTATGGAAAAAAGTGGTACTGCAATCATCGGAATTGGTTGTAATGCTGGAGAAAATAGAGCAATTGAAGCTGCAAGACAAGCGGTTGCTAATAGCTTACTAGAAGCAACAATTGAAGGAGCAACTAATGCGATTGTCAATGTAACTGGTGGTAAAAATCTTACATTATTTGAAATAGAAGATGCTGTTGAAACAGTTAGAGAAGCAGCAAATTCCGATATAAATATTATATTCGGAGCAATTAAGAATGAAAACTTAACTGATGAAGTTATTGTTACAGTTATTGCTACGGGATTTGATGAAGAGACTGGTGAAGAAGCATTATTCTCAGATGATGTTCCAAAAAGGAGAAGTAAACCAGAAGTCGATGATGAATATGAAATTCCACCATTCTTGAGAAGTGATAATTTTTAGGTTCTAGGTTTCTAGGACTTTTTTAAATTTTATAAATTTTACTAATTTAAAAATTTGCAGACCTTTTTTTGCAAATTTTTTCTTTTATTTGCAAAAAAATATCAAAAACAAAGGGAGATTTTATAAATTGGTTATTTGTATTATATATAATATTTTGCTATTATGGGATAAATTTATTGGCAAGAAAAATTATAATTTAAGGTGATTTATGAATTATTATAAAGAAATAAAAAATGAATTAATAAATAATGAAATAACAAAAAAAGCAAAAGATTATAGTAAGAATAGGAGTGACTTAACTACATATTATAATGTTGGTAAGTTACTTAGTGAAGCAGGTAACCATTATGGCGAAGGTATTATCAAAGATTATTCCGTAAAATTAACTAAAGAATTAGGAAAAGGCTATGGATTATCTAATTTAAAAAGAATGCGGCAATTTTATTGGTTAGTTGAAAAAGGTGTGGCGATGCCACACCAATTAAGTTGGTCACATGTTTTAGTATTGTTGCCTCTTAAAGATAAAGATAAAATTAATTATTATGTAAAATTGACCGAAAATTTAAATTTATCTTATAGAGACCTTTCCAAAAGAATAAAAAATAAAGAATATGAAAGATTAGATGAAGCTACTAAAGAAAAATTAATTACTAAAGAAGAAACTATATTAGTTGATTTTATCAAAAATCCTATAGTTATTAAGAATAATACTGATAGAGAAATAATATCGGAAAAAATGTTACAAAAGATCATTATGGAAGATTTACCATCATTTTTAAAAGAACTAGGAAACGGTTTTACTTTTGTAGAAAATGAATACAAAATAAAAATAGGTAATACTTATAATTATATTGATTTATTACTTTATAATATTAAATTTAATTGTTATGTTGTAGTAGAACTTAAAGTAATTGAATTAAAAAAGGAACATATTGGCCAAATAGAAGTATATATGAATTATATAGATAAGAATCTAAGAAAAGTAACGCAAGATAAAACAATTGGAATTATTATATGTAAGAAAGATAATAATGGAGTACTGTAGTGATTTTAGAATACTTAGTAAAGAATATAAACTAGTTTAGGGGGTACAAATGAACTATTATAAGAAAATAAAAAATGAATTAATAAATAACGAAATAACTAAAAGAGTAAAAGATTATAGTAAAAAT
Organism: uncultured Bacilli bacterium; assembly: GCA_944363805.1. The sequence goes on from CALVVH010000023.1 coordinate 18,450, forward strand.
AGAAGTGATTTAACAACTTATTATAATGTTGGTAAATTACTAAGCGAAGCGGGAAAACATTATGGCGAAAGTGTTATTAAGGAATATTCTGAAAAGTTAACTAAAGAACTTGGAAAAAAATATTCTTATAGATCACTAAATTACATGTTAAAATTTTATAATTTTCAAAATTTGCAGTCAATAACTGCAAATTTGGCATGGGGACATTGGATTGAATTACTTTCAATTAAAGATGTAAATAAGTTAAAATATTATATAAAACAATGCGAAAAGCTGTTATTAACAACTAGACAATTGCGTGAACGAATAAAAAATAAAGAATATGAAAGATTAGGTGATTGATATATTCAGCATAAGCAATATTTAAATCAATAGGCATTTGAACCGAAAAAAATTGCATTAGACTTAATATAATTATCATTTATAATTATATTAGAATAAGATTCTGTTTTAATTTTATTTAACATGAATCTTTTTTTCATTGTAAATATATATACAAACCAATTTAAGTATTTTTGTAAATGTCTAGTGGAAATTCCTCTAAATTTTTTTAACCAAGTTTCCAGTTGAGAATGAATGCCATTTATTTCTGATATATTATATATACCATCAATATGAAAACCATATGGTATAGCATTTAATATAAGATTATTTTCTTCGCAAAAATCTTGATATGCACTAGCACTATCTGCAATGATTGATTTTGCATTATTTAACTTTTTTTCCTAATGAATCTTTTAACATTTCAGTTGTGCATCTGCCTAAACCAACAATTTTTAATAATAAATTATCGAATTCATCAATGCTTGAAACAACAC
>CALVVH010000024.1 GCA_944363805.1 uncultured Bacilli bacterium
AAATTAACTATATCAAACAAATGTATGTGTGTCAAGTAGTTTTTTCAAAAAGTATGACTTTCCTATTGTATAAAAAAGAAATGGCAGAATTAGTATTTCAAATATTAAGTGCATATATTCCCAATTGGAAACAAAATCCCTATTTTCTCGAAGGATTTAAAGAAAGCGAATTGAATGATTATCTATTTTATATTATTACCAAAATATTAGTACATCTAAACAATGTTCAAATAAGTAAAACTGAAGAAGATTACCAAACCCTATTATCTAGTTATAATGAAAAACTAGTATTAAAAAGGAAAAACTCTTGAATAAATTTATGGTATTTGGTATATTATATATGTAGTGTTACCCATATGGGTGATGGGTAGCATCTGCTAACGGCAGACACTATTTTAGTGTCTTTTTGCTTGGTCTCTTTTACTAAAAAGTACGAGTACCAAAATTATAATTACTTGACAAAATACTTTGTCGTTCATCGCATCATCTCTTTCACTAAAGACCCATCCCGAAGAAAACCCCCAGAAAAAAATACAGTAATTACTAAAAGTTAGCAGACACTTCCACTAATAGGTAACGATTATCTATTCTAAATATTAATAAATATAATTGCAACAAAAATCGTCCTCCAAAAATCGACAAAAAGTACCAAAAAGTATTGTCAAAAAGAAGCAATTATGATATATTATTAATGAATTTCATGGCGATGTAGCTCAGTTGGCTAGAGCATTCGGTTCATACCCGACAGGTCGGTGGTTCGAATCCACTCGTCGCTACCAATTAGAATTTAACTAGATAGCAATATCTAGTTTTATTTATATAAGGAGAGGTAACATGGCTAAACCTGACTATATTAATGCTCATTGTCTCTCTAGTGACAATAAAAAATACTTAGAGAATGTCGATAAATGTGGTTGTTTTTATTGTTTAAAAATTTTTAATCTTAAAAAAATAAAAGAATGGTGCGATAATTGAAAAAACGCAATCTGTCCTTACTGTGCATCGATTCTATTATTTATGATTCTAAAGTCTATCCCGTAACTTTAAAGTTACTAAAAGATATGCATAAAGAGTGGTTCTAAAATAAGCTAATATTTTACAAACATCTTTTTTTCGCTTATAATTATTATGGTGAAAATAAACATGAAAAAATATAAAAAATTAATAATGATTCTAACAGGTGTTGTCTTAATTACTTCTTTGAGTCTAAACGTTTTTTTGGCTATCAGCTATAATAATATCAAAACGGATACTGCCAAAGAAAATATGGAAGAAGAAGATTTAGAACCAACTAAAACTCCTACAACAGAAAATTCTATTAAAGAACCAGAAATTGTAATGCCAGAAACTACCGAACCTGAAATAAGCCAACCAGAAACTAATAATGAACCTATTGAAATTCCCGCAGAAGAACCATCTCAAAACGAATTTATCCGTGTAACTGATTTTTCCTTAGAAAATAACGGCGGCACTTTTCGTGTTGGAGATAAACTAGTATTTCACTTAACTATCGAAAGTCAATATGAACTTGCCAATATCTCCATTGTTTTTCAATCTACAGTTAATAATGCTGCATTAAGTACTTATGCCGCCCCAGAAATCACTAAAAGTGATAATGGTTATATCGTTACTCTAACTAGAGAGATATCTGAAGACTTTATCCCTGGCCTTTGGGAAGGCTCTTCAATTAATATTTGGGATAAATATAATACCTTAGTAAGTGTTTATGACTATGACTTTTCTTTCACAGTTACTACCTAAAAAAATAAAATAGCCCAAACTATTTTATTATTCTCCAAACATTTCAAATATTTCCATTAGAAAAGATTCTTTCTTTTCTTTTTTATTACCCTTTTCATTATTCTTAGGAATTTCTTTTTCTGATTGTTTAACCTCTTCTTGACCGATAATTTTTTCTAGTTCTCCTCTATCTAACCAAATACCTCGACATTCAGGGCAATAATCAATTTCTACTCCCTTTTTTTCTGACATTAATAATGTAACATCTTTACATACTGGACATTTCATATAACTTTCCTCCTCAAGTAACTATAGTATACCAAAAACTTTATAAACATCGCAATATATATTATAATGTTTATGGTGATAATATGCTTAAAACAATTATTTTAAATAATTCTAACAGTCTATACATTAATGAAATAGCTAATAATTTAAAGTCTTTAATTAATAAAGATATTTCCGAGGATATAATTAAAGGTATCCAAAATAATACTTATCCCTTCACTATTATCCTTTTAAAAGAAGATATCTTAATTGGCTTTTATCAAATAACTTATCACGACAATGATTTTACCTCGTATACTCCTTGGCTTGCCAATGTCTTTATCAAAGAAGAATATCGCCATCAAGGCTATGGCAAAATACTAATAAAATCTATTCCTTCTTACATGAATATCCTAAATATTTCTACTTTATACTTACATACTCTCCACCAAAACCTATATGAAAAATTTGGTTGGCAATTATATAAACCATTAAATCTACCAGATGATATTAAAAGAAATATTTATATATTAAAAAAGTAGAAATCATCTACTTTAAATTTCTAACTAACTTTAAGACTTTATCATTTTTGACAACTTTTATACTTCCCGCTGTAGCATCGATAGCAAATTTATCATCAACTAAAATTTCCCCATCGACATTCGCCACCACCGGTTCATCAGTTGTTATTTCGATTTTTTGTCCACTAGTTTTAGTGGCTAACTCTTCATGGCGTCCATCAACTACCGCTTTTAAAAAGCCTGGCATTGTCACCTTCGATAAATCGGCCACCATGTAAACATCAGCCCCCGGCGCTTTAATATCGGCATCCGGAGCAATCTTATAACCGTGACCATAATATTTACCATTACAAACTGTTACCATCGACATCACTGGATCATAAAAATGTCTTCCATCGACATTGACAAGCATCGGTGCATTTTTATGTTTAAAGAAAGTATAGAGCATCCCCATCTCATATATTCTATTCCGAGGAATTTTTAATCTTTTCATTTTATCGGCAGCAGCACATATTTCAGCATCCAAACCTACACTAAATATATTTAAACAATATAAATCATTTACTTTCATAACATTACATTCGGTAACTATCTTCCTATCATCTAAACTTCTAAATATGTCATTACCACTTCCCAATGGTACTACCCCTAAATAAGCTTTACCTCCCATTAAAGAATTTAAAACAGTATTGATTGTACCATCGCCACCAACAGCATAGACAATACAAAAATCGTCTTTAAATTGTTTGGCAATTAAAGTCGTTTCTTCCTTTGAATTAGATATATAAAATTCATAATTGACTTCTAGAGACTTACAAATTTCTCTAATTTGTTCGACCTTTTGTAACACTTTTTTCGCATCGGCATTGACATTTACTATGAAAACATGTTTTATCATTGAACCACTCCATCTAAACTAAAACTTTTAGCATCAGTTATTTTTACTTTAACTATTTGCCCAATTAAATCTTGTGACCCCACAATATTTACTAACTTCATTGTATCAGTATAACCACAGACTTTATCTTCCCCTTTATCGCTTGGGCCCGTAACTAAAACTTTCACTACTTTATCCAAATACTTTTTATTACTTTCTAACGAATACTTATTTACAAGTTCATTTAGATTATGTAATCTTTCTTCTTTTTCTTCCATAGATACTTCATCATCCATTAAAGCTGCTGCCGTACCTACCCTCGGCGAAAAGATAAATGTAAACGCTCCGTCGAATTTACAATAATTGACTATATCTAAAGTTTTTTGAAAATCATCAATTGTTTCATTAGGAAACCCAACGATAATATCCGTTGTAATACTAACTCCCGGAACTTTCTTTTTGATAGTATCAAATAATTTCTTATATTCTTCCACCGTATATCTTCTATTCATTTTTTTTAGTATTTCATCACTACCCGATTGAATAGGTAAATGAACATAAGACATAATATTGGGATACTTAGCAATAACATCGATCATCTTATCTGTAAAGTTCCAAGGATGACTAGTTACAAATCTCACCCGTGGTATACCTATTTTTGCTACTTCTTCTAATAATGTCGCAAAGTCATACCCCAAATTCAAATCTTTACCGTAAGCATTGACATTTTGTCCTAACAATGTGATTTCTTTATATCCATCGTTCTTCAATTCCTGTACTTCTTTTAAGATTTCTTCCATCTTTCTGCTTCTTTCACGCCCCCGCGTGTAAGGAACAATACAATAAGTACAGAATTTATCACAGCCAAGTTGAATATTGATCCACGCAGAAATCTTTGAATCCCTCGTATACTGAATATTTTCCATAACCTTTTCACTATTGGAGTATACTTCGATATTTTGTTTTCCCTTAGCATTTATAATAAGCTGTGGTAATTCACTTAAATTATGCGTACCTATTACTATATCGACATATTGATGCTTACTCATAATTGCTTCCACTTCACTAGGTTGTTGCATCAAGCATCCGCATAGACAGATTAACAAATCTTTCTTCATCTTTTTTAAATGCTTACATCTTCCTAGATACCCAAATACTTTATCTTTGGCATTTTCTCTAATCGCACATGTATTTAAAACAACAATATCAGCATTATCTAAAGTATCCGTTTGCTTAAATCCTAATTGTTCTAAATAATATCTTATTTCTTCAGAATCATGGACATTCATTTGACACCCATAGGTTCTAAGAAAATATTTTTTTCCTTTAAAAACAGGTTTTATATCTAAATTTAAATTAACATAATCAATATTTACTTTGTCTCTATTTTTAGCTATACATAAGTCTGGTTTATTCATGAGTACCCCTCTCTTCCAAGTCTTTATTCTAACACACTATCCAAAAATATGAAAGCGGAATTTTGATGAGTGTGAAATAAAGTTGTGTAGAAAGGTTGTATAATCATAATTTAATATCATGACCATAATAGGATAGAAAAAAGTAAAAACGAAAAAATTGTATTATTATTTTATTACCAAAACCCGCTTTCATCATCCATTCTACCAGTATTTTTTTTATTTGCAAGCAATTCGACAAAAGTAGGAAAAACTAGACATAATCCCCTAAATTTCGACAAAAATTATCAATTTTGAATTAATCCAAGTGATTATTTTTTATCATTTGTTTTTTTTCTTATCAATTTACTTTCAATATTTTGTTCAAGATCATAAAATCTATTATCTTCTTCAAACGTTTTTATCAAAGTATCTACCATTATATCTGTAAACACTTCATCAATATTAGAAGACCTTATATATTCTCTAGAACCTCTATATATTTCATACAAAATACGCATTAGTACATCCATCTTTGTTTGATTATCTAATGTATCATAAGCTTTAGCACATTTATTACTTATCGTAATACCATCATGACCATTATAATAAAAATATATTACAACAGGTTTATCATCTAAATAATATCCTACAAAAAATTCTCTATATTCTGTTTCAATTTTAACTTCTTTACTTGATGTACCAGCAATAAGTTGTTCAACTGGCCCATATTCATTTTCAAAATGCTTTATATCGAGCCGTAACAATTCCATTTCCTTTTTACGCATTAAAAGATCTTTAATAGCCAATATTACATTCACTCCTGGAATATAATCACTCTTATCAGGCTTTCTATCAAAGTCTTTTTCCATATATTCTATAAATTCATCCGGAAAATTTAATCTTTTAGCCATAACTCGAAAATCAGCCACATTTTTATTTATTATATGACACCGTAACCCATAAGTTGTAATAAAACTAATAGCGTATCCCCCAAATACTATTCCTATTAATTCTTCTATTCCCATATTATTTCTTCGGAACTAACTTTTCTATACCACCCATATAAGGTTGTAATACTTTAGGTATCAAGACACTTCCATCGCTTTGATAATTATTTTCCAAAAGTGCAATCATTGCTCTACTTGATGCAAGTACAGTATTATTCAAAGTATGTAAGTAGTAAGTTCCTTTTTCCCCCTTAGTTCTAATACCTAAACGTCTCGCTTGAGCATCTCCCAGATTTGAACATGATCCAACTTCAAAATACTTTTGTTGTCTTGGACTCCAAGCTTCTACATCACAAGATTTAACTTTCAAATCTGCTAAATCTCCACTACAACATTCTAAAGTTCTAACTGGAATATCTAGACTTCTAAATAACTCTACAGTATATTTCCACATTTTTTCATACCAATCCATTGATTCTTCTGGTTCACACAAAACAATCATTTCTTGTTTTTCAAATTGATGAACCCGATAAATACCTCGCTCTTCAATGCCATGAGCTCCGACTTCTTTTCTAAAGCAAGGTGAGTATGAAGTCATTGTAATTGGTAATGTATCTTCTTTAATAATTTGATCTTTAAATCTACCAATCATTGAATGTTCACTAGTCCCAATTAAGTATAAATCTTCACCTTCAATTTTATACATCATCGCATCCATTTCGGCAAAAGACATAACACCATTAACCACATCGCTACGAATCATAAATGGTGGAACACAATAAGTAAAGCCCTTATCAATCATGAAGTCTCTTGCATAAGCAAGCATAGCACTATGAAGTCTAGCAATATCACCAATTAGATAGTAAAAGCCATTTCCACTCGTTCTTCCCGCAGCTTCTTTATCCCAACCACTAAATGATTCCATAATTTCCGCATGATATGGTATTTCATAATCAGGTACAATTGGTTCTCCAAATCGTTCGTTTTCAACATTTTCACTATCATCTTTCCCAATTGGTACACTTGGATCGATTATATTAGGTATAACCATCATTCTTGATTTTATTTCTTCTTCTAATCTTGCTTCTTTTTCTTCTAACTCATCGATTCGATTATTAATTTCACTTACTTGCGTTTTTATTTTTTCAGCTTCATCCTTATTACCTTCCCGCATAAGTCCACCGATTTGACTACTCAAATCATTACGCTTAGCTCTTAGGTTATCCCCTTCTAATTTATATTCCCGGTAAGTCTTATCATATTCATAAACTTCATCAACTAAACCTAATTTTTCATCTTGAAACTTTTTCTTAATATTTTCCTTTACTAATTCTGAATTTTCTCTTATTAATTTAATATCTATCATTTTTCTTCCTCCCTAAATAATTTATTTCTAATATTCAAATTTAATATTTTATCTATTTCTTCCTGACTAAATTCTTCTCTCAACAATTTAGTCAATTCTTCTTTTAAATTTTCGTATGGAAATATTATTCTTTCCACTGGATTATCAAACAAAACATTATCATATCCCATATCATCCGTAGATACCCCAACATTATCTATACCCAGTATTTCTACCACTCTTTTAATATGTTGCAAATACTTACGTTTCAGTATCTCTATATCTTCATCTTCCTTACTTAAAAACATTGAATAGCTAACAAGTCCCATCACTGGATTAAATTCCTTCAAACTACTTATTTGATTTTCAGTAATATTCCTCGGATGACTATACAAATCAGCAACATCCGAGTGACTAACTATCACTTTAGGATTTAACCCATTATTTTTAACATCTTTGAGTAAATCGACAGTATCAATAAATGTCTCTTTATTCATGTGCGATAAATCTATTACAATACCCAGTTTAATAGCTTCAATTATAAATATTTTACCTTCTTCAGTTAAACCTCCGGTAGCTCTTGCACCACTTCCATACTTATTTTTATTATTCCAAACAAGTAAAATACTTCTAAGCCCTAAATCATAAAGTTGCTTTAATTCATCAGTATCTTTAATAAAGTCGCAACCTTCAATACTAAATATGACATCAATATTAGGAAAGTATTTTTTAAATAATCCTGTTGATACCTTAAACATTTCTACTACATCGATTGGTCTACCCATCATTTCCCGTTGCATTTCACTTTCACTCATAAAATACAAATTAGCAATCAACCCATTAACATTATTATCATTAAAATACTTTTGTAATTCTTCTACATATCTAAAATCATTACGTAAATAACAATAATATAAAATAGATAACAAATCATAATGCATATCAATCATAGGCATTCTCCTTAAAAAATAAAAAGGATGATACCCAAGGAGTGCAAATAGCACGGTACCACCCTTATATTTACTCATTTTAGATAACGGTATTACCCGAGATTTATTAAATCTAACTCCAAAGGTAGATTCATTATACATCAATTCATTAGTTTCCACCAACCACTAATTCTCTATAAAATATCCATATAATTACTAATCCTTTATCTTCGTCGATGTATATAATATACCACAAACATTAAGTATTTGCCAAGATATTTATCTTGAAAAACTCGAATTATTTTGTAAAACTTGTTCAGTTACATACGTAGTAACCAAATTGATAATTTCTTCTTTCGTAAAAACATACTCTATTTTACTTTCATCTAACAAACCATAGGAAAGCAAAATATTAGAAAAACTTATTTTGACATTCTTAGAAAAATTTATCGGTTCAGAATAATCTAAAAATGGTATTTGTAAATAACCATCATATAAAATAATATCTAGTTGCCATAATGGACAATAACATCTATAATCGCCGATACATAATCTACTGTATGGTAAAACCATAATATTATCACCAGCAACTATAATATTTTCAAACAAGTTTACCTGTCCTTCTTCATATTTTAAATAGGTTTCATTAAAAACATCAGCTAATTCCAATTTATCCCCATTCAATTGATACAAAGCTAAATAATCTAATAAAGGTTTAGAAAGATATTCTCTTTTACCTTCTCCTTTATTTACTAACAAAAATTTAATCTCCCCATTAACTTTTTTAATTTCTACTTCCAAATTTTTTAAATATTCTTCTCCTAGAAACTCACCATTCCAATAGATTGGTACTTTTTCATAACGCATTTTATCTATCAATTGATTTTCTTCAATCATTAAAGACCAAAACTCTGGCGTTCCATAAATATCCCTATGCTTTAAATAATTACTTTTAATTAAATAATCCATATTATTTATATATGTTACATCTTCCTCATCTATCGTTACTGCTTCTTCTGAGGGCTTATCACCATGCATCAAATATACGGCAGCATTATCGATCATCAAACTCGCCATGTATGCTAAATATGCTTCATTTTCATATATAGCCACAAAATTATAATAATCATACTCACTAGCTAAGTCATCTAAGTATTCCACTGTTATAATATTCTTATAACCTAAAGTTTTTAAATGCGCATTGTATCTTTCCAAATAAGTGTTAAATACTTTCTGATTATTTTCTAACAACTTAGCAAAATTAACAAAAGGTTCATAAACATTACCTTTTAAATCAATACTTGCTAATGTCAAATTAAATACTTCATCTAAGAATTCCGAACAATTACTTAAAGATATACTATATTGTAACTCTTTTTGGGTATCTGTAATTCCATTAATAAAATTGCTTATATAATTAAAATCAATCTCCGGATATCTTTTTTGTAATCTAGTTATTAATTCATCAATTCCATATTTATTATAATCTTCTAAAGTATATCCTCCGAAAGAAAGTAAATAATCAAGTATTATACCCTCTGTATGATAACTATTCGCTGGAGCAATTAAAGAAACTATCTTATTAGTCATAGCTTCATTTAATTCAGTATTATCATTTGTCCGAAGTAAAATTTGTCCATTTTTCAAAATAGTACAAAACGAATTCATTGCATGAGCAAACTCATGATAAACCGTCGCCAAAGGGGCATTATTAGAAAGATTTATTTGATTATAATAAGAATTATAATTAGCAGTAACACTTTCCCCCAAGACTTTTTCTTCTTCCTCTGGATTAAGTTCTACTACTCTTAAAGTTTTAATGTTTTCATAAAATATCCGCAAATCATAATTAGGTATTTCTTCCCTTACTTTATTAACTAAATTCCTCGCAATAGTTTTATAATACTCATTTAAATTAGTATTACTATCAATTGCCTCATATACTTCCTCTATACTAATTTTATCATATCCTAAGATATCTGTAAGTTCATCAACACTCGAAAAAGTTCTCCCCTTCAACTGAACTGAATCATCAACACTAACCATTACATAACTATCAGATAATTGTTCTACTTTATAATTATTAAATGTACTAGCTAAAGCATTCGTCCCCACAACAAATGCTAATACTCCACTAGCAAGTCTTACCTTTTCCTGAAAGAAAACATCATGTAAATCATGAAGTACAAATGGATTATGATTATTATATACATTATTCAAGTACTTATAATCTTCTAATGTTGGATAAATATACTTACCATCACTACCCTTTTCTAAAAAAGTCTTTCTATTTCCTTCCGCTAAAAATACTGTAAATACTTTATTATTATATTTAATATCAAATAATTTCTTCATCTCTAACAGTCGAGTAGACGACTCGACCCCACCTCTCTTTCTTTAGTGAGAGGAAGTCTGTCGCCCCTCACGGAACCGTACGTGCGGTTTTCTCGCATACGGCTCTTCATATAAGCCATTTGCTACTCAAGCTATTTCATATATTCATTTTGCATTGGCTTAATGCATCTAGCACATTAGCATTGTTTCATATATAAATCGACTTATATGCTAGTCCCTTCGCTCCAGAGTCATTACTTCCTTCTTCACTACTATGAACTAGTCCGACTACTTACAAATCATCTGCCTTACTTAGTTTACAAAACCTTGCTTCGGCATACCTGTTACTATTGGGGTTTTAAACCGTTTAGAATTAGGAATTTATAAGTTCTCCCAGGTATGCTTAATATATCAATGATATACTCGCCATGCTCTATGGACCCCGGTGGCACTCTCACGATATCTCGCTTAACGATACTGCCGTTGTTGTCTGCTGTGAAAGGAAACACATCGACTACCACTATTTATATTTAACGAGGCTGAATCGCTTCACACTTTCGTATTACGGCTCGTATTCTCGTTTGCCTACGCTTAAATCTAATCTCACGACTTCGACTCCAAGGCTAACTAATGGCGACTTGCTAGGTCTTACCATGTCGGTTTCCCACCCGACTATATATTAAACACCGAACTGGCGCACCCACTTATATTATATACTACCCATTATCCAATAACAATATAAAAGAACTAAGCCTCCACATTACATGTATATCCTTAGTCCTTTAATTTGCTTATTACTTCCACTATCTCTTCTATGCTATAATTATTAAACTTATATTCTTCTATTACTTGTTCTATCCTATATCTTTCTTTAGCTTTATCCATTACTTCAAGATACTTATTACTAATACCCTTATATGTATCTATTATTTTTTCTTTATCATATATTACATACGCTATCTTCTTTATTTGTAATATACTTATTACTTTATTATATGCCTTACTAGGATATGAACAACTATTTCTAGATTCTATAAACTTATAGCCCATAAGATAATGGAGTAACACTCCATTATCTCCATAACAATTATAGAAGTTCCCTATTTTATATATTTTCAATACTTTATCCATAATTTTTATAGACAAGGTTTTCCGCACTGCCTCTGCCTGTCTTACGACAGTCGCGGCTTCAACATTGCATCAATCTAATTTACCACTCTAATTCTCTGTAGCATGGTATTACACATGTTTGTCTCGCTCCACAAGGGCGCGTAGCCAAACCCTATTGCTTAGCCAAGGTCCAAAACAAATGGATCAGTACTTGTTCCAGTACCTGAGGAAAGTTCCACTGTGGACGCTAGACTAAAGGACGGGCGAACAGCATTCGCATTGCGGACAATGTCGGCATACACGTCACCACCGCGGTCGGAATTCACAATACACGCCCTAATGGCAGAGTCTGTAAAACGGGAAAGTAACCATTCATAATCACCTAAATATAGCCAATTATCTGTTCCGTAATTATCTTCATATAATGCTGTTGCCCAATTTTCTGGACTTGCACAATATCCATAATCTGATACATACATTAAGCCTATTTTCATTATTTCTTCATATCCACTTTGTCCTGTCCCTACTTCTACATCATAATATTGTTTTGCTGTATTTGTTTGACTTAATGCCATTCCTCCGACTTGCCATGTTGTTGAGGCTATTAGGTTTTGCCATTCTGCTGGTATTGTATTGTAATATGTTGTATTTAATGTTGTATATATATCGGGTTTGGTTGTTTCTTCCCATGTATTTACATTATCTGCATCCCAAGCATAATCTCCAATACTTGTCGCCTTGATTAATTTTACTTGATTATTAAATACTCCTATAATCCTATATTGATTTTCAGCATTTTGACAATCTGCTCCGGTTGCTCCAAAACATACATAGTTATTTGGATTTGCGCCGCTATATCTGTATGAATTATCTTGGGCTCCATTTGCTAAATCTGCATCATGATAATATATATCACCTACACCATCACCGTATGTCGTATTAAAAGTTTGAATGCAAGTCGCTAAATTTCCACCACCTGGACACACATCAGCCAATGTTGGAATTGGAGTTTCACTTTCCAAAGCCTCTTCTTGAATTATCAATATTGCCTCAAATGTTTTATTTGTATTTCCTTCTTGGTCACTATCTAAATTAACAAATGTTACTGTTATATTCCATTCTTGCGTTGTTGGTGTGTCTGTTGCGCTTATTTCATAATTATCGGCTATTGTTATTAACCCATTTGCTGTTGTTATATCAAATCCTGATACTTCATCTACTGTTGTATATTCATAACTTCCAAGTGTTTGTAATTCTGTGCCATCTGGATCTTCTATTGTTAATATCAACTCTGCTGTTTCTTCATCTGTTGTATAAGTAAAATCATTACTTGTAATATTTAAATACAAATAATAATTTCTTGTCGCCGTATTTGTGGCATTATTGGCAGTCAAAGTAGCACTTGCTGTGGTACTTCCTGATTGGTTACCTAAGCCTTGCGCAAAGTTTTGTTGATTAGCAGTAATGCTTATTGCATCACCTACACTAAATGATAAGTTATCCGTGGTATTTGTTTGCACATTTACATTGGTATTAGCACTAGCTCCTCCTTGGGCTGTAAAGAAGGCATATGTTGCTCCCACCACAACTACAATTAATAACACGACTGCTATCGTTGAAAATATTAACACTTTCTTTTCATTGGTCTTATTCATAACTTCATCTTTCCCTTCACTATTTTAAGTATAAAATATCTAGTTAAATTTTGCAATGTGAAATTTTGGCGAAAAAATATTGCATTTTTAACTTGTCTATTTCAAAGTCACCTCCTATGCTCTTATATTGTAAAAAAAAAGTCAAGCATTTTACAAATTTTTCTTTACAAAAATTTTACTATATTTTACTTAAAAAAAGTGAAAATTTTTAGTTTTCACTCCTATTATTTATAACGTTCTAATATTTTTTTTAAAGCTGCATAAGGAAGCCATGCACAAGTCTTACGACTGGTATTTTTAGTATCTTCATAAACTACTGCTTCTTGTAAGATATTAGAGTTATAATCTTTATCCCCTAACATTGCTTCCATATTGGAAATATATTCAATTGCTTCATCTATTCTTTTACCCTTTAAATTAGATGTCATGATGGAAGCCGAAGAAATACTTATCGCACAAGCTTCTCCATCAAATGTAATATCTTCTATTATGCCATTTTGGATTTTTACATATATATCTAAATTATCAATACAAGAAGAATTACTAGTATTTTCTACTATATAACTGTTATCATTAATTCTTTTTTTATTTCTCGGATTACTGTAATGATCCATTATTACTTCTCTTTTTTCCATTTAAATCATCTCACTAACAATTTTTTCCTTATCACTTAGTAGTTCAACTAGTTCATCTATTTCTTTTTCTGTATTATAAAAATATAAACTTACTCTAAGAGAATTAGTTACTCCAGTTACATTTTTAACAAGTTTCGCACAATGATTACCTGCTCGTACACAAATATTATATTTATTCAAGTAATATGCGACATCTTGTGAGAATATGCCATCGACATTGAAAGCTACAATTCCACTATCGGCCTCCAAGTTAATTATATCGATGTGCGGAATATGTACTAACTTTTCGATTAAATATTCTCTTAAGTAAACTTCTCTTTCTTTTATTTTATCTAAACCAATCTTATTTATATAAGAAATCGCCGCCCCTAAACCAATGGCTCCAGCAATGTTCGGTGTTCCAGCTTCTAACCTTGTTGGTAATTCTTTTAAATAAATTTCACTAGGATTATCGAATGACTCATTCATTCCTCCACCCAAATTGATTGGTTCTAAAGTTTCGAGTAATTCTTGTTTACCATATAAAACTCCAATACCAGTTGGTCCTAACATCTTGTGTCCCGAAAAAGCCAGAAAATCGACATCTAAATCTTGCACATCCACTTTCATATGTGGAACACTTTGTGCGCCATCAACGACAACAAAAATATTATTTTCATGCGCTAATTTACATACATCTTTTATCGGACGAACATCCCCAACAACATTTGTAATTTGCGCTAAAGCAATTATTTTAGTTCTAGGAGTAATACTCTTACGAACATTATCAACTGTAACATGTAAATTATCATCTAAAGGAATAAAATTGATGATACAACCATAATCATTAGCCAATCTAAACCACGGAAGGACATTAGAAGCATGTTCACTAGTAGTAATTAATATTTCATCCCCCGGTTCTAATAAATTAGCAAAAAATCCAGTAGCAATCATATTTAAAGATTCTGTTGCTCCACTAGTAAATACTACTTCTTCTTTTGATTTAGCATTGATAAAATTAACTACTAAATCTCGAGCATTTTCATATTCCATATCAACTTTATAAGAAATATCATAATCTCCCCGATGCGCATTAGCACTATATTTTTCATAATATTCTGTCATCTTATCTATAACTACTTGTGGTTTTAAACTAGTTGCTCCATTATCTAAATAAATAATATCTTGTTTGAGCATTGGAAAATCTTCTCTATTCACTAATACACCCTCTTTCTAATTTAATATATTTTATTCTGTATTATTTTCTCCAATTATAACAAAGGCCTTGTCCTTCTGTCAAAACTTGTAATATTTTAGCATAAAATGCAACTTTTTACAAAAAAAGTGCAAAAATAATTGACTTAGAATAAATATTTGTTATAATAAGAGTTGTAAAGCAACATCCATTTTTCATATTTTTACTAAAGATGTTTTTACATCTTTGATGTTGTTTTACAAAAAACACAAGAATTACTCTTGTGCTTTTTTTATGTCTTCATTTTCCTTCAAGCGATATCGGATATTTGTAGCCATTATACTATAGATTATTGAACAAACTGGCACACTTAGAAGCATACCAAGTATCCCATTGATACTTGCTCCAACAGTTACTGCTACCAGAACCCAAATTCCTGGAAGCCCTACTGACTTGCCCACAACTTTTGGATATATTAAATTTCCTTCTAATTGTTGTAAAACTATAATGAATATAATAAATATCAAAGCTTGTAAAGGACTTATCATAAATATTAAAAATGCTCCAATAATTGTACCAATAAATGCACCAAACACAGGAATTAAAGCTGTAAATCCCACTAAAACGGAAATAGTTGATGCATAAGGAAGTCGTAATGCAAACATACCCAAGAAACATAAGAAACCAATTATTATTGCTTCAATACATTGACCACCAACAAAGTTTGAAAATATTTTATTAGAAAGTACCGCAATATCTTTAATTTTAGTAGTTATTTTTTCTGGTAAATAAGCTTTCATTAAATTATCTACTTGATTGCTTATTTTTTCTTTTTGAGCTAAGAAATAAATAGCAAAAACAATACCTATAGTAATATTAATAAATCCAGTTACCACATTAGTAGCAATACCTAGCGTAGTTTCTAAAACCTGATTACCATTTTCTTTAATATATGAACTAGCACTATCCCCTAGAGCCTTAAATACTTCAACAACTTCATTGATAATATTAGAATCTATCCCCCAACTATTAAGTAAATCCTGTAAGTTCTCACTATAAGCTGGAATATTATCAGCGAATATCGCTATCGTATTTTGTAAATTAGGAATAATTAAGAATAGTAAGAAAACACAAAAACCAATTACAATAGCAAGAGCAATTATTAAGCTGAGTGCCCTTTTAACTACTGCTGATGTTTTCCAACTATTAAGCCACTTCCTTTCTACGACATTGACCAAGACATTCAAAACAAAAGCTATAGCTAACCCCACAATAAATGGCATAAATAATTTAATAATATAACTTACTATTCCTAAAATATCTTTCAAATAAATGAAAGCAAATATTATAATTATCGTATATAGTATTAAATACTTTAAATCTTTTAAACTAAATGATTTCATCTAACTCCTCCTTCCTTAATTATATCTTAATAAAAGCCTAATTACCAGCCAAACTATTTAAATAATTAACTACTCCCCCAAATTCATAAACAGCAAATTGTTTATCTGTACCATTTTCCCTAACTACCAATAATTCTTCACTAGTAAAATCACTAAATGTCAAAGTATATTCATCTTGTCCCATACTACAATTGACACTTAAACTAATTTCACTTTCATAATCATCAGGAATAACAGGTTCCCCAACTCTATTAAGAGAGCTAACTGTAGTTATCAAAGCTGTTGTAAGAATACTTGTAATATCTCCACTTTCATAATTACTATGATTTAAATAATCACTTATCCAAGTATCTTCTAATACATATGTGTCACTACAATAATTATCATTAATATAATTTATAGTTACTGTTCTATAAAGACCATTATCAATAATATTATAACTATTTATAGTAATTCCATTATTGACATCAAAGTAATACTTACCATAACAAGTTTCTAAGTTTTTCAAATAATCATTTCGATAAGAATCTAAATAACTTTGGCTTAAAGGAGCAATAAATGTTGCTGTTGAATTACTATTTAATCCTACATAATACATATATCTACTTATAGGAATACCATCTCCTTGCATTGCTTCATCCTTATAAGTTTCATAAATAAATGTCTTATTGATTAAAAGCATAAATACTCCCGCAATAAAAGCAAAAATTAACACAATTTTTATTAATCCAAATATTAATTTCATATTACTCCTCAATTAAAGATAGACTAACTCGACCTTTTTCTTTTTCTATACCACATATATAAACATTAATAATATCTCCAACTTTTAGTATTTCACTCGGATGCCTGACATATTCTTTACTCATTTTAGAAATATGTACTAAGGCATCATCATGTAAACCTATGTCAACAAATGCTCCAAATGCTGTAACATTACGCACCGTTCCTTCTAAACTCATACCCAACTCCAAATCATCGATAGTAAGTATGTCACTACGTAAAGTCATTTGTTTTATTTCATCCCGTGGATCGATTACTCCATTTACTAAATTATTCTTAATTAAATCCCATTTTTCTTCTGAAATATTGTATTTATTCATTACTTCATTTTTATTTAAAGCATCGATTTTTTCTTTCATATAATCCGTTCCAACTTTAGCAACATCGATATTGTTATCTTGTAAAATATTATTAACAAGTTCATAATCTTCTGGATGGATATTCGTTTTATCTAACGGATTATCTCCATCAAATATTCTTAAGAAACCCGCTGATTGTTCGAAAGCTTTATCATTACCTTCAACATTTCTTAATTCCTCTCTGGATTTGATAACACCCTTCTTCTTTCGATAATCTAATATTTTTTTGATAATACTTTTACTAAGACCAGAAACATAATTTAATATACTTTCACTAGCATTATTTAAATTAACCCCAACTTTATTAACAACTTTACTTACAACGAACCCTAATTCTTCATCTAATTCTTTTTGTTTCAAATCATGTTGATAAAGTCCTACTCCAATACTTTTAGGATCGATTTTTACAAGTTCCGATAAAGCATCTTGTAGTCTTCTTCCGATACTTACAGCACTTCTTTGTTCTACCGAATAATCTGGGAATTCTTTTTTAGCCAGTGGTGATGCTGAGTATACACTAGCTCCAGCTTCACTCACTATTACATATTTGATATCCAAATTATATTTTTTAATTAGATTAGCCACAAATGCTTCACTTTCTCTTGATGCTGTACCATTACCGATTGCAATAATCTTAACTCCGTGCTTCTGCATTAAAGCAAGCATAATTTTTTCTGCCATATCGACTTCTTTTTTAGGTTCATGAGGATATATTACCCCAATTTCTAAAACTTCTCCAGTTGGTGATAACACAGCTAACTTACAACCAGTTCTAAATGCTGGATCAAATCCCATTACCACACACCCTTTAATCGGTGGAGTAAGAAGTAAATTTTCCAAATTATTTCCAAATTCATTAATACCAAATTCACTAGCTTTATCATATAATTCTGCTTTGATATCTCTCTCTAAACTAGGTTCTAAAAG
>CALVVH010000025.1 GCA_944363805.1 uncultured Bacilli bacterium
ATGATGAATATAATGGTTTAATTCATATATCAGAAATATCCAACAGTTTTGTTCATAATGTAAGTGATTATGCCGAAATAGGGGAAGAAATCTATGCAAAAGTAATAGAAGTAGACAATGTAACGAAACATTTAAAACTATCTATAAGAGCTATCAATTACAAATTAGATGGTAAAGAAACCGAAGAAAGTAATAAAGATGGATTCAAGCCCTTAAAAGAACATTTGGGTTTATGGATTAATGAAAAGTTAAAAGAAATAGGACGATATAAATAATCTTTATTATAATATTATTGGTGATGTCATGAATATAAAACGTAATTTAAGAGATATTCTTAAAACAAATATTAAATATTATCGAATAAAAGCCAATCTGACTCAAGAAGATTTAGCTGAAAACGCAAATGTAACAGCTAAATATATCTCTGATTTAGAAAGAGGTATATTTAATGTAAGTTTAGAAAAACTAGAACAAATTGCTGAAGCTTTAAATATTGAAGCATATCTACTTTTAAAAGATGATTATAAAAATGAAGTAATACCTATTAAAGTAGATATGATTACGAAAACAAGAAAATCGAAAAAACATTATTAAAAATTGCATATAAATTATATGTAATTTTTTAATTAAATTTGGTCACTATTGTCCCAGAATTGTCCCGGAAAGAGGGTAGTAGTATTTTTGCCCCAGCTTTAGGACATGAAAAAACCTAGGTAATTCCTAGGTTTTTAAGTAACATTTTATGGTGGCTCCAGCGGGAATTGAACCAGCGACACAAGGATTTTCAGTCCTCTGCTCTACCGACTGAGCTATGAAGCCAAAAAAATGGCGGTTCGTACGGGATTCGAACCCGTGATCTTCTGCGTGACAGGCAGACGTCATAGGCCTCTAGACTAACGAACCACATGGTTGCGGGAGAAGGATTTGAACCAACGACCTTCGGGTTATGAGCCCGACGAGCTACCAGACTGCTCCATCCCGCGATGTAAAATTAAGTGGCGGAGGAAAAGGGATTCGAACCCCTGCGCCGATTGCTCGACCTCCCGGTTTTCAAGACCGGTCCCTTCAACCAGACTTGGGTATTCCTCCATATTTTCCCGGTCAACAAAGCAATTATAGCAAAGATATTTTAGCATGTCAACCACATTTCTTTATTTTTTTATACTTCTTAATATTAATATAAGCATATTTTAAAAAATATTTCCTAAAAAACACTTATTTTTTGAAAAAAAGACTTGAAAAAGAAGAAAAAACATATTATACTTAAGAAGTCTTATTCATTAAGACAAGTGCCTGCCCAAGTGGCGGAATAGGTAGACGCACAGGACTTAAGGCCTCTTACTAACTGTTGGAAGGCCTTGAGCACTAGTCTAGAAATAGATTATGTGAATTTGCTCAAATTCGGGGAAACCTTACAGATAACGCTGATGGCAATCCCGAGCCAAGATTTGCGGGGGTAATTTTGAAATTAAAATACTCAAAAGATGTATTAAGTGATATTATTTCAAATTCTATAAGCAAAAGAGAATGTTTAATAAAACTTAATTTGAAACCATATGGTGGAAATTATCGAATTCTCAATAGATATATAGAAATGTTTAAATTAGATACATCTCATTTCCTTGGACAAGGCTGGAATAAAAATAATAGTCCAGCAGATATAAAACCAATCGAAAAATGTTTTAATAACGAAATTCCTATTACTAGTTATAAGTTAAAAAATCGCATTTTAAAGGAAAAAATCAAAAATTATAAATGCGAGATATGTGGATTAGAAAAATGGAATAATCAAAAAATACCATTGGAATTACACCACATTAATGGAAACAACAAAGATAATAGCCTTAACAATTTACAATTACTTTGTCCAAATTGCCATGCTTTAACTGATAACTACAGAAACCGTAAATAAGGTGTAGAGACTTGACGGGCAATACCTAAGTCCGAAAGATATGGTAAAGAGAAAGTCCAGACTACAAACATTTTATGGTAGTGAAAACTATAGTAGTAAGAAAATCCTGCGAGTATAACAACTCGTGCCGGTTCAAGTCCGGCCTTGGGCACCAATTTAAAAATAAAACTGGAATAAAATCCAGTTTATTTTTTTTGCTTTTCATATTCCTTCATCTTTTCATCAATCCATATTGGCAACATATTTTTAAGTGGCAAAAATCCCTTCCGTGATTCAACAATATGCATTCCATCATCTTCCGTCTTATAATAAATATTTTTAATTGACATCTTCATTTGTTTAGTTTCGTAATCAATATCTAAAATTTGACAATAAACAATTTCACCAACATGGACAAAATCATTTACATCTTTGACAAATTCATTAGACACTTCAGATATATGACATAATCCAGAAAATTCGGAATCGACTAGAACAAAAAAGCCATAATCAGTAATTCCACTGACTTTACATTCAATTATATCTCCTGTTTTATATTTTGGCATTTCACACCTCTTAACTAATTTTAAGTATACCATTAAATTCTTTACTTAACAACCTCAAAGCCTTATAATATAAGAAGGTGATTTGCATGGAAGAAAAATTAAAAGATATGATTGATCAAATACGTCCTTTCTTAGTAATGGACGGCGGCGATATTGAATTTGTTAAATATGAAGATAATTACTTATACATAAAATTATCTGGTGCTTGCCAAAATTGCATGTATCAAGATAATACTATCAATGATGGCATTTTTGAATTTTTTAAAGCCGAAGTTCCCGAACTTGAAGGAGTTATCAACATCAATTTATAAGCCAATCTATTTTTTCTATCGGAGCATATTTAGTTATTTCTAAATATGCTTCTTTTAAAAATGTTTCAAAAATCTCATTCTTTTTTATAACACTTACCAAATCTTCTTCATCTCTATCGTTATTCATTACCTCTTCATAAATATCAAAATAATAAGACGGATATAATAACCGAGCATAAAACATACTGGCCTCATAAACGTTTAAATTAGCTATTTTTAGATAATATTTTAAATCTTCATAAACTTCGTCTTCACAATCATCATTACTAAAAAACATAGCCTTTAAATATTCCGCCACATCTCTAACCGCTAAATCAAAAATGAAAGATAAGGGATTTAAAAAGTTCAACTTATAATTAGGATAAAAGACCCGCCGATGTGCCAAAACAATTGCTGCATTACGTTGCATAAAACTGACATTAATTTTATTTACATAACTTATAGCATTCTCAGCTAGTCCTACATAATAACTAAAAGAATCTTTGATAACCGGTTTATTTAAAGCTAACTCCCTAATTTGATATTCAAAATAATCGATTTTGCTACTCCATAAACTTGCCCAATTATTTCGGTATAATTTAGAATTATAATTGTTAAGTTTTAACTTATTAGCCATATCAACAATATCAAAAATATCAAATTGTTCAGCATAATTGACCACTGACATTAAAATATAATTATAATCATTTACTTTTGTTAAAAATTCTTGATTTCGATTTAAAATAATATCGTTAACTTCAATACCTCTTTCTTTCATATTGCGAATACATAAAATAAGATCATCTAACTCATCGAGTCCTCGATTATAGAAAACAAAAAAATAATCAACATTTTGATATTTAAAGTGATACTTACCATTATTTTCTTCCAAGCCTTCCACATCGATATTATAATAAAATCTTATCGTCTCTTTCATACTACATTATATAAAAAAAAGATGGTTTTTATAACCATCACTAATAAGTCTATTTTTTAAATTTAGCTAACAAAGCATCAAACATATTTTCACAAGCTTTCAAAAAAGCTTCTTTATCTGCAGTAAAATCAACTGGAACATCGTTTTGTGATTGTATTACATCTGCATCTTCAGCATTATTGAAAACAACTTCATCCACTGGAGCGACAACATTTTCTGCTGGAGCATCAGATACAACAGATTGATTTTCAACGGGTACTTCTATTTCCGGAATACTTTCATTAGCTGTTGTTTCACTTACTGGGGCTACTGTTTGGGCATCAACCGGAGCATCAGGCATAACTGGTGTAACATCACTAGATACAACAGATTCTTCTTGTGGAAGCGGCGCAATAGGTACATCTACGCTTTGTTGTATATCCATTTGTGGTACTTGTGGCATTTCTACTGGTTGAGCATCAACTGGAGCACTTTCTACCATTTGTTCATTTTGAGCAACAGGAATACTTTCTCCAACAGATTCTGGTTGACTTGAATCTTCCACAGGTACAACATTTTCTACTGGTGTTCCTACATTTGCATCTTGGTCAACTGCAACATTATTTACTACATTACCGGCATCTTCAACATTAGGTCGATAATTATTCTTTAAAGCATCAAAAGAAGCTACTGGCAACGTAAGTTGTGAAAAGAATACATCATCAGCACTTAGCGATTCCCCAACAACTACATAATCAACTTGATTACCAGCAATAATCATCCGCAAAGTTTCTTTAACAACTCCCCATTCATTTTGATCAATAATTTTTACTAATTTATTATTTTCTAATTTCGATACTAAAATAATTGGTAATCCCATAGTTCCATTTATTTCGTTATCAAACACTACATAAATAGCATTGTTACTTTTAAATGCTGATACCAATGGTTTTTCTAAACTAGCTCCAGATACCATATTTATTTTAATCTTTTCCACATCAATCAATCCCTTCTTTTATTCTATATGTAATTATAACAAAACAATTACTTTTTTTCAACCGGCAATCTTCTCAAAATGAAATACCTGCAATCATATGCACAATTTTTCTCAATATATTCGCCAATTTTGCTATAATCATTTATTGGCTTAAAATTTTTATTTGTCTTATCATTGAAACCTTTAAGACGAACCTTGCCATAAGCATAATCACCTAAAATATAATCAAAATTATCAAAATAATCCGTTATTTTGCCTTGCAAATCATCTAAATTTAATGCATCACGATAATTTTTAATTACTTCATATTTTTTCCCATCGGCAATAACCTTTTCCATACCCCACCTATAAAACAATAAAAGTTACAATACCTACTAACATAATTATAGTACAAATAACACTCATTACTAAAAGGATATCAACATATCCATTACCAGAAGTAACTTTATTATTTTCTCTTTCTAAAGCTTCAATTGCTTTTTCCAATAAATATTCCTTATTAATAGCATTTTCTCTTATTTTAAAATAATCATATACTTGATGATTTACTCTATCAAGTTCATTACTATCCATTCTATTTAAATCGTCCATTGAATAATTTAATATCTCATAAGCTTTAACATTCAAATAATGTTTTTCTTTCGGGGCAACAACTTTTACATTATCGCGCATTTGTTGTTTAAAATATTTATCTACTTCAGACACATCGGTAGCAGTCAAAAAATTATAAGATACTCGAAGTGGATTTTCAGTAAATGGTGTATATAACAATCCATAAAAATTTTTGACTTCATCTTCTGTTAAATGATAATTCATTTTTTTAGCAATGAACATATCAATTAAATCTTTTTGAGTTACTACAAAATAAGGATTTTTCTTTTTTACATCTGCATTAATTTTTTCATTTTCCTTCTCAATATCATAATACATTTGTAAATTACTAAAAAACACTTCTAAAGCTTCTTTAGTATATCCATACTTTGTTAAATTTTTATACAACAAATCTGGATCATTTACCACCATTGGATTGACAATATCCAATTCACTATACATACAAATAAGCATTCTCACAACTACTACCAAAAAAGAATTATAAGTAATTCCTTGGGGTTGATCGGCACTTTTCAAATAATCATCAATAGCTTTCGAAAAAGCTTCATTAACAAATACTTGGTTCATATTCTCACCCTATTATCAATTATAGCATAAAATTTATTCAATGGGAATAGATAATAAATTACTTTTTTCAATAATTGCTCCACCATAATAGGCTGGCACTCTTCCGTTGATAACTTGTGAAGAAATTAATACATCGTACTCTATTTCTAAATTACTTTTAGCAACTGGTGCTACTATTTGTTCTGTTACTTTAATAGTTACATAAAGTTCCACTAATGCGTTGTTCATTCCATATTCCCTTATCTCACTACGAATATTTGTAAGAAGCGAACCAACAAAGTTAATTTTAAAATAAATTTTAGGTCCTAAATTACTAAGTAAAACACTATCTGATGCCACCATCATTGGCATAGCCATTACTAGCCCGTTTGCACTAGAAGAAATACTCGAATCGATTTTTTCGACCACTACTCCATTTTCCATATCGGTAATTAATCGATTTAACTCGTCGGTAACTGTATCCAAAACCATATAAGCTTTGTTTAAATCGAAATCAGCAAAAATTATTTCTCCAGCTTCATTTTTATTTATTACTAAAATATCTTTCAAGGCATCATTTGTAAATAAGTCATAACCGACATTATTACTTAAAAATGATTCTGTAAACTTCTTTAACCTTGCTTCAGCCACCGTCATAATTTTCGGTGAAATCTTAGTATCATAAATTCGCAATAAGAAAAAAGTCAAAAAAAATATCAAAAGAAATATTACTAATAATACTTTTGATACTTTATATGTTGTTCTTATATGCAATCTTTTCATATTAAATTTTATGTATTAAAAACCTATAAAAGACTTTAAAAATATAAACATTCCTACTAAAAAGGCAATAACAACCAAAGCAATTAATATTTTTACCCAAACACTTAATTTATTGTCATCCAAAAAGTCATCATTATCATCTTCAAAATCCTTTTTATTAAATAAGTTATTCGTATAAAAAGAATCATCAATCCTATTATCATTATTATTTTCAGGAACTTTCTCCTTACTTAATGCCTCACTAGTTGAAGCTTTAACCTTTATCTCTTCTGTCATTTTTTCATAAACTGCAGTATTTTCATCACCCTTTAAATCTTCTAAGATACTAAGAGGATCAATATCAGGAACATCTTCTGCATTTTTTTGGTGTTCTTCTTTTATCCTAGCTTCATTAATAGTAATTGTATTGATAAGTTCCATCAAATCTTCTTCAGCCTTTTTCATCTCTGGCTTATCACGAACTTCTTCTATGTTTTCATCATTCTTATACTTATTATCATCTATTTTCAAATTGTTTAAAATATCGTATTGGGTATTTCGCAATTTTTTAGACCGCGCTTCTTCATAAGTTTCTGTCTTTTCATCCTTCGCTTTTTCCAAAATAACATTTAAATCATATTCTTTCGTAGGAACATCATCTATTAACTTACTTTCCTCTTCTCGAGGTTCTACTCTAATACTCCTTCGCTTCGGAGCCTCATTATATTTAGTATCTAATATTTTTTTAATTTTCTCAATATCTATTTCTGGTTCTTGATTACCAATGACGGTGGCATTACTTTTCACGCTAAAACTGTCGAGTTCGCTTTCATTAATTTCTTTATACAACTCAACATTTCTCGACACTCTCGACATTTTGTTATCTTCACTATACTTATTCATTCTTGAATCCATAACGCTACCTCTACCAAAATGATAACATAAATTCTACAATTTTTAAACATTTATCGTTGATTTTTAAAAATCAATTTACTATAATTATACAAGGAGGAAGACAAATGAAAAAAATTATTGTAAATGAAAATTGTATTGGCTGTGGCATGTGTATTGCTATTGATAATGAACATTTCGATTTTCAAGATGGGCTATCACATGCTATAAGTAATGAAAACTTAGATTCCGAAGCTCTTA
This sequence comes from uncultured Bacilli bacterium, assembly GCA_944363805.1. The sequence continues at coordinate 7,733 of CALVVH010000025.1, forward strand.
AAAATGCTATTGACTCTTGTCCAGTTGGAGCTATTAAAATCGCAGACGACAGTGAAGAAAATAACTCAAACTAAAAAAACTAGTCAAACTAGTCTTTTTTTTAACATAAATATTGGATAAGCTCTCCTATTTCATTATCTTTATCTGCTATTTCTTCTAAAGAAATTGTCAAAATATCTAAAATATCTTCATTAAATTCCCGTAATCTATCACAATATCCTTTTTGTAATATATACCCCTTTTTTAAATCGACATTTCCTTTTTTAAATATTCGCACATAAACTACTCTATCTAAATCGACACGTAAAGCAACTTTTTGAATAACTTTGGATAGAATCGTAATATTTTTACTCAACAAGTTACTATCATATTTGTTAAAAAATTCGATATTTAACATGATGTCTTTATATCTTGCCACAACTCGCGCAATTGTCCGATCTTTCCAATCCATCTTTTTAAAGTCGTTTTTTGGATACATAATAATATTATTGTACAAATCTTTTTCTTTTAATTTTCTGATTTTCTTATAGATATTGATAATAAAAAAATTATTTTCTGTTCTAATTTTTTCATCTACTAATTTCTCTAAATCTTTCTTTTTTACTGCTGATAAATCACAATTTGCCTTCATAAAATTTCCTTTCTTAGTTCCTAACCGTCTAAAAAAAAACTAAAAAGTCCCTACCTTTTAGCTAACGCATATAATTTTTTTATTTCTTTAATAGTTAAATTACGATATTCTCCAGATTTCAAATTTTTTATATCTAAAAAACCATAAGCAACCCTACTTAGTTTAAGAACGTTTACGCCTATTTCTTTAAATAATTTTTTAATTATATGGTTCCTGCCTTCAACAATTGTAATTTCTACAATTTCGGTATTTTTTTCCAAATCTTTCTTTTTTACTTTAAATTTCTTCACTTCTACTTTCCTCTTATCAATGGTAATCCCTTTCTTAATTGCTAAAATATCATCTTTAGTAAGTATTCTATCGATTTTAGCTATATATGTTTTCTCAATTTCAAAACTAGGATGCATAAGTGTATTTGCAAAATCTCCATCATTAGTAAGTAGAATTATCCCCGTAGTATCATAATCCAATCTGCCAATAGGATAAATTCGCGCATCAGTATTGATTAAATCGACGACAGTAATGCGTCCTGCTTCATCATTTACACTACTTATTACACTACGTGGTTTATTTAAAATATAATATTCATGCTTGACATCTTTATTAATTATAATGCCATCTATGCTGATAATATCGTGTTCTGCTACCTTAGTTCCTAATTCAGTAACTATTTTCCCATTGACCATAACTTTTTGCTTACGAATCAAATCTTCAGCTTTTCGTCTTGATGTATATCCATATGAGGCAATAACCTTTTGCAAGCGTTCCATATAAACCACCAATTTAATTATATCACATAATTTAGAAAAATAACATGGTTATTAAAAAAGCTACAGTAATACCTACCAAATCTGCAAAAAGTCCCACACCTAAAGAATACCGAATTTTTTTGATTCCAATAGAACTAAAATAAAGAGCCAAAACATAGATTGTAGTGTCTGTACACCCTTGCAAGACACTTGCTAATCTTCCAACATAAGAATCCGGCCCATAATTTATAAATATATCGTTCATTATAGCCAATGTCGCTGTTCCTGAAATTGGTCTAAGTAGAGCCATTGGCATGATTTCGACAGGAATGTTTATTAAATTTAACAAAGGCTTAAAAATCCCCAAAACTTCATAAACGAAATTACTATCTAAAAAAATATTGATGGCAAAAACCATAGCTATAATCGAAGGAAATATATTAAAAGAAATGAGTAATCCTTCCTTAGCCCCTTCTAAAAAAGCATCATAAATACTAACCTTTTTCTTAAAACCATAAAATATTACAAATACTACAAATATAGGAATGACAATCTTTGATAAAGTATTCATTTTTTACTCCTTTTTCGGATAAAATAGTCTAGCAACAAACCTCCTACACTTGAGCAAAAGGTTGCAATAACGCCTGGCAAAATAATTTCAGAAGGATTGTTTGATCCATGAGCAATTCGTAAAGCTAATACTGTTGTAGGCACAATAGTTACTCCCGCAGTATTTAAAACCAAGAATGTAATCATTGCAACACTTGCTGTATCTTTATTCTTGTTAATTTTTTGTAACTCACTCATTGCTTTAAGCCCAAATGGTGTAGCAGCACTCCCCAGTCCCATCATATTTGCGGCAATATTCGAAGCAATAAACCCTAAAGCTGGATTGTCTTTGGGAACTGAAGGAAAAAGTTTAGAAAGTATTGGTTCAACTAACCGAGCAAATTTTCGTAAAAGTCCTGACTCTTCGGCTATCTTCATAATCCCCGTCCATAAAACAATAATAGGCAAAATTGATAACATTAAGTCTAAAGCCTTTTGCCCATTAGTCAAAATACTATCATTTATCACATCAAGCCGACCAGTAAAAAGAGAAAAAAGTATTCCAATAATTATCAGAAAAAACCAAATATAACTTACCATCTGAGCCACCTCAAAAATCTTTCCCACCACGATAACTTTTCTATATCATCTTCTTTTAAAACATAAATATTTTCGCGACGTATTTCCTCATCACCTAAATAAATAATTACTTCTCCCACTTTATCTCCATCAACATAAGTATTGTTTTTATTTTTATAAAGTTGATATTCAATCTTTAATTTTTTCTTTTCATCCCCAGTAACAGGTACATATATATCAGCATCTACATACAAAGTATCATTTTTATATACACTATCTTGTTTTACCTCAAAGTTATCTTTATCGATAACTTTGACTGCATGATAATTACGAAAAACTTGTTCATACAAAGTAATATGATCTTGAAAATCATTGGGATCATTTAACGTTACCACTACCAAATTAATATTATTATTACTACCAGTAGTAACTAGTGTTCTCCGTGCTTTTTCCGTAAATCCCGTTTTGCCCCCCGTTATAAATTCATAATTGTGCAATAATTTATTTTTACTTGTCCAAGAATAAGTCTTATAATTAGTTTTGACCGTATAATTTTTAGCACCAAATATTTCTTTAAAAATATCATTTTCCATCGCATATTTAGTAAGTAAAGCCATATCATATGCACTTGAAATATTCCCAGTTCCATCATCTTCTTCTAAACCATGTGCATTATAAAAATATGAATCTTCCATACCAATTCTACTTGCTACTTCATTCATAAGCATAGCAAATGCATCCATACTCCCCGCCACATTTTTAGCAATAACCATTGCTGCATCATTACCACTACGAAGCATAAGCCCGTAAAGCAAATCTCGCAAAGTCAATTTTTCTCCAAGTTCAATATATATAGCACTACCATAAGCCTTTAAAATTTCATCCCCTACTTCCACTACTTTATCGATATCTGCATATTCAATAGTAACAATACAAGTCATAATTTTAGTAATACTAGCAATTAATCTTTCATCATGAATATTATTAGCATGTAGTACTCGTCCATTATCTAAATCCATAACAATACTACTGCTAGCACTAATTGCTTCTACTTTTAATGGCATTAACAAAAAAAGCAAAAAAATTAACTTTTTCATACGATTACCCCTATAAAAAGATATGACTTACGTGGTAAAATATGTTTCAAGGAGGTTTTTATGCTTATAACAAAATTACAATTACAAGGTTATCAAATAAAACATGAAATTACCAAAAAAATAGAAAATCATGAAGAAAGTCGCTTTTTTTACAAAATTTTTTGTAATGCTTTAAAAAATTTTCCAACTAACATTGATGAAGAAGCTTTTTTAGAAATTTTAGAAACTACTAACGATTTAATCGATCAAGCATGCTTGTATATTTTAGTTTCCAAATTAGGAAATACTGTTTTAGAAAAAGACCCTTGCTACATTTCCGAACTATGTACATCAATGACTATGAAAGAAGTTTCTCCCCAGTTTTTTGACTCTATCGCCCTTTATTTTTTAAGCGAACCAATATACAGTTTAATTCAACAAATTAATAGAACTAGTTATCTTTATGGCTACATAACTTTATTTGATATCATTATCGACAATTTTGATTTGTTTAATTTAGATGAATGGGAAAAAAATAAAATCATTAAAACCCTTAATGCTTTATTAAATCAAGACTATCACATCTTATTTCCAACTATCGATACTCTTAATGACATATTTTTAATTATGTATCAAAAAATGCTCGAAATTAATCGTCAGACAATAACTTATACTGCTATAGATTTTAAAAAAGTTATTTTACTAAAAACTTACTCAGAAAGTAGTGATATCCAGTTAAAAGCTGAATTAACTCAAGACCTAATAAACTGTGAACACGAAAGCTTTGATGCTAAAACAATCATTGACAAATGTTTAAAAACAATTGAAGAATATCGCTATCGCTTTGCTCATATAACTTTATCAAGAAGGACACACCATGAAAAAAAATAAAATAATCGAATACTTTCAATTCAACCTATTCCGTTTGAAAAATTGGGTCAACAAAACTCCTAAAGAAGAAATTGAAGAAATATCTTTAATTGTATTTAATCATCTTATCAACCAGTTTCCCAATGATAATTGGCATGCTATTAAATCATCCTTTGAAGATTACACAGATATTAAATCTCCACAATGGGTAGTGAATTACACAATCTTAGCTTATTATCTCGGACCAACTTATACTGAAAGTCACCCTCTTTTCAGCGAAGACCTATGTGATATCTTAACAAATTACAAAACAAGTCCCTATAAATTAGCTCAGTTTGCTAGATTTTTCTTAAACTCCCATATTTATAGCACTATCATAAAAGCCCTGAGGACCAAAGGAATACCCCCAAAATATATCATCAAATTGACCTTAGAAAACTTTAATTTAAATGAAGTAAGTAGTTCTATTACCAAAAAAATATATCATGATATCATAGTTTTTGTTAATGATTTTGATTACCAAATATTTTCTGGCAACTACAGTTTTTTCAACATCTATCGTTGTTTAAAAAAATTGTGGGATAATTATATTATTCTAGAACTTCCTACCCTCAATTTTCAAGACATTGAACTTTTATTAGAGTTTGAAAATATTCCAGATGCCTACACTAAAAATAAAATTCACCATGATTTTTCTGTAATTGAAAAAAAAGAAACCAGTATTGCTGAAAAATTTCAAGATTGCTTGACCATAATAAGTCATTACTCTTATGACCTACCTAGTTATCTTCCTTCACGTAAAATATATGAAGAAAAATAACGAAGAATTTTTCCTCGTTATTTTTTTATTCACTATCATAATTATAAATTCCATGTATTTTTTCTAAATCACTTTGCGTTAATTCAGTTATTTGCCAATTATCATCTTCATCTTTAGTTAAGTTAAAAGTTATTGTATATTCTACTGTGTCTGTATTCTTTTGCATTACATCTAACTTATAATCCATAAATTTTGTACTGTCATATTCACCATTCTCATCAGCAAATTCCCCACTATGTTCATTCAAATACTCAGTAGCATCTTTTTGAACTTTATATAGATCATATACAGTAATTTTAGCTTCAACAGTTGCACTATCTCCATCATATTCTTCATTATCTATTTCGTAATTTAAATCAGAATATTGTTTTTTTATTATATCACGATACTTTTCCTTTTGTCCTTCTGTCAAATCAGTTTCTTGCTCGACCACTTCATCTAAATCCCCCAAAACATTGGCACTTAGATTACGGTATTGGTCTAAGAATTCTTCAACTCGTCCTTTAGCAGTCATTTGCATACAACCACAGCCAGCTAAAAGGAATACAAAAGCCACAATACTCAATATTTTACATACTTTTTTCATACATCCCATTCCTTACAATAATATAGTTCCCCAAATTGAAATTATTATACATTATTATAACTAAGCTTTATTAAATTATATATTTTTATTTCATCTTCAGTAATTTCTCCATTTAACCTATGTTGCATTTCTTTAATCATTTCAGCCACATTTCTCTTACTTTTTTTAAACCATTCATTATATAAAAAAACTATTTTTTCCCATTTTTTATTTTGATAAAGTGTATTTATCTCCAGATTAATTAAATCCTTTACTATTTTTTCACTTCGTAGTTTATCCTGGCATTCCAACTTATTGACAATTTTATATTCCAACTTTTCCATCGGAATCGTATAAAGTTTTTCTAAAATATTACATTCATCATTAACTTGTAAATAACTTCTAGAAATACTCACGCCATTGTCATTAAATTCCAAAACAATAGCTCCATTTTTACTAGCAAACAGCGCCGAATATTCCAAAAAACCCTTCTTTATCTTTGTCTTATTATGAATACTTTCTAAAAAACTTTTAGAAACTTGAATGTTATTACCAATTATATCCTTAATAACTTTGATAGAAACTTGTAAAACCGGAATCTTTTTAATTGCTTCTAGACAATCGCTTTCTTCCCATTCATAAAACATCCAATTATCATCTTGAAAATTTACTACTATGTCGTAATAAAAACTCATCTTTTATTATCCTCTCCAATCCTTTATAAATAAAAAATATTCCCAACAAGCCCAACCAAATAATACCGCTTCTAATAATAAAATAGACAAATTCTAAAAATGTATACCCTATAACTAACAAATTTAAATAAATAACAATAAAAAAGAACATCAAACTACAACAAATTATTCCTAACACTAAATAAAATATTCTCATACTAAAATATATATGTTAAAATAATTAAGGTGATGTTATGCAAATTGTTTTAAAGAGTATCATAGTGTTGATAAGTACTATTTTATTAACAGGATGTTCAACCGATACCGAAGAAATAACTGATAACCCAATAGTAACCATGGAAATTGCTGATTATGGAACTATCACTATTGAGCTTTTGCCGGAATATGCCCCGAATACTGTAGCAAATTTTGTAAATTTAATTGAAGAAGGTTTTTATGACGGTCTTACATTCCATCGTTCTGTTCCAGGCTTTGTCCTACAAGGTGGTGATCCTAGTGGTGATGGTACTTGTGGTCCAGGCTATACCATCGATGGTGAATTTAAACAAAATGGCTACACTAAAAATACTTTAAGTCATACCCGTGGAGTAATTTCAATGGCTCGAAGTCAAGCATATGATTCCGCTGGTAGTCAATTTTTCATCGTCTTAGATGACTCTGCTACTTATTCTTTAGATGGTTTATATGCAGGTTTCGGTATTGTTACTGATGGTATGGACATAATTGATAAAATAGTTGAAAACGAAGAAATTGCTAGCGACATAACTGGAGCACTAGCAGAAAATGTCGTAATAACTAAAGTAACCGTTGACACCTTCGGCTATGAATATGAAGTAGAAAAAAACTAAGTTGCTGATTTATCAAATTTGATATCAGCAATTTTTTTATTTTCTAAACTATCAGCTACTTCAAGTACCAAGAGCGCCGCTTTACTAAGAGCGGCACTATACAATTTATTAAATTCTGACAAATAGTTGTTGTATATTTCCTCTCTATCCTTTTTGGGATAACAAAAAGCCAAAAAAGTAAATTTTTGAGCATACCTTGGAGTTACAAAATCAATTATCTTATACCCAATTCTCTTAAACCCCAACTTATCTTTCCGATAAATTTTAATAAAGCCTGGAATATTGTGTAAGCCATCCCGCATTAAACTTCCCACGTCATAATTACCATAGACATTAGCAAAAATTCTATTTATTGCTATTTCAATACTTTTGTCCATCTCCACCTTTGGCACCTTAAACTGATAAGGATCTAATACCATTACATCAATTATACTTTCTAGCATTTCATGTTTCCCATTATTCTTCCATGTATCTTTATCTTTTTTATTAAAATAACAATTACAATTATTATTTATCCACGGATGGATATAAGAATCAAGAATATGATGAGCAATGTAACCATAAAGTAATATTTTCAAATTTTCATCATTATTCTTTAATATTTCTTTTTGCCACTCTAAAACTAGATTTTTAAAACGACTTTCAGCAATAATTTTTGCCACTTCTTTTCTTTTAGAATAATTAAAAAAATCCTTAAGTCTAACAAAAAACAACAAATCATGTCCTTGACCTGCCATCAAAAATAGGTTCATATTTCCTTTAAAATTTATCTTTTTACTCAAATCATTCATAAATTTAAAATGCGTCATTGTCCCAGCCATAAAACACCTCACGTATAAATTATAGTGCAAAAATTTAAAATTTACTATATAATTATAATGGTGAGAAAAATGAATTTAATAACATATATTATCTTAGGTATCATCCAAGGTATAACAGAACCAATACCTGTATCAAGTAGTGGTCATATTTTTTTATTTAAAAATATTTTCAATACTACTATATTTGACAGTCTAAATTTTGAAATAGTTTCTAACTTTGGTTCATTCATAGCTATATTTATTATATTTTGGAAAGATATCAAAGAATTAGTAACAGCTTTCTTTAGTTATATTTTTAAAAAGAAAACCCGTCCCAACAATCTTAAAAAGTTCAAGTATTGCCTATATGTAATTTTGAGTACTATACCTGTAGGTATTACAGGCTTCATATTCAAAGACAAATTAGAAAGTTGGTATTCTATAAACGGTCTGGCCATTGCTTTTTTAATAACTGCTCTAGCCTTATTTATTGTCCGTAATATGAAAGGCTCTAAAAGCGATTATGACATAACTATAAAAGATGCTATTATCATTGGCCTTTTTCAAGCAGTTACAATTATCCCAGGCATCAGCAGAAGTGGTACTGTTTTAGTTGCTTGCCTTCTATGTGGTTTAAAAAGAGATACAGCCTTAAAATATACATTTATTCTCTATTTTCCTGTAAGTGTTGCCACTATGCTTCTAGGTGTAAGTGACCTAATTACAACTAATGAAGTAGAAAGCATGTTAATTCCATATCTTGCAGGTATGCTTGCTGCTGGTATCGTAACTTTCTTCTCTTACAAATGGCTTAGCAATTGGGTTAAAAACGGTAAACTTTGGAAGTTTTCCATATACTGTGTCTTACTAGCAATATTTATATTTATATATTTTAGATAAGCAAAGAAAAAGTGGTGCGTTGTATGAGCAAAAGAAAAAAAAGTAGAAAAAGAAAAAGTATTTTCATCTTAATATTTATAGTATTTATTATTGCCCTAATTGGGATAATTGCCACCAAATTTGAAGAAAGAGCTGCAGCCATAAGAGCTCTTGAACAAAGATACGAAGAACTTAGAATAGAAGCCGAAAAAATGCAAAAATACACCGACTGTTTAAATACCCCCTATAAAGATGCCAGCATAGATGATTTATTTAACCAACTTATTCAAGAACTAAATAGTAACTCTGTATCTATCTACTTTGAAGATATTGATAATGACTATTTCTTAACATCCAATGAAAACAAAAACCAATATGCCGCCAGTATAATCAAGTTATATGCGGCAGCCTACTTACTAGATAATGCTCGAAATGGCAATATCAACCTAGATGACACAATAACTTACACTAGCAATTATGCTTCTATCGCTGGCTTAAAATTAAGTACTAGAACTGTTGGGGAAGAAATAACTCTAAGAGATCTAATCGACTATAGTATATCAGTTAGTGATAATGGCGCATATCGTATGCTTAGTGATTATATTGGTGTAAATGAACTAAAAGAATATGCCCAAAATACTTTAGATGTAAGCTTAACAATAACTCAAAGTGATAGATTTGGTTACATGAGCGTAACTGATACAAATAAACTTTTAAATCATGTCTATAACTTCATCCAAATTGATGATGAGTACACCGACTTAATAGTTAATGCTATGAATAATACTTATTACAATGGCTTAAACTTTGATGATAAAATATTTTTACACAAGTATGGCTACTATGGCAGTTACTTTAATAACATTGGAATTTATAACTCAGGTAGTCCATATCTAATTTCCATATTTACTCTCTATGGCGATCCTGACCAAGGTGCTTTAACAAGAGTAAATGACATAAGCCAAAAAATATATGACATATATAATGCCAATATAGAAGCCAAAGAAAACTATTGCTACAATTTAGCTTATAATTAAAGGATACTCTAAAAAGTATCTTTTTTATAGAACAAAAGTCAAACAAGTTTGACTATCCTTGCATCACTACAAGGCATTTCTACTTCATAGGACTCTTTGAGTCCTCCATAGACCAACTTCGGATGGTCGCCACCCTACTATTTTTGTTCACCTATTTAGATTATAATCTATTTACATACATTTTTAAACCTTCAAACATTATATTTACACTTGCATTAACATCACGATCATGTAATGAGCCACACTTAGAACATTCCCAACTTCTTATAGCTAAATCCTTTACTTCCTTATTTTGATATCCACA
>CALVVH010000026.1 GCA_944363805.1 uncultured Bacilli bacterium
CCAAAGAGATATTATACAATATATATCGGAATCTTTTTTATTAATGATAAGGTATCTTTTTAAAAAAGGATTAACATACGGCAATGTTAAGTTTGACATTTTTCGCAAAATATGGTAAAATATGTTCGACTTAAAGGAATATGTTTTTCTTAGTTAAAGGGGGTACGATTATGTACGAAGAAGGAAACAGAAAATTAAGTTTTAATTGGGGATCATTAGCAATTAAGTTAGCTATTTTAGCGGTAGTAGTTTTCATAGTTTGCTTGATTGTTACAAGATTTACCGGAGGAAGCAATAGTAATTCAAATAACAGTTTAGCGGTTGGTAATACTGAATACATTACAAATATTACTGCTATGAAAGATGCGGCATTTGAATATTTTACTTCTTCAAAATTACCAGAACAAGTTGGGGGAACAGAAAAATTAACATTATCACAAATGTTAAATCAAAAGTTGTTAATCGACTTTACTGAAGATGGTGATGTTTGTGATATTAATTCAAGTTATGTTCAAACAACTAAAACTGCTGATGGCAATTATGCCTTAAAAGTTAGCTTGGATTGTGGAGACAAATCAGACTTTATTGTTACAACAATTGAAGATAATACATGTACTAATGGCAACTGTAATACTACTAATACTGATGTTGTAGTTGATGATACACCTATTGATACAACACCTTCCGATACTACTAATACAGGAAATAGTAATACTGATACTAGTACTACTGTAGATAAAGGTTCATCATCAACATCTACTGGTTCTTCTAGTAGTAAAGTTACTACAACTGTTAAAACTACAGTAAACATTAAGATAACATGTTCAGCAATCGGTTGTAGCACTGGATCAGATAATAATAATAATAATAATAATAATAATAATAATAATAATAATAATAATAATAATAATAACAACAATAACAACAATAACAATAATAATAACAACAATAATAACAATCCTTCACAACCAGATGATGAAAAGACACGTTATTATCAATTTGTAAGATGGTCTGATTGGAAGGAAGGATACTCATATAATTCAGGTGACGAAAACAAAGAAATAACTACTACTACTTACAATTATTGTAAACCTACAGAAAAAACTTACTATAGTACTGGTTATGTAACAGATACCACTACCAAAAATAGTACATATGATTATGAAATACAATTCTTAGATATTGATGCTGACGAAGTTAAAAGTATATCAATAACAGATAAATCTTATTTCTCTAGTGGACTTACAGATTACAGAAATTTTATAAATAATAGGAATAATTTACATATGACTGGTAATACTGGAAAATATGATGTTCCTTTGAATGATGCATCAGCATTTAGAAATTCTTCACTAGATAGAGATAACTTCTCATTCTCAATTAGTAACATCTATAAATCTGGTGGGGTATACAGAACTAACATAACAATTAATTATAGAAATCATAATGGTGTAACAGCTTATTATGCATCTAATGTAGGTCACAATGTATACTTTGTTCCATTAAAATTTGATGTAAAATATATATATACAGATGATTGTGTTAGAGATTTAGCTTCAAATGGTGATTTATATGATGGATATGAAGTTAGTGAACCAAAGAAAGAAACTACATACGTTCATAGATCATTAGAATATAAATGGAGCACTGAAAAGACTATAGATGGTTGGGAATGGACTGGAGAATATAAAGATATTTAAAGGTCTATAGCCAATTAAAAGGAACCACGTTTTATAGCGTGGTTTTTGCATGTCTTAAATTATTCCATTTAAAAGGAGATATTATCACCTCCTCATCAAATTTCGAAGTTTTTTTCTCATACTCTCAACTAGATTTGAAGAGCCACTTTTTGTTATTATGTTATTGTATAAAAAATATAAGCAATTATTCCTACAATTTTTCTACCATTGAAAAATATCTAATGCATCTTTAGATGCATTTTCCAATATGTATACCATTTGCTGTATTGCTGTAAACATTTCTAACTATTGTTGGTACTGACTATACTAAAAATACAAGATGGCATAAAAATCACCGTTTTACTACTCATTCCTATAGAACTATTAATGGAGTTAAAAAGCGAGTCCAAATTATGTCTTTATTTAATATCGGTCTTACTTTACTTAAATTAGCACTAGAATCTAATGATATATTCGAGTCCCTTTTTCACTCAAATTATATGATATATAGCCGATTAATTCGGACTCTAGATTTAAAAAATCCAAAATTCTTTTTTGCATGCAATGAATTTTGGATTTTTTGCTTTAATTTCTCTTATTTTGAATTTTTTTATCATTTATACCCTAATTTTTATACAATTTTGATCGTACTTTTTTTCCAAAAAGTCCCGTATTTACTGGGCTAAATCAAAACTGTCCAGAGCTAAGAAAAAATGTTATATTACAATTCTATGTGGATCACTTTGAGTTCCTGCATGGCCATCATAAATTTCTACATCAGAGTTCAGATAGAAAGATGGCCGAACGCCATTGTCGTAGTCCACGTTGCCACTGCTCACGTTACCATCGTAATCCACACCTAACGCATTATTCGTGCCGTCCGAGTGACGGGAAATTGTCCAATCTATATCACCCATATACATCCAATTATCCCCTTTTACTCCTCTATAATCATTTGATGGATTTGATGGACTATTGTTATCATACCCGTATTTTGTCCATCCACTTGGATCTACTGCATACATATAATCGCTTACATACATTAAACCAATTTCATCTTCATATGTTGTTGCATCGACTGGAGTTACCAATTCATTGATATATGCTGTTTTTACTGATACATCTCTTATATTTGCTAAGGTATTGCCTCCAACTTTCCATGTTGTACTTGCTATTTTGCTTTGCCAATCACTTGTTAGGTAATTCCAGTAATTTGTATTTAAATTTACTGTATTTAATCTGCTTGCACTCCATGTATTTGTTTCTGTTCCTCCACTACTTGTTGGACCATTCCAGTAATAGCAATAATGATTAGCATTATCATTTCTCATCCCACTATAAAACGTCGAAGTATCAGTTTGAAAATAGTCCCCGTCTTCACCAAGCATTGTGATATCAGTATAACTATATTTAATTAATTTTATTTTACCATCAAATACTCCGATGATTCGATATAAATTATCTATTAAACACTCTCCTTCACTTGCTCCCGGACCAAAGCATACAAAGTTTTTAATATTATCACTTGTTAAATAACCATCACTTACAGCTTGGGCTAATGCTTCTTCTAATGTATCGTAATGCGTTCCTTCATTATAAGCTAAAGTATAATAAAGCTCTTGGGTAGAGCTACAAGCATATCCTACAAATTGTTTTGCTCCATTACAATAGAAATTGATTACTCCATCAGTTTCTGTGTTTGCTGCTGTATACACTCTCGTTAATCCTGCCCCTGTAGCTGTTTCTGTTACTTTGTAATCCCCTCCACTAAATCTATATGAGTTATCTCCAGCTTCTTGGTCATAATTCGTATATGAACCTGCTCCGTCATGTAAGTATAATCCGTTTACTCCATCTGCTGTATATAATGTTTCTGTTATATAACTTGCTAAATTTTGTGATGAAGTTAGTGGCTCTTCTTGGATTATCACTGTTGCTGCAAATGTCTTACCCGCATTGCCTACTTGGTCAGTATCTAAATTAACAAATGTTACCGTGATATTCCATTCTTGAATTTCTGGATCAGTTGTAGCTGTGATTTCATAATTACTTGCTAGTGTTATTAATTCACTTGCTAGTGTTATATCAAATCCTGATACTTGGTTATCAGCCTCTCCTACTGTTACATAATCTAATCCTGAAATATTTTCTACTGGACTGCCAGCTGGGTCTGCTACAGTAAGTATCAATTCTGGAGTATTTTCATCAACTGTGTATTCAAAATCATTACTTGTAATATTTAAATACAAATAATAATTCCTGGTGGCAGTATTCGTTGCATTATTGGCAGTTAGTGTTGCACTAGCCGTAGTACTTCCCGCTTGATTACCCAATCCTTGAGCAAAATTATCTTGGGTTGCTGTTATATTTATTTCTTCACCCACACTAAATGACAAATTATCTGTCGTATTTGTTTGGACATCTACATTAGTGTTGGAACTTCCTCCACCTTGGGCAACAAAGAATGCATAAGTTGCACCTACGACTACGACTATCAGCGTTACTATCGCTATAATTGATAACACTAAAGTCTTTTTCTTCTTTTCCATTTCAATTCATCCTTTCAACTTCTCTTCCAGTATAACAAACAACTTCCAAATTTCTTGTCGATTCTTATACTTTTTAAAATTATTTTTGTTGCCAGTTGTCACCTAGCATTACTATAAATAAATTATATAATAAGAAGTTATTATTTTTATAACGTCATAAGGGTAATACAAGTAAGGTATTTGAAAGTTTGCAACTTAACAAAAAAAATCTTGCAAAAATTGCAAGATTATTAACTATTATATTATTCCCCGTCACCAAAATTTGCAGTATACGCATCAGTACAATCTTGACCACCTGGATTAGAAATACATTTAGCGCATACATCATATCTGCTATCAACTGAAGTATCAACCAATTGAATAACAAATGAAACGATCGTTGGAATGAAGAATATTGCAACAGCAGCAATTATACGCATACCTAATGACTTTGCAGCTTTAGAAACCGCTTTATCATCACTCGAAATAACTGCCTTTCCTAAATCAACCATTCCTAGAATAATAAGTATTAAAGGAATAACTATTTTAAAAACAAATAAAAAGTATCCAACTGTACGCCATATGTTAGAAGTTTCTGCACAAAAACTATCAACATTTCCCATATATTAGCACTCCTCTCTCTTCAATAATTATTTTACTCTATAATGTCTATAAAGTCAATGTTTTAGCTGAAAATAGTGTCAACTAACTAAATATTCCATTGCTTTTACTAGTATCACATTTATTTGTAGGGCTAGTCAGACAATCGATACAATTTTGATAATCTTCTTGCATAGATTCAGTAAAACCCGCTACAAAAGTAAAGGCTACGTCAATAATGGTAGGAACAAAGAAAATAGCAACTCCAGCAATAATCCTCTTAGCGAATGTTACTGCAGCATCTTTTATCATCTTATCATCGCTTGAAATTGTGGCTTTGGCAAAGTCGATAGTTCCAAAAATTATTAATATTAGCGGAACAACTATTTTCAATATTAACAAACCATAACCCACTATTTGCCAAACACTAGCAGTTTGCGTACAAAAATTCATCTTACTCACCTCTCTCAACAGAATTATTTAAAAATGCTAAATAATCCCGAACCACCCTTATTATTATCTACTCTACTAAAACCTAGAGCTGATAAGAAATCGTTGATAATTGGTTGATTATCTAATTTATCATCTAGGTATGGCAAGTTATAAAAAACTTTACTGCCACTTTCTTTTTCAAAATCTTGAACATCCTTATCGCTCAAAACACTACGATTTAGAACTATTTGTTTATTGCGCAATTTTTCAAATACTTCTTTATCTTTACGAATTAACTTGTTTAATTGAATTAACCCTGGTTCAATTAAATATATTATATCATTACAATAATTTTCTACAGTACTATTATTTAAATCAACCAATATAACATCAGCATCAATATTGCGACTTAAGAAATCATTAAAAGTAACACTAGATACACTTTCTAAATCATCATCATTAAAGAAGATAAAGTCGTTGCCATCAACTTCAACAGCTTTAACTTTGTAGTTCTTTTCTAAATGCAGTTTCAATAGATAAACTAATGTGGTTGCTCCAGCATGTTCAGTAACATTCTTGAAGCCAATTATTCTTTGCCCTATCTTACCTTTAGTGTTATCAACAGAATTTTCATTTAATGTTGGCTTTTTAAAACCGTTGATATTATGATAGTTAGCAACATCTTTATATGTGTTAGGGTTATCAATTAAAAACTTAATTACATTAACATTGGTTGCAAAGTTATAGATTCCCATAGAAACTAATTGAGATAAATATATTGGAGAATTAACAGTTTCAGAATCATCTAATAGAAGAATTACTTTAGACATATCAAAGTTTACAGAAAGATTTTGAATAACGTTAATGTCTTTGTAACCTTTGATAGCAGTTATGTCAATAATCATTTTATTATAATAAAAGTTAGAAAACTGAGCTATTAATTCATCAACAGTAAATTCACCATTAATACTCTTAATTACATCTATATCCAAATTTGCAAGTAAAGCTTGGTATTTATTAGAAATTATTACATTCATCTTTTATACTATCCTTTCTGATAACGATTATTGCTTCCCTGGAAGGTATTGGTTGTACCATCTACATTAAAGGTCATTAGTTCTCCTAAAAAGGGTAAATTAAACTTATAAAACACTCTAATATCATAATATATTTGACCACTTGCATCGCTATTTTCAATAAAACAATAATTGTATGTTCTAACACCATCAGCTTCTTCATAACCGCCATCATTAATACGAACACCTAACCAGCCTTCGGGACATCTACCTAAAGCTAAATAAGATTCCCCCAATAAATAGTTATTTACAATGTCTTCTGATTTACTGGTCATTCCTTCGTATTTTTCAATGATAGATAACATTTCATTTTTAACGCGGTAGGCTTTATAGTAGTTAATAACAAGACACAAAAAGCATGCAAATATAAGAATGAAAATTAACATCATTTGAAATACCCATGTAGATCCTGATACTTCCCTCATTTTATCTCCTTATTATTAATTAATGTTGTAAATTATCTTACAGTTTGATAAATTATTTTGGTTTCTCCTTTAGTTTGAAAATTATAAGCCTGTCTGATAACAGGTAAATCTAGTTGATAAAATAAAACAACTTGATAATAAGTACCGCTGATAAAGTCACCTTGTGCTACGGTAGCTCCGAGGATACTTTCTAGATAACTATCAATACCTCCGGTAACGTCGACTTTTTTAATACAAACCGAAGCTCTTTCGCCAGAAGAAACTCTTGATCCATTTCTTTGATAGCCATCGTAACCTTCATCACAAACTCCAGTAGTACGATATGCAGCGCTTGAAATACTATCGACAATTTCAGTACTTAAATTACCTTCGTCATCTAAAAAATTTCCATTATTCATTTCAATTATATTTATTATTTCATCTTTAACACCAAAAGCATTAGAATTATTGATTGTTAAACACATAATAGCTGTAAACAATAATATAAATAGAATTACAATTTGAAATATCGTTGTTGTACTTACTGCTTCTTTCATTACTTATCACTATCCTTTAAAAATACATGTAAAAGGTTGACTAGGATTATCTTTAGCCCAACATTTACAATGGTTCAAGCCATTTACTTCTATTAGTTCTCTACAGTCACATATAGCTTTATTGCACTGAGCAGTACGCTCGAAATTGTTATCCAATATTGGCCATATATAACTGAAAAAAAAGACAGCCAAGATACCAATACATACCGCTACAACGACTGCCATATTTAGTTCCCCGGTTGCCTCTTTCATCTATATTACCTCTTTTCTATGCGTGCGTCTATTCTTCTGTAAATGAGCATTTACCTTCCCATTCTACTTGCCCTTCAGCATCGTAATATACGCAGTCACAAACTCTGTTACCATCTCCTTGGTCTTCACAGTTTGAACATTGAGATGAAGCACAATAAGTATTTTTTTGAATACTATCTTGAATAGCTGGCCAAACAAAGGCATAGAAGAATGCTGCAACTGCGGCAATAGCAACAACAGTAACAACAGTCATATTTAGTTCTCCAGTTGCTTCTTTCATAAATTATTATTCCTCCTTATTCCTTATTTTTATTATACCTTATTTTTTTCTAAATATCAAATTTTTATTATTTATATAATGTAAATTATACATTCATCAATTGGATTACTGCAAGTATTAAAAGAATCATAACTCCAATACCTGTTGTAATAAGCATGCTCATGGTCTTATTTTCCATTTTTTCAAGACGATTTTTATATCTTGTTTCCCGAGCTTTTTGTTGAAGACTCGAAATTGATCTTGAAAAAGTTAAAATTTGTTCTTGTTTTCTTTCTTGCCGACCTAAACTCAAACGGTATAAAAGACGCATCATACGCATTGAGTCTCGAACCGGATATTTACGAGCAAATTCCATGTATGGTTCAATTGAATCATCGCCAGAATTGATAGCATCAATCATTTCTTGTAATCCTTCTTTAAATATCTCTGGAGCATCAGCCATTGATTTGCCGATTGCAACTGGCACTGTGTAGTGTTGAATCAAAATTTCTAAGTTTTTTAAGTAATGCGGTAGCATTGCATCAATTTGATGCATATGTTGGTTATAAAACTTCTTTATATCATTGTAAGGCATCTTAAATATAAATATCCCAATAACAACAATAATCAAAATTTTAACAGCATTTAAATCTTGTATCATAAAGAAGAACGCTAATACCATAACAATTAAGGCATTTTTAATTCTTTTATTAAATAAATAGTCGGGGTTAATGTTATTACCATATTTAGCGCGGACAAAAAAGTCCCAATCACTTTCTTTTAGTTTTAAGAAAAGCATTTGATTGTCACTAATCATTTGATTAATGTTGATTTGTCCCCCGAGGGTCATTATAACAAAAACGATTACCGCAATAATTATAATTTCTATTTGCATTATTCTACCCCCACATCTTCATTGTAGTATTTTTCACCACTTACTAAGAAGAAGGCATTAATTATAACTACAGCATGTAATATTAATTGAACATACCACATTTCAAGTAATTCGATATAATTTTCTTCTCCCAACATGTATCTTAATACAATTACTAATAAGTAAAGGATAAGACCAAATCTAACAAAACGACCATGGAAGTTTTTCCGATCCATTTGGTCACGATATACACCTTCAACTAAGGCGTCGATATCTAGAGACATATTTTCAAGCGCTTGACCAGAATCTCTTGCACCTTCTTTAGTAATTTGCAAAAATAGTTGGTGCATATTTTTAACCATATAATAAGGATATTTATCATTGAAATATTGAATTGACTCATCAATTGTTCCGTTTTGATAAGACATTTCAATCATTTTTTTTACATCTCCTAAAACAGGTTCTTCCAATATTCCTGAATCTCTAACACCTTCAAGAGATTTAACAAAACTTTGAGTTGTATTAAATTCCATAATTACGTTAGTTGTATAAGTTTGAATTTGTTCAAATATATATTCACTATATATTCTTTGACACCGCAGATAAGCTAAGTATGGAATAAAGGCTATTGCAATAATAGCATAAATTACTGCAATAATGATGCTATAAAAATAAAAGTAGCCAACAAGTGCAGCGATACCACCGATTAAAACTACTTGTGTTATGTATTGCCGAGCGTTATATTCTTGGCCTAATTCAATAGCTTTTTCCCGAACCATTTTGAATGAATAAGGCGCATACTTATCATATAAGCGGGCAGCATTACCAGCAACAAATTTGTAAACATTTTCACCAGGATTACGCCGGTAAATAAGTACAAATATGGCTATCAATAAGAGAATTACTAATTCGATAAGAGTTCCCATTTTTACCCCTTTCTGTTATAAACTTTCAATACCGCTTTCTACTTCGGAAGTTGTATCAACATTCATCGAGCCTTTTGATTTTTCAAAATAATCTTGTTTCATTTCCACGCCCTGAACACCTAAGTAATCGATTAAATACTTAGTAGGGTTATTAAATGAATATTTACCATCCAAACTTTTTTTAAAGATTATATTGGCTTTAGATTCATTTTTTTCATTTACATAAAATTCTACAACTTCGATTATTTCCCGTTGAAAGCGTCCTAATTCCTTACTCATGTAACCTTTTACATGGATACCAATTTGAACGTAACGGTGAATTGAATTTAAGAATTGATCGACATCTTGACTACTTTCGAGCAAACTGTACATACGCATTGGAATATTAAATGCTCTATCCGAGTGAATAGTTGATATGATGTTGTGTCCTGATGATATCGAATTACGAACAGCAGTAACGGCTTCAGCAGAACGTACTTCGGATAGTAAAATCCAACGAGGGTTTTGCCGCATACAAGTTACCAAAACATCAGAGTAAGAAGCGATATTATTGGTTTTCATAGCGACAATATCCCGATGCGGAAATATTTTATCTAGGTGTAGTTCTAGGGTATCTTCAATTGTTATTATTTTTTCATTTTCTTTGGTATGACTCGCTAGGTATTTGACTAATTCAGTTTTACCGGAACCAGTTTCTCCACTAACTATAATATTGCAATGACCTTCGACACAAGTCATCAAGAAATCATGTAAATCTTCAGTTACATATTGTTCGTTAATTAACTTATCTTTATTAAGACGGATTTTGGCAGGCGTCTTACGAATAACACAGGCAATACCATTGGTAGCAATTGATTCATGAACAAAATTAAGACGTAGTTCAGCTGACTCAGCATCGAGGAATGGATGAGCCATGTTAAATGTTTTACCCATGACATTGGAGCATTGAAAAGCTAGCTTTTCCATCAAAGCATTATTTATTTCTGGTCTATCGACCCGATATACACCTTTATCAAGAGTTTTTAGCCATACTTGGCCACCGTTCGAATATGATACGTCGGTTACACTGTCTTCCTCTAAAAACTCTTTTAAAGGTCCAAAATCTATTTGTGAAAATACAGCATCATTCACGTTTTGTCACCTCTTTATATTCTTATTGTTGTGTTGATGTCGAACCTGGAGTAAATCCAGCATATGATTCTATTAATCCTTTTAGCATTTCATTAGAATATGATACATCAGCACCTTCAGTAGTATAGAGTTTATTTCTTGGCACAGGGTATAAATCCATGCCTGAAATTTTTTCTATAAGCGATAAGTATTCAAACATCTCGTCAGTTACAGCAAAAACCAAAACTGCTGGTTCACGGCCTATTCCACCATTATCAAAAACGTTTTGACCACTAGAATCCTTTACAGCAATAACTTCAATACTATTGATAAATTCATCATAAACTATCATGCTATCAATTTCAGCTTTTAACCACAAATCAATTTTATCACCAGGATAAATTGAATTTGCATAAGTCGTATTATTATTAACTTCTAACCAATAAATGGTATAGCCATCAGGTAAATCTTCTTGTTCTCTTTCTTTCAGTTCACTTCTTTCAACTATTTGTTCGCGATAAAACATTCCGCCTTCGGGAATTGAAGTTTCATTATTGACATAATATCCTACTAATTGGGTACTATTTGTTATAACGTTAGCATTTCGCAAGAAATCACTACTAACTTCGACAAATTCAAAATCTTCGGCGGTAATCATTTCTTTAGCCATAATATTTCTCGTAGCAACTGGTACTCTTTGAGGATTAACAGCATTATTTACGGTCATATTATAGAAGAACCATAATACTATTACGCCAGCAATGACTGCCAAAATTGTCACAGTGTTACGGTTTAATAAGACTTTTTTTATGTTATTTATTAATGTTCCCATTTTATCCTCCTAATATTCAGCGCCCATGTCCATTATATGACTTTGAATCATTGCTAGTAATTGGTCGTTAGTAATTTCAGTAGCACCACTTTCAGTATTATATGAACTATTTCTTGGAACGGGGTTAATGCTCATGCCAGAAATATATTCAGCTACTTTTAAATAACGATACATATCAGTTGGAACAGCAAATAGCAACCAAGCAGGTCGATTACCGCTAGTTACATCAAAGACATTTTGGCCATTGGAATCTCTTACAGCTAAAACTTCAATACCACGAATAAATTCTCCAAAATATATTAAACCGTCTTGAGTAACACTTAACCATAGGTCGATTCTATCTCCAGGAAATATCGAATTGGCATAGGTTGTTTCATTATTTACACGCAATTGATATATTGTATAACCATCAGGAATTTCATCAAATATTGAGTTTGGAAGTTCTTCTTTTTCAACTACTTGACTTGTATAAAACATACTACCTTTAGGAACCGAAGTACCAGTTGTAACGTATTTGCCAACTATTTCATTAACAGTATTAATAACATTGGCATCCGATAAGAAACTACTACCTATTTCAACCATTTCGATATCATCAGAAGTTATTTCTTCAGTTGCAGAAATTGTTCTGGTTGCTACGGGAACTTTTTGGGGATTTACAGCACTATTTACTCTATATGTATAAAAGCCAAATAGAACTGCAATCCCTATGACTACACCTAGTATCGTAACAGTAGTTTTATTTGTAAAAAATCGTTTAAATGTGTTTATCAGACTTCCCATTTTATTCCTCCATTTTTATTAATTTAAGGTATTACCTTCGATTATTGCATCTATTCTATCTACCATATCAAATGAATCAGAGTCTCCCATAACGTTGAAAGTGTTCGATCTACTCTTGATTTCGACGCTGACTTTTGGTGGAGCTTCATAAACTCCATAGAAACTAACCGTATATACTGTTGAAGTCGAAGCGTTTTCTGAAAATCTTCTTAAGAAACTTTCATAAAATTTTTCTTTATTTATTTTTATTTCACCAAAAGTACGGTAATAAGAATAGTCTACAGCATCAATCATTGCAGCTTCAGTTATTTCTTTTATCAAATAATAATCTTGGGTACTAGAAGATGTTAGATTTTGTACTAACATCATGATAATAACAATAAATATACCCAATAATACTAACCAGTATCCCCACAAAGCATTTTTCATTAACTATTCACCCCTATCTCCATGATGGTCCACCAATTACAGAATATTGACCGTTAGCATCACGAGTTGGTTCTGTCCAATCCCATAATGACCAATAACCATTTGAGTTAGCATTGTTTGTGCCGTCATCTCTTTCATATCTTTCTCCTCTAGATAAACGACCAGAGCCAACAGTTATTTGGTCTTGATAGTTTTCGTATAGGTCATCTATTACATCACTATAACAGAAAATATTAGCATATGTTTTGCCATCAATAGTAGCATCGTAGCAGGTTAATGAATCGTTAGCATAACCGCCTTCATCTTCAACACTCTTATTGTAATCTTTCAAATAATTTATTACATCGGCAGTCATTCTAATACTGAATGCTAATGAAGAACTGCCATCGTCTCCTTTGGTATCATCATAAATTGTATCATTAGCATTTTGAATTTGTTCGATAGCTACATCGGCTTTATCACGAAGTAATTCCAGTGCTTGAAGTGTGGTTGATACATCCCAGTTATATCCATATTCCCGGTCGGCAGCAGTTACATCTACTGTTGTAATCGGCTTAAAGTTAATTTGTAATTCTCCCATATTGAATATACAGTTGATGCATTCAAATTCACAATCTGGGCATGATCCGCGATCTCCCCAATAACATTCGTCTTCATCACAAACGAAGTCACAATCTGGGCAGTCAGGGTCTTGACATGTTGATTGGTAATTACAGATATATTCACCATCAAATGTTTCAATGCCTTCTTCGCCGATTGCTGCAGCAACACTTTTTTCTTCATTTTCACCACCAAAGTCAATCAATCTACCAGTTTCACCAGTATCATAGAATTCACCAAGGTCTTCAAGTAATAATTTGTATATTCCACCACCAGTAAGACTCGTAGATACTGGAAGTGAATTTTTTATAGCATCTAACTTGAATGCATTACCACTATAACCACTATTTACAGTTACACGGCCATTTGCTTCAATTTGATAGTATACTGTTGGAGTAATATAATCTTGTGACTTCTTTATAGTTTTTCTGATAAATGTTGCATCAGAAATTTTTTGAGTTTCTGTAACACATCCTTCATCTGGATCGCTACATACAACATATGTTCTATCGCTATATACAGCACTACCAAATGCTTCTACATAATTCCATTCGTCAGCTTCTGTTTCAATGGAATCATCAAATGTTAATGCTTCTGATTGACAATTGTATTCATCATCTGTTTCACCTTTACATATTACTACTTCCGATTCTTCAATTAAAGAGTCTTCAACAGCATCTAAGTAATACAAATCTTCATTGTTAGCTGCTTGAACTAAATCATAGTATGAAGTAAATACTTCTGTTCCATGATATTCATTGTAGTAGTATTTTAATCTTTGGGCAAATGGGAATTCCATTGTCCAAGCGGCAGTACAACCATTATAATCTTTAATAGCATTTACATATCTGTCATAAGCATTTTTATAATCTTGTTCCGCTTGTTTATATTCTCGTTCATGTTCTTGGCTAAATGCTTGTAATCCATCTTCAGCAGCACCATCCGGTTCGCCACAGATTTCTGGTGGTTCTTCATCACCAGTACTAGTACCTGTATCACAATTACAGCTATCTTCCCATGATTCGCTACCACTTGCTCCAGTAGTTGGATTTAATGAAGCAGTTTCATTTGTAAAGCTGAAATCCCATTGATCATATGTATCCCAAGTAACAGTTATTCTTTGCATAGCGCCACATGAATTTCCGCCACATGTACAACTACCAATGCCTTGTTCAGTAGCATTTTGAGCTGCAAGGTATTTTGTGTAATGTTCTTGGTAGCGATTCATAGCATCAACCATAGCACTTTGAGCTTCTTCTATATCAACTAAGAATTGCTCTCTATTAATTGAATCTCCTTCACCATCTCCACCAGTATAACAGTCTTTTTTACCTTCAATATGTGATGTTAATTGGAAATAACTACCACATTCGACATCTTCAACTACAGGGTTCAATTTAATTCCACCTGGTTTGTTGTCATCAATTACATCACGGTAGTCTTCTTTACAGAATACACTACAATAAGCGTTGTCAACACCGCCATTTGTTTCAGATAGTTGATATGAATTTCCAGCATCATCAACATTATCTAAAATACATTTTTTAATATCTTCTGGAGCTGTAATTTCAGATATTGCTTCATTTTCATCATCACTACATATCGGAATAGAAATTTCTGTATCACAAACTGGGTTTACACAAGTAATTGTACCCGTAAAACTTCCTTTATTATTACCAACAGAAGATGAGCTAGCTTTGTCAATGATAATAAGTCTTTGTTTATCTGCACTGTTATTATTTTTAAGCAATGCTCCAATATATTCTTTATTAGAGTCGTAATAATCAAATGTAACTGTATATGTGGCATTTTGGCATTCATCTTCAGATATATTCTTAGTAATATGAATTCTTATTCTAACTGTGCCACTTCTCAAGCCAGATTCATCTGGAGTAATTTCTTGAGATATATCAGTGTTAGTTTCTATCCTTTTCCATTCATTATCAGCGGTATAATATTCCATATAATCATAAGTTATACCAGCGCTAGAACAGCCATTACAAGTAAATTGAAAATTATTTATATATGCATTTTCACTAAAATCAGTGATATTAACGTTGGCATATATAAATTCTTGTACTTGATTGTCCGTACGAGTTCCATCTTGAACAACACTTACTTGAGCAGCGGTTACACTAGAATCAGCAAAGCCTTCTTGCATTGATTCATAACCAGCTTGTAAACCTGCCAAGAATAATTGTTGAGCTCCATATATAACACGATAGGATCTGGTACCATAACCGTCCCAAATAAATCGAATATTGGATCTATACCAGCCGTAGTTACTTTTAACGCTATTACTAAAGCAAGTTGTAATACCGTCACCAGTGGTTGGACAACTTAATCCAGAGACGGCATTTGCCATCGTCGGATAGAATGATGCCCAGCTGGCTCCTACATTAGCGTGAGCTGAACCTTGAGTTCTCATAAAGTTATTATCAGAAGCATCTCCACCCCAAACGAATAACCCTAGAATATATGCTCTTATAGCAATACTTGTAGCTGCATAAAGGTCTTCACCAGTCAATGTAACAGTATATAATTCTCCATTTGATTCCGGAGTTTCAACGCTATAAGTATAAGAATTGTTAAATTGGTTATATCCTAACTTCATTATTTCAAGCATACCATAATCGGCAGCATCAATCTGAGGATTATCTGTTTCACCTAAAAATCTGTTAACTGTGTAGGTATCAGCAGGTCTTTTATGAGGGTCCAAACAGTATGATGGATAACTTCCTTCATAGCTACTTAAGGTATACCAATTTATTTCATAAGCTTGACTTCCGGTATATAACCCTGGAATGTCAACGTTATTTGTTGTTGTCTTATTATAAGCTACATTTTTATCTGTGCTCATGGCATCAACGTTTCTAATTCCTAAAAAGGCAACAATCACAATTAATAAAACATTTACTATCTTTTTCATATTTCACTTCTCCTACGTTTTCTTACTACAACCACTACTATTCCCCCGGCGACTACAACAAGAACTATACCGCCTGCAATAAATGCAACTTTATGTTCCTTGATGAAGTCAAATATTGCTTCATACCATGCTTTATCTTCTTTAGGTGTCTCTTCTCTTTCTGTCTTTTCTATTTCATCGAGTACCCTTTCGGAAAATTCCGTAAATTCAACTTGGTCAAAAAATACATATCTTTGACATAGGTAATAATCTGGAACCTTACCGCAAATGGCATAAGTTGAATAATCATTATATCTTGGCAACGAAACTCGAAGAGTTTTTAATAAAGTTCCTTCACAACCAGTTGTTGCTGATGAATATATTTCAATAGTGTATGTCGTCAGTTCTCCAATTGTTTGCCATTCTATTGAAATATTTCCATTATTGGTATCAGCATAATTATAAGTTACCGTTTCTCCAGTATAACTATTGGTTACTTCAGCATAGACGTTTTCAGTTATATTTAAAATATTTACTTGGAAAACTTCTTCGGTTGCAACATAAGTGTCTTCTTCTTCAGTTCCCAGTACAGCATCTGGCAGGTCAACAGTTCCTGGATCCAGTTCTATAATTTTCACTTCATAGTTAGCAGTTATGTTCGATACCTCATTATTTAACTGGGCCCGTTCTTCATAACTGCATGTAGCAGCACTTGTTGTTGTTAAGAATAATCCAAAAGTTAATATAGAAAATAATAAGTATTTACATTTAGACATTTCGACACCTACCTATGATTTAGTTTACCATATAAAGCATTTTTTTTCAATTAGAAATTGCCTATAATTATTAATTGTGGTATCATTTATTTAATGATTAATGATACGGAGGCGGATATGAAAAAGTTACTATTAGTATTTTTGTTACTAATTATTTCATTAGTCATATATGCGCGTTTTATAAATACTAGTGGTTTTAAAGTTGTGGAACAGGCAATTCCAATTGCTAATTTGCCACAATCTTTTGAAGGTTTCAAAATCATTCAATTTTCTGATTTGTTGCTAGGATCAACCAAAGATGTGGATGACTTGGAAAATATTATAACACAAATTAACGAATTGCGACCGGATATTATTGTTTTCACCGGAGATTTAATATATAAAGATTATGAAATAAGCGATGAAGAAGTAGAAGAAGTCAAAAATTACTTCAGTCAGTTAGATTGTACTTTATACAAATACGCTGTTATTGGTGATAATGATAACGCTAATTTGGATTTATATAAAGAAATAATCAACGACAGTGGTTTTATACTATTAGATGACCAATCAAATTATATTTTTTATGGAGATATCTTACCAATAAAACTTACAGGTATAACAAATATAGATAAATTAACTACAGCTTTATATATTGCTGATGAATTAGATACTATTTATAATATAGTTTTAACGCATGAGCCCGATAATATTGAAGCGATAGCTGAGCACGATGTCGATTTGGTATTGGCTGGTCATTCGCTTTTAGGACAAATAAGAATACCTTTTTTTGGAGGAGTTATCAAAAAAGCTGGTGCTAATATATATATAGATAAGCATTATACAATCGGTAATACAGAACTTTATGTATCAAGCGGTCTAGGAACTGATAACAATATCACTTTTAGACTATTTAATAAACCTAGTATAAATTTGTATAGATTACAAAGACAAGAATAGAAAAAGGGGCTGTCGTGAAACAAAATGATTTACGATAGCCCTTGTTTCTTGAATTTATGCGATATTATAATTTATAAAAAAG
>CALVVH010000027.1 GCA_944363805.1 uncultured Bacilli bacterium
AAATTATAACAATTGACATTTTTTATGTATGATTTCATTATCGCTTCACA
The DNA here is from genome assembly GCA_944363805.1 of uncultured Bacilli bacterium. The sequence goes on from CALVVH010000027.1 coordinate 51, forward strand.
CATAGGAAAAGTTAGAGCACTATCTTCTTTTAATATTAGAGTATCAATTTGCTTATTATTTTTTAATAATTCAATAAAAAGAAGAGCAAAAGCATTTTTCTCGATGATTACTATATTAATATTATAATCTTTCGTGAGTTCATCTAAAAATGCTGTAACTATTTTTTTATTTTCAATAATGTACTCTTCCGAAAAGACTAATTCATCGCAACTAATTACATTCGTATTAAGTAAATTTTTATATTCATTTGATAATTTTACTCTTTCCTTAATAAATAAGGAATTATCCTGGATTTTTATTAATATTTTCTTCATATTCACACCTATATTACTTTAATATGATAACACAAATTTACACATTTTAATATAATTTTTAAAAAAATATGTTGTTTTTTGTATTTTTATGATATAATTTAGACATAATAAAGATAGGAGAGATGTGTGTGAAAAAATTATTGAGTATTTTAGTTATAGGTGTAGTAGTATTTTTGCCTTTAACTGCCCATGCAGCTGGTAGAATAACTGGTAGTTGTGAAAAAAGTGAAAGATGTGAAGACGGAACTTGTCAATCAACATGTACAATTCGTGTCGAAGGTAATACTGATGCTTTGACTACCTTCGAAGGAGACTTTGTGTTTACTCCAAGTGGTGGAGCAGAAATTGCTTCTGTAACTCCTGGTGAAGGTTGGACAAATTTAAATGGTACTGATTGGCATATGAGCTTCTTAGCTTCTGGTGAACCAATCTCAGCGTCTGATTTCGTCTTAGCAACTGTAGTTCTAAATGTTAATGAAGACGTAACAGGATGTACTTTACAACTTACCAATCCTTCAGTTGGTACTGAAATCGAAATTGAAATTGACATTACTGAAGAAGTAGAAACCGGCGCAACACTACCACTTACAATTCTTGCTTGTGGCATCGGTGCAGGTGCTGTAATCTACGTTGTAACTAAGAAAAACAAGAAATTGTATAAAATTTAGAGAAAAAAGCACATTTTTTACAATCTTAGGTTCCTAAGATTGTTTTTTTGTGTTACAATAAGGACAGGTGATTGAAAATGCGTGAGTTTACAGAACAAGAGCTAGTTAGAAGAGAAAAACTAGACAAAATTAGAGAATTAGGAATTGACCCCTTTGGTCATAAGTATGAAGTAACCGATTTCTCATCGGATATTAAAGAAAAATATAAAGGTAAATCTCATGAAGAATTAGAAAATCTTAATGCAACTGTTAATGTCGCAGGAAGGATTATGTTTATTCGGAAGATGGGAAAAGCCAGTTTCTTTTCTATCAAAGATAAACAAGGAAATATTCAAATATACATTTCCATTAATGATGTTGGCGAAGAAACTTATAATTTATTTAAGAGTGCTGACATCGGTGACATCGTCGGTGTTAAGGGAACTATCATGGTTACCCAAACCGGTGAAATAACTATCAAATGTAAAGAATATACTCATTTAGTTAAAGCACTAAAGCCTCTTCCTGAGAAATATCATGGTTTGAGTGACGTTGAAGAAAGATTTAGAAGACGTTATGTCGATCTTATTATGAATGATAATGCCAGACGTGTAGCATTTGCTCGCCCAAAGATTATTCGTTCTATTCAACATTACCTAGATAGTCGTGGTTATGTTGAAGTGGAAACTCCAATATTAGGAACAATCCTTGGAGGAGCTGCCGCAAGACCATTTATAACCCATCATAATGCGCAAAACATCGATATGTATTTGCGTATAGCAACTGAACTTCCTCTAAAGCGTTTGCTTGTTGGAGGAATGGATGCCGTTTATGAAATAGGGCGAATCTTTAGAAATGAAGGAATGGACCGTAAACATAATCCAGAATTTACAACTATTGAATTATATAAAGCTTTCTCTGATTTGGAAGGAATGATGGATGTAGCTGAAGGAATATTTAGTACTTGTGCTATGGAATTAAACGGTACTTATGAAGTAGATTTCCTAGGCCATCATTTAAATCTTGCTCCAGGTTTTCGAAGAGCTCATATGGTCGATTTAATTAAAGAAAAAACTGGAATTGACTTCTTTAAAATAGATAATTTCGAAGATGCTAAAAAGTTAGCTGAAGAACACCACATTGAAATAGAAGATCACTTTGGTTATGGTCATATTGTCAATGCTTTCTTTGAAAAATATGTTGAAGATACTATCGTCGACCCAACATTTGTCTATGGTCATCCAATCGAAATTAGCCCTTTAGCTAAGAAAGATCCTAATGACCCAAGATTTACTCAAAGATTTGAACTTTTCATTGCTGGAAGTGAATATGCCAATGCCTTTACAGAATTAAATGACCCAATTGATCAATATGAACGTTTTGAATCTCAACTTAAAGAAAAAGATTTGGGTAACGAAGAAGCTAACGAAATGGATTTAGATTTCGTTGAGGCATTAGAATATGGTATGCCACCAGCTGGTGGTATGGGTATCGGTATCGACCGGATGGTTATGCTTCTTACTAATAGTGAAACTATTCGTGAAGTAATTTTATTCCCAACCATGAAACCACGTGATTAATAAAGCTGAGCTAAATGCTTGGCTTTTGTTCGTCTTATAGGATTGTAAAAATTGCAATCTTCTTTTTTTGTCAACTTTTTTAAAGTTAATTCCAAAAAGCAACTAAGTTTCTAAAAATATGGTATAATAAATTAAGATAGAGGAGGATATATGAGTGTAATTAATGTAACAAGTGAAATTAAACCACTTAAAGAAGTATTGGTCCATCGGCCAGGAAAGGAACTGTTAAATCTGACTCCAGATACGCTTCAGCGCTTGCTTTTCGATGACATCCCTTACTTAAAGGTTGCTCAAGCAGAACATGACGAATTTGTTCAAATCTTACGCGACAATGGAGTTAAAGTTTATTATCTTGAAGATTTAATGGCTGAAACTTTGGACTTTAACCCAGAAATCAAAAAGAAATTTTTACGTCAATTTATTGCGGAGGCGGGCGTAAATACTCCGAAATATCGGGATTTAGTTTTCGATTATCTGATGAGCATCGAAAATAATAAAGAATTTGTCTTAAAAACTATGGAAGGTGTCCAAATATATGAATTGGACAGAAACAAAAGAGTAATGGAAAAATCTCTTGTTGACCTAGTTACTGCTGAAACTGACTTTATCGTCGATCCACTGCCTAATTTATATTTTACTCGCGACCCATTTGCTAGTGTTGGTAGTGGAATTGTGTTAAATAAGATGTACTCAGTAACCAGAAGCCGGGAAACGATTTATGCGGAATATATATTCAATTATCATCCTAAATTCCAAGGTAAGGTTGAAAATTATTATGACCGTTATTATGATTGGCATATTGAAGGTGGAGATGTTTTAAACCTAAATGACCATACTTTAGCCATCGGTATTTCTCAAAGAACTGAGGCTGGAGCTATTGATAAGCTAGCTAAAAATCTATTTAAAAATCCTAATTGTAAAATCGATACAGTTTTGGCATTCAATATTCCCGAATCACGAGCATTTATGCATTTAGATACGGTCTTTACCCAAATTGATGTTGATAAATTTACATATCATCCAGGTATTATGAAGACTTTACAAGTTTTTGAAATTACTGAAGGTGATGATCCTAATAGTGATGAGGATTTAAATGTTAAAGAAATAAATGATTCTTTAGAAAATATTTTGAGTCATTATCTAGAAATTCCAATAACCTTAATTCCTTGTGCTGGTGGAGATGATGTAGCTAGCCAAAGAGAACAATGGAATGATGGAACAAACACATTGTGTATTGCTCCAGGAGTAGTTGTAGTTTATAACCGTAATAACATAACTAATGATGTTTTAAGAACTTATGGCATCAAAGTAATCGAAATGGCTAGCGCCGAACTTTCTCGTGGTCGTGGTGGCCCTAGATGTATGAGTATGCCATTATATCGGGAGGACTAATATGAATTTAAAGGGAAGAAGTTTTTTAAAATTATTGGATTATACTACCGAAGAAATTCGTTACTTATTAGATTTAAGCAAAGACCTTAAAAGCAAAAAGAAAAATGGTATTGAACATACTTACTTAAAAGGTAAAAATATCGTTTTACTCTTTGAAAAGACTTCGACAAGGACTAGGTGTGCTTTTGAAGTGGCCGGACATGATTTGGGAATGGGGGTAACTTATCTCGATCCCGGCAGTTCCCAAATGGGCAAAAAAGAAAGTATCGAAGATACTGCCAAAGTTTTAGGAAGAATGTATGATGGTATCGAATATCGCGGATTTGCTCAAAGCAATGTAGAAATTCTTGCAAAGAATGCCGGTGTACCAGTTTGGAATGGCTTAACTACCGAATTTCATCCGACACAAATGCTAGCTGATTTGTTAACTATTGAAGAAAATTTTGGCCATCTTGCGGGACTTAACTTTGTTTTTTGCGGTGATGGTCGTAACAATGTTGCCAATTCTTTGATGGTTGCCTGTGCTAAGATGGGCTTAAACTTTACTTTAGCCTCTCCTGAATCTCTACGACCAGACCCTGATTTAGTGGAAATATGTGAAAATATTGCTGAAGGAAACTCTGCTAAGATAACATTTACTTCTGATATTATGGCGGCTACCAAGAATGCCGATGTCATCTATACTGATGTTTGGGTATCGATGGGAGAACCGGATGAAGTATGGAATGAAAGAATCAAACTGCTTCGTGATTTTCAAGTAAATAGTAAAGTGATGGCTAATGCCAATCCTAACGCTATATTTTTACATTGTTTACCATCGTTTCACGATTTAAAAACTACTATTGGTCAAGATATTTTTGATAAATTTGGTTTAGTAGAAATGGAAGTAACTGATGAAGTATTTCAATCAGAAAAATCCAAAGTATTTGATGAAGCTGAAAATAGAATGCATACAATCAAGGCTATAATGTATGCAACGATGAGTGAAAATCATGAGTAAGATTGTAATTGCCCTTGGCGGTAACGCTTTAGGAAATACCCCGGAAGAACAAATGACTAGATTAGAAAGAGTGGCTAAGATAATAGTTAAATTAATTAAAGAGGGAAATAGAGTAGTACTAACGCATGGCAATGGTCCCCAAGTTGGTCAAATTGCTTTAGCGATGGAATATTCCCACCAAGGTCAGGCTAATACCCCAGCTATGCCCTTTGCGGAATGTGGCAGTATGTCTCAAGGTTATATCGGTTACCAGTTGCAACAAGCCTTACAAGATGAACTTGAAAGGCAAAAAGTAAAAAAAGATTGTGTAACCGTCATAACACAAGTACTAGTTGATGCAAATGATGCTGCTTTTGCCAATCCTACTAAACCAATCGGCTCCTTTTATACTAAAGAAGAAGCTGAACGGTTGGCCCAAGAAAGTGGCTATACATTTGTAAGTGATGCTGGTCGTGGGTATCGGCGAGTTGTACCATCTCCGATGCCAATAGATATTATCGAAAGTCGCGTCATCAAAAAATTAATCGATTCTGATATCGTGACAATTGCTGTTGGAGGAGGTGGAATTCCTGTAATAAAGAAGAATAAAGATGAATTATTAGAAGGTGTCGATGCCGTAATCGATAAAGATTTGTCGAGTGCTTTACTTGCCAAATTAATCGATGCCGATATGCTTTTAATTCTAACATCTATTGACAAAGTCTATCTGGATTTTAATACTCCAAATCAAAGAGGATTATCCAGCATGACAGTTGCTGAGGCAAAAGAGTATATTGCTGCTGGAGCTTTTGCTAAGGGCAGTATGCTTCCTAAAGTCGAAGCATGTTTAAACTTTGTGACAGGAAATACGAAAACAGCAATTATTACATCACTAGATGATGCTTCATTAGCTTTAGAAAATAAAGCAGGTACAATTATTGTAGGAGGAAATTAAAAATGGCTAAACGTAAAAAGTTCATGCTATCTGCCTTTTCGATTATCTTTATTTTGATAATTGTTTTGGCAATATTATCACATGTCTTGCCGAATGCTGAGTTTGTCGGTGATACTATCATCAATGGTAGTGGTACAGTAGGAGCCCAACTATCTGATGTATTATTATCACCAATCTTAGGATTTGCTGATGCTGTTGATGTTTGTATTTTCGTTCTAATTTTAGGTGGTTTCCTAGCCATAATCACTAAAACTGGAGCGCTTGAAACAGGAATTAAGGTTTTGGTCAAAAAATTAAAAGGAAACGAATTAGTATTAATTCCCATATTGATGCTTATCTTTTCCATCGGGGGTACAACTTATGGAATGCTCGAGGAAACTGTTGGTTTCTATGTCTTACTAGCTGCCACCATGGTTGCTGCTGGTATGGATACATTAGTAGGTTCAGCAATAGTTTTACTAGGAGCCGGTTCCGGTGTTTTAGGTTCAACAGTTAATCCTTTTGCTGTAGGAGCAGCAGTAAGTAGCTTACCAGAAGGTGTAACTGCTAATCAAGGATTATTGATTTTTACAGGTTTGTTGTTATGGATTACTACGTTAGTAATTTCCATCATCTTCGTTATGAATTATGCTAAGAAAGTTCAAGAAGATAAAGGATCAACCTTTCTTTCTCTTCAAGAACAAAAAGCTATGGAAAAAAAATTCGCTGCTGAAATTGAAGGTGCTAAAGATAAAACTAAAGATGTCAAATTATCTGGTAAACAAAAAATTACTTTAATTCTTTTAGCTTTAACATTCCTAGTTATGATTGTAGGTTTCATTCCTTGGGGAGACTTTAGTATAACTATCTTCGATAAATTTACAGGTTGGTTAACGGGAACTCCTCTAGGTGGCTGGTATTTTGCGGAAGCTTCTGTCTGGTTCTTTGTAATGGCTATTGTAATTGGTATTATAAATAGACTTCGTGAAAAAGAAATTGTCGATACTTTTATCGATGGAGCAAACGACATGATTGCTGTTATTTTGATAATTGCTGTTGCTAGAGGAGCTAGTGTTTTAATGAGTGTTACTCACCTAGACAACTATATTATCTATAATGCTGCCGATTGGCTTTCCAATTTGCCGGAATTAGCTTTCGTACCGCTTAACTATATGTTACATGTAGTATTATCAATACTAGTTCCATCATCAAGTGGCCTAGCTGTATTATCTACTCCAATCATGGGAGGTCTTGCTAGTACTCTTGGTTATAGTGTTGAAACAACTATTATGACTTTTGTATCCGCTAATGGGTTAGTTAATTTGATTACTCCAACTTGCGGAGCCATTATGGGAGGCTTAGCTTTAGCCAAAGTCGAATATACTACTTGGTTCAAATGGGCATTCAAGATAGTAGTAACTATTGCCATAGTAAATATTTTAGTTTTGGAATTAATTACACTGGTATTCTAAGCTAAAAATATTGATAAATTGGTGAAAAAAAGCAATTATTGCTTTTTTTTATTGAAATAGAGTGATATAATTTTATCAAGGAGGTAGAGAATGAAAAAGGTATTTGAAAAGCATGGAATATTAAGAACAATTGGTGCCCTTTTAGATATTATTGGCATTATCTTAGTAATAATTGCAATCCCAGTAGCCAATGAAACAGCTGAAATCATTTTACGTTTAACTGGTATCATCATGGTTATTGTTGGTACATTTAGCATAATGTTTAGAAATCTTAAAGAGAAATTTACTAAACTGGGCTTTACTGGTACTATATTGATTGCTTTGAGTTTCATCCTAATTGCTATATCAGCATTTATCGATGAATCCAATTCTAATTTAGTAAATGCTAATATGATTGTTATATTAAGTGGTATGCTTCTTTTTGTTGTTGGTGGTCTCATGTTATCCCTAACATCTAAAGAACATCGTTTAGCTAAATCATTATTAGTAATAATATTGGCAATCATTTTATTTACTTGGTTAGTTCCATATGGTTATTTCAATGGCGCTGATTTCTACGACTATGGAATGCGTCGTATAGGTATTATGGACATCAGTGTTGCAATTTATAATGCTCTATATTATTCTGTAGATAAAGTAGTATTCTTATTTATACTTGCAGGATTCTATGGTGTTTTATCTAAAATAAATGGTTATCAAAAGATGGTTATCTCACTTGCCAAAAAGTTAGGTAAGCATCCAATCTTAGTTTCAGTAATAATGTCAATAGTACTATTTGTTCTTACGTCATTATTTAGCCAAACTTTAATTGTATTATTATTTGTTCCATTATTCATATCAATTTTATTAAATATGAATATTGATAAATTGACAGCTTTTGCTATTACCTTCGGTTCTGTTTTAGTAGGTATTTTAGGTGCCACTTATGGAACTGAAAGTATAACAATGTTCAATTACTATATCTCAACTGATATTACAGTAGGTTTGACATATCGTTTTATAATTGCTGCAGTTGCTGTAGTATTATATAACTTCTTCATTTGTATGCGTCTTAAAAAAGTTCTTGCAGATACAGATAAGAAGAGTAAGAATGCTGATATTGAAGATGACCCATTTAAGGTTGAAGCACCAAAGAAAAAAGTTAGTATAATACCAGTAGCAGTAGTATTATTCATACTGGCAGTTATTGCAGTATTGTGTTATATTGCTTGGAATACTAACTTCGAAATTGCAATATTTACTGAATTCCATGAATGGCTAATCAATTTAGCACCAACTGAAGATTTCCTAATTATGAGTTATCTTCTTGGAAGCAATGCTCAACCATTTGGTGAATACACTTATGTATTTGCTCTATGCAGCGTATTGATTCTTGCTGCTGGTTTAATTGCTTACTTATATAGAATGAAATTCAATGAATTCCTTGATGCATTCTACAATGGTACTAAAAAAATGTTCAAGCCAATTGTTTATGTTGCGTCAGTTTATCTAGTATTTGGTTTATGCTATAATACACCATTTATTGCTTCAATAACCAATTGGATGTACAATTTAGTTGAAGGATTTAATCCATTCCTAACATCATTAATGGCTTTTATTACTTCAGTATTCCATAATGATTTAGGATATACAAGTTTCGCTGTAGGTTCATTCTTAACAAGCGTATTCTCAGCTAATTTTGATTTAGTCCACGCTATATATACATCAATGTATGGTATAGTTCAAATATTCATGCCAACAAGCTTTATGTTAGTTCTTGGTTTATCTTTAATGAAGTTAGATTATAAATCATGGTTCAAATATATCTGGATGTTTGTTGTTGGTATGGTTATCATACTACTAGTACTATTTACAGTAGTAACCTACATTTAGAGTTCGCAATAGAACTCTTTTTTTCTTGTATAATTTTTAATTAATTATCCCATTATTAACATAGAATTAAGTGAGGGAGGATTCTATGTTTGATAAATATAGTTTTACCATTAGAAAGATTTTTAAATGTGCTGAAGAGGAAATGCAAACCTTACATCATCCTTATGTTGGCAGTGAACACCTCTTATTAAGTTTATTAAAAAATTCCCCAGAGATTATTTCTATTGCTGACAAATTTGATTTAACTTATGATAATTTTAAAAAAGAACTCATGCTCATCGTCGGTTCTTCGAGTAAAGCTAGTCAATATATTTTATATACACCACTTTTAAAAAGAGTTATCAATCTAGCCTTAGATGATGCCAAAGAAAGAAAAGAAGAGCTCAATCCTAAACATCTTTTTCTAGCTCTTTTAGAAGAGGGTGAAGGCATTGCCATCAGACTTTTATATGGAATGAATATAAATTTAGATAGTATATATGATGAGTTACAAGATAAACCATCTTCCGTCAAACAAAAATTGGAAATATTAAATATTGGCAAGGATTTAAATAGTTTAATAGATTATGATGATGTTTTAGTAGGAAGAGATAAAGAACTGAGTTTGATAATCGAGACTTTAATTCGCAAAAACAAAAATAATCCCCTTTTAGTTGGGGATGCTGGAGTAGGCAAAACAGCAATTGTTGAAGAACTTGTTAGGAGAATCAATTTAAAACAAGTTCCAGCTTCTTTACAAAATAAACAGATTGTTATGCTCGAAATGGGTTCTTTAGTCGCTGGTACTAAATATCGCGGTGAATTTGAAGAAAAATTGACAAAGATAATTAAAGAGTTAGAAAATAATCCTAATATCATTTTATTTATTGATGAAATTCATACCATGGTAAATGCTGGAGGTGCTGAGGGAGCCATCAATGCTAGTGACATTCTAAAACCTTATTTAGCTCGTGGTAAAGTAAAGGTCATCGGCGCTACAACAACAATAGAATATAATAAATTCATATTGCAGGATAAAGCATTAAATCGGCGCTTTGAGTTAATTAAAGTATGTGAGCCTAGCCCATTAGAAACAGAGACTATCTTGAATAAAATAAAACCAAATTATGAAAAACATTACCATATTAAAATTACTACTCAGAATGTAAAAGATATCGTCACTTTGGCCAATCGCTATATAATTGATCGCCGTAACCCTGATAAATCTATCGACATCTTAGATTCAGTTTGTGCTATGAAAGAAGTTTCTAGTAATTCAGATAGTATAATAGCGGCATATCAGAGTAAAAAAGCTGACATTATCAAAATGAAGGAAGAAATGGTCAAGAAAAATGACTTTAAAAAAGCCCTTGAATACCACAATGCCGAATTAAAGATTGATAAAATCTTGAATAAAAAGTTAAAAGAGACTATAAAAATTACGGAAAGTGATATTTTAAATTTCTTAAGTAGAAAATGTAATATTCCTCTTATTGATAAAAAGAAACATTATCAAAAGTTAAAAGATTATTTATTAGATAATCTAATTGGCCAAGACAATGCCATTAAAAGGATAGTTGATAATATGATTAGCTTTGATGATACTAAGCCCTTATCGCTGTTACTTACTGGTTCCACCGGTGTAGGTAAAACAGAAACTGTCAAATTATTAAGTAAATTTTTAAATATTAATTTATTACGTCTTGATATGAGTGAATATAATCAAGATATTGCTATCAGTAGATTGCTAGGTTCTAGCGCCGGTTATGTTGGTTATGATGACGGATGTATATTTGATAAAATAAGAATGGAGCCATACACTTGTATTTTAGTTGATGAATTAGAAAAAGCATCTCCAAGCGTCATTAATCTTTTTTTGCAGATATTAGATGAAGGCTTTATAACCAACGCCAAAGGCGAAAAAATTGACTTTAAAAATACTATGATTTTTATGACTAGTAACGTCAAAGGGACTAAAAAAATTGGCTTTTGTGAAAATAGTACCACTTATAACGAAAATTTCAGTCGAGAATTTATCGCTAGATTTACTGACATAATCGAATTTAATGATGTTACTAGTGCAATGCTTGATATTTACTTAACTAAACATCATATTAAGGACAAAAGTATCATTGCCAACTACGATTTCCGCAAATATGGGTTCCGTGGTTTAAAATATTTGATTAATAAAGGAATCAAAATTAAAAATTGACAATCATCTTAAAAAGTGCTAAAATAACCTCTTGTTAAAAAAGGGGGACTTATATGACAAAAACTGAAGCCGCTAAAATATTAAATTTACCAGAAGATGCTAGCTTAGATGTACTAAGAGAAACTTATAATGATTTGATGCATATTTATCATCCATATTTAATTGCTACCAACGACAAAAAGATGGAAGAAAAGTATCATCTTATCAATGAGGCATATGAAGTCCTTGCGGCATCTAAAGGGCGTAGTGTAAATGCTACTGAAGAAAGCAAAGCAATATTTATAAGTTACATCAATGAGTATATTCATCGTATATCATCTTTTTACAGTATAATAGATGCTGATATTTTAAATTATATTTTAAAATATCTAATCGAAATGAAAGTTAAAGTTAACAATTGTAAAGATTCCTTAACTTTGGAACACTTGATAAAAGAGTTTAAAAATAAGATGCAAGAATATGCTCAAATATATTTTGATAAAATGGTTGATCAAAAAGTAAACTCGATGACTCCCGCTATATACGCTCTTATCTTAAAATATTTAGAAGAAGTCAAAGCTGCTCCAGATGTCTTTGCAGCATATGAAATTGTTCAAAAAATGTTTAAAGCTATTGCAACTTATTATGCTAGATATAATAATATTCGTAGTATGTTAGATGCTATCATTCAAAAATACGAGCTAAATGACTATGTCAAAGATAAGCTTCCAAATTTGGAAGACGAATGCTTAAAAAAGATAGCTGTAACTTTAAATAATGGAAATATCTATCCAATTTATGATGAATTTGAAGAAGAATTGCAAAAAATTGTAGCAACTAGCAAGGTTACTTCAACTAGTGTTCTAAACGACCTAATTGATAATTATCGAAAATATGTTACATCTTTAAACCTTGGTGAATTATCTGAACAAAACAAAGCCTTAGAAGCAACAGAAGTTCTAAAAATAATTATCGAATTTTTGAGTAAAACTTCAAGACTAGCTATTGACCCAGAAAAATTATTGTTTTTTGAAAATGTCAACTGGAGTGATTTAAATACTTTAAAGCAACAGCTTCTTGAAGAATTTGGTCCAAGCTTGGAATTCGAAAACTGTGACATATATGTAAGTCGTGATGTTCCATCATTTTTCTATAATGGAATGATAAAAGTTTTTTCTAATAACAATGGTACAGTCGAATATACGGCAGCTCCACACTTTATTTATCACGAAAAAATGTCTGAACATGATTTAACAATAAAATATATTTCTTTAAAGGAACTACTATTGAAATCCCAATTTGTTGGTAAAGCATTCGAACGTACTGCTCCAACAGTTAATAATGGTTCTGAATTTATCAAGCCAAGTAGTCCATATTTTATCTTATATTTTGGTAAGTATGGGGCATTATTAGCTAATTTTCAAAAACAAGACCCATTCTGTACAATTTCTCCGGAATATTTAGTTGATGGTAAATATGTTTTTAAAGAAATTGATGCCGATTTATCTAAATATTTCAATAAATATGATACATATAGACAAATAACTGATTTTATTAATAGAAAAGTAAGTAGAAATGGAGCCCCTAGAATGTAGAAAGCTTTGGCTTTCTTTTTTCTTTCTATTAATATATATTTTATATAGCGCTGCCACAGTAATGAAAATACTCTAAAGACAATTTTAGATGGCCAATTGACAATGTGTTATTAGTTGTATAAACTGTTCAATCCCAAAATAATTTAATTCAATAAATTATTTATATTGGCATGTTTTTCATTTCTACTCATATACTTGTTTTGGGAGGACAAGCATATGGGACTAAGTGATGCTGAAGTAGTAAAATCAAGACAAGTTCACGGAACAAATGAAATAACTAAAGTTAAAAAGAATACGTTTGTAAAATTATTACTAGAATCTCTTGGAGACCCAATAATAAAGATTTTACTTATGGCTCTAGCAATCAAAGTAATAGTTTTATTTCGGAACTTTGATTGGTATGAAACAATCGGAATTTTAATTGCTATATTACTTGCTTCATTTATTTCTACTATTTCTGAATATGGTTCAGAACAGGCTTTCAACCGCCTTCAAGAAGAATCAAGTAAAACTATGGCTCGAGTTAAAAGAAATGGGCAGATAATTGAAATTCCTATTGGAGAAATTGTCGTCGGAGATATTATTATTCTTAGTAGTGGGGATAAAGTTCCCGCAGATGGCTATTTGATTAAGGGAAACCTTAGTCTTGATGAATCGGCCTTAAATGGTGAAACAAAAGAAGCTAAGAAGGAAAGTTGTTATACTGGCATTGTTCAAGATAAAAACAAAATATATCGTGGTTCTGTAGTATATAGTGGTGAAGCAGAAGCTAAAATCACTTTAGTTGGGGATAATACCATACTTGGTAAAATATCCCAAGAATTACAAGAAGAAATTCCTGAAAGCCCTCTTAGAATTAAATTACGTGGCCTTGCTAAAACAATTAGCAAAATTGGTTATGTTGGAGCAATACTAGCATCAATTTCCTATCTTTTTGCTAGCATTGTCGTAGAAAATAATTTTGATATTTCTTTAATCAAAGCTACAATCACAGATTTTCCTGTAATGTTTGATCATCTCCTTTATGCTTTAACTTTATCAGTAACCATTATTGTAGTAGCAGTACCTGAAGGACTGCCGATGATGATTACCCTTGTCTTATCGAGCAATATGAAACGAATGCTTAAGGATAATGTTTTGGTACGTAAACTCGTTGGTATTGAAACTGCAGGTAGCCTAAATGTTTTACTCACTGATAAAACAGGTACTCTTACCAAAGGTGTTTTAAAAGTAACTGAGTTTATTACTGGTGATGGTAAAAGTTTAAAAAACAAATCAAGTATTAGAAAATATCCAATTTATTCTATTATTTATACTTCACTTTTCTATAATAATGCCAGTGTATTTAGTGGGGATAATATCATCGGGGGTAATTCAACCGATAGAGCGTTATTAGATTTTATTGGTAGTGATGCAAGTGTTAAACAGAGTATTTTAAAAAAAGAGCCCTTTGATAGTGCCAAAAAGTATAGTAGTATTACTTTAACTGATGGAACTATTTTTATTAAAGGTGCTAGTGAAGTAATATTACCTAAATGTAGTGATATATTAAACAGTTCTGGGAGTATTAGTAAACTTTCTAGTAGAAGTATCATTCAAAAAAGAATTGATATATATACCAAAAAAGCCGGAAGAGTGCTGACATTTGCTTATGGTAAAGATTTAAATAATTTAGTGTTCGTTGGCTTTGTCAATATTAAAGATGAATTACGAAAAGAGGCTTTCGAAGGTATACGCATTATCAAAAGTGCTGGAATACAACCAATAATGATTACGGGGGATGCAAGAGACACAGCGGAGTCAATTGCTAAAGAGGTTGGTCTTATCACACCAAATAGAAATTTAGTTTTAAGTAGTGGGGATTTAGCTAAATTAAGTGATGAGGAAGTTGCCAAAAGACTTCCAAGTATTGCTGTTATTGCTAGAGCACTTCCTCAAGATAAAAGTAGATTAGTTAATATCATAGAAAACATGGGACTAGTAGTAGGTATGACTGGTGATGGAGTTAATGATGCTCCGGCTTTAAAAAAAGCCAATGTCGGATTTGCTATGGGAAGTGGAACTGAAGTTGCCAAGGAAGCGGCGGATATTGTTATTCTCGATAATAATATTTTATCAATAAGCAAAGCTATTTTATATGGACGAACAATCTTTAAAAGTATTCGTAAATTTATAATTTATCAACTTACTGTTAATACTTGCGCTTTAATTCTCTCGATTGTGGGTTCATTAATTGGTATTACTACTCCAATCACTATTGTGCAAATGCTTTGGTTAAATATGATTATGGACACATTCTCAGGTATAGCTTTTTCTTTTGAACCACCACTTCCAGAATATATGGAAGAACCACCAAAAAGTAAAAATACCAAAATAATGAATAGATATATGTATAGTGAAATTATTTGGACAGGACTATATTGTGCCATAATTTGTATTCTATTTTTAAAACTTCCAATAGTTAAATCGTTAATTAGAGTGGGGGATAACAATAAATATCTTATGACAGCATATTTTGCAATGTTCATATTTATGGGAATATTTAATGCTTTTAATGCCAGAACTTCTAGAATCAATATATTTGCTAATTTAAGTAAAAATAAAGTATTTGTTGGCATATTCACATTTATATTTGTTGCTCAATTATATATCATTTATAATGGGGGAGAAATATTTAGAACATATGGTTTGGAATTAAAAGAATTAGTATTAGTTTTCATTATTGCATTATCAGTCTTCCCAGTAGATTGGCTTAGAAAATACATATTAAAGAAAAAACATATTGCTATTGGTGTATAAAATTTAAGCAATATGTCTTTTTTTAGCGTTATCTGAAAAAGAATATATAATATAGTCTATTCAAACAGTGTGTAATAAGTAAAGAACACGTTTACTAAAAAAGCTTTTCTCCATTATTGTCAGTTTTAAAATTAGTTCAACAGGTAAAGAATAAAATGAACTTTTGTGGTCAATTGGATATTTGTAAGAAGTGATTGAAACAATAAGAAAATATGTTGATAACAGATAAGATGAATATGAAGAAAATTTCAAAATAATGGTATGATTTTTTTAAATTACAGTTTTTTAATTTATTACATGATTGTTGATACAAATTTGTCGTTTTCTCTAATTTATGCTATACTCTAACTACGGGGATTTAGATTATATTAGGCGATCCTTTTGGATTGTTTTTTAATATAACGGGGTGAATATATAATGGAATTAGAAATATTAAAACTTATTTATGGCTATTCTGTTAAAGGAAAATTAGTAGATTCAAAATTTATAGATAAACTAATAGAGATTGTTGTAACCAAAAAAAACATTCATAATTATGTTCGAGATATTCGATTTACTGATGAATTAGAAAAAAACGATTATGGGGCGGTTTGCGCAACTTACGATTTTTTTAGTATGGAAATAGCAGTCGACTATGAATCTATACAAATTGTTATGGGAAAAAGGAGACATTATGATCAATTATTTTGTTCACTAGAACAAATGATGTTTAGAAATTTGACAATTACTGAAATGATATTGCATGAATTAGAACATGCTTGTCAAAATAAAAAAGCTGATGATAAATCTGATAATTCAATTGAAGCGAAATTAATAAATGCTTGTTTGGTATTGGAACAAGCTATGAAAAATCCAAGAACTCTACATGCACTATTAAAAGGTAAAGATTTTAGTATTTATTTTGAAGAATATAAAAGATTATATAAACAATATTATACTTTTAATCCTATAGAAAGATTAGCAGAAGTTAATGTCTTTCAAACAATAGTAAATTCAATCGAGCCAATAGAAGAATATATTCCAAATTTATACGAATTTGAACAAGCTTCATTAGTTGAAGCAATGTTAAGAGGATATACTGATTCTTGGAATCAAGGCATTTGTCCCACACAAGTTTATTTATTTGGTACTGGTCAAAGTAATGTATGGTCTGAATTGAATTTTTATAATCAAGAATATAGTCAATTAATGAAAAGTGTTAGTGATGGATATAATAATTTAACTAGGAAATTATCTTTAGGCTTGCCAGTAAGTTATGATGAATATAATATAATGGATGAATGGTTACAAGATACAAATAAATTTAGTATTTAAGTTCTTATAAAGAAAAAAGATATATTCCAGATAATTTTGTTCGTTATGACTTTATGATTAATATTGAACATTTTTAAGTGGCCCTAGAATAGGGGAGATTCATAATCATGGTATAGATTTTGCTATTTTAGAAAGTGATTTAAAAGAAATATATGAACCAGTGTTTAAAGACTAAGTTTATAGAGTAGCCAAGTGTACTACCGTTGTGCTACTTGCTCTATCCAGTTTTTTAGCAAAAACAGTTGCATTTTTGATATATTTGTAATATAATGATAATGCATTGGGAAATTCTGCGCCCATAGCTCAACTGGATAGAGCGCTAGACTACGGATCTAGAGGTTGGGGGTTCGAATCCCTTTGGGCGTACCATTTATTTTTACAAACGAGAAGTAGCACAACTTGGTAGTGCACTTGGTTTGGGACCAAGGGGTTGCAGGTTCAAATCCTGTCTTCTCGACCATTTTTAGTTTATTACACCTATCTTGGTGTATTTTTTTTGCCCCTTGGCCCCTTATCCAAATAACTTAGTAAATAATAATTAAAATATACTTGGTAAAATTCTAATCATTTGCTATACTTTATATAAGGTGGTATTGATATGAAAAAGAAAAAATCCAAAGACCGTTTAGTTGATCGCTTAAA
>CALVVH010000028.1 GCA_944363805.1 uncultured Bacilli bacterium
TAAATTAACTATATCAAACAAATGTATGTGTGTCAAGTAGTTTTTTCAAAAAGTATGACTTTCCTATTGTATAAAAACTAAGAAACTCACATTACTTAACCAAACCATTGTGTTCTTGAATAGAACCACGCCCCTTTTGAAGGATATCCTGGAGGAACTATAGCATTATTATTGAAATACGTTGCCATATATTTTGTTTTAATATATCCTTCGACCACTCCAAAATGTAAATGTGATCCCGTTGAACAAGATTCCCACCTTTGGGTTTTCGATCCTCCACCTTGGGTACCAACAACAGTATTAACATTGACAACATCTCCAACTTTGACATTGACAGTCAACAAATGGGCATATTGTACTGTATATTTCTTTCCTCCAATCAAAACTTGGATATAAACCTGATTTCCTCCACAAGTTTTACCCTCACCACGATTAGCTTTTGCTTTAGCATCGACAGTTGCCACTACTATTCCATTACCCACAGAATAAACCGTAGTTCCTTCTGAATTGCCGGCAATATCGACAGCTCTATGAATTTTAATCTTGCCAGTAAAAGGGTCGACTCTTTTTCCAAATATACTACTAACCCTTCCTTTATTTAAAGGTTTATACCATATATTGCTACCATTTATACTAGCACACACATCCAAGTCTTGGTCTTCTTCACATCCCATATCTTCATAAGCTTGAATAAGTTCTTTTTTTGACCTAATTTCATCTTCCAAATCCATCCCTACTTCTCCTAAACTAGACAAATCATACTGTAAGGAATTAATTTTTTCTTCATAAGAAATTATGTTGCGTTCCAATTCATCTTCATATTGAATTAATTCAACTTGCAATTGTTCATTCTCTTTAATCAAATCTTCAAGTTCTACTAATTTTTTTTGATTGTATTCAGCAATTTGATTAATAGCATCGCTTCGCATTACTAAATCAGTCATACTACTAGAATCTGAAATGAATTCCATATAAACATTTTCTCCCTGCATAATCTGAAAATATGCCATTAGCTTTTCTGTTTGATCATGCAAGCCACTTATTTTAGTATCAGTCTCTGCAATTAAAGCTTTAGCATTTTCAATTTTCTCTTGCGATTCCTGAATTTCTTCTTGGGCATTTAATATTGCGATGTTATTTTCCCTAATTTCTGCTTCAGTAGCTTTTTGTTGATTATCATTTTTTCTTTTTTGTGCTTCCAAATCAGCTAGTTCTTGTCTTAATCCTCGCAAAGTATTAGAGCTTGCTGCCATAACACTCATCGGTTCCAAAATATAGACACTAAGTATTAAAAACACAAAAAAATATCTAATAAAATAACTACCCAACTTCTTCGCACTCGTCATATCTTCAAATACTTTCTTACTGCTTTTAAACTACCAAGCATACCAACAACAGCCCCTAAAACTACTAAGACTAGTGATACCCAGAACACAAAATTATATGGTTCGATAAGTACTATCATATTTGAGAATATGTGACCATTTAAAGCTCCATATAAGATTACATAACCATAAATTGTAATACATACTGGAATAATTGCTCCAATTACGCCAATAATTAAACCTTCGAATATGAATGGTAACTTAATAGCAATATTACTTGCCCCAACTAAACGCATAATTTCTATAGCACTTCTTCTACTAAATATCGTAAGTTTAATTGTATTGCTTATCAAGAATGCTGTTACTAAAATAAGTGCAATAACAATAACTACCACAACTTTTTCCACAACATTGAAAGCTGAAATAATATTATCAACCATACCTTCGCCATATTTTACTGTATCAACACCAGTAATCGACTTGATATACTCAGCAGTATCCGATAAATGATTTACATCTTCAACTCTTATAATAAATGAATCCATCAATGGATTTTCATCCAAATAATTTAAAACCGTTTCAAAAGTATCATCGTAAGCACTCATTTCTTCTTTCCATTCAGTCTTACTTTTAAATACAACTTCAGCTACATTATCCTGACTATCGATATCTGCTCTTATATTATTTATTTGTTCTTCAGTCACTCCATCACTTAAATACACTACAATACTAAGTTCATCTTCGATTGATTTCGTAGCATTTTCAATATTCGCAGCACAAATTAAAGCTACTGAAACCAAAATAAGAGTAATTGTTGTACACATTATCGATGCAAAACTCAAACTAAAATTTCTAAGGACACTCTTAAAAGCATCCCGAATACTTCTTCCAAAAATCCTAACTGCCCTCATGAGTCTTATAACTTCCTTTCGCATAATCGCCAGCTAAAATGCCGTGTTCAATTAATAGAACTCTTTTCTTCATTCTATTAACTATATCTCTATCATGAGTAGCCATGATTATCGTCGTTCCTAAATCTTTATTGATTCCTTCGATAACTTTCATAATTTCTTTACTAGTATCAGGGTCCAAATTTCCTGTTGGTTCATCGCAAATAAGTAATTTAGGTCTATTTACTATTGCTCTTGCAATACAAACTCTTTGTTGTTCACCACCAGATAGTTCTCCTGGAAATGAACGAACTTTATCTTTTAAACCTACTCTTTCTAGAGCACTCATTACTTTAGGACGAATTTCTTTTGCTTTCATCCCAACACATTCAAGTGCAAAAGCTACATTTTCATAAACTGTCAATTTTGGCAACAGTTTAAAATCTTGGAATACTATTCCAATCTTTCTTCTTAATTTATAAACTTTACCATTTCTTATTTTACCAACATTAAGACCACCGACCATAACTGTGCCACTCGTCGGCTTTTCTTCTCTATATAACGTTTTTATAAATGTCGATTTCCCACTAGCAGTTAAACCAATAACGAAAACAAATTCGCCTTTTTCAATTGACACGGAGACATCTGCTAATGCTGTTACGCCATTTTTATAAACTTTACTAACATTTTTTAATTCAATAAACTTCATATGGTCCTCCATAATAAATTATATCATTAAAAAAGCGCAAAATAAATGGAAAAATTGTGAAATTACCACTATTTATCTTTTATTTTACGCAATTTACGATAACATTTTAACATTACCGGTAAAACCTTATACAATAATTTTTTATTAACAAGATCAAATTCTCCGATAAATTCGATATATTGATCACCAAATTTTCTTTTAAAATCATGAAGCTTGGCTAAATTTTTATAAGTTGTGTGTGGATCTCCCGGAGTACCAAATAAATCAAAAAATTCATATCCATTATCATAAGCATCTTTAATTGCTTCATAATAACTTCTCGTAACAGCAAATGTAATATTTGCTAGTTCATCACTACCAATAAACATACTCCATGCTCTATTTTTAGTATATGTACAAATAAGTGAACAAACTACGCACTCATCTTCATCGATTTCTTGAAATACTTCCAAATCTTTTTCCAATCTTGTCAGTTTATTTTTTAAATCTTCTACTCTTTTCTTAGCAGTTTCTAATTCTTTTTTAACACTTTCTATTTCTTCATTTATATTTTTTACAAGCTCCTTAGGTTTAATCGATACATTAAAGTATTTAACTGCGCCTTCTTTTTTTAATTCCTCAGTAAAGATTTGATAATACTTTAATGTATGAGGATCAAAATCATCCTTGGCACTATTACTTTGTACTAATCTATAAAAATCTTCTATTCTCTCTTCATTATCTATTTTTAAGTTATAGGCATCACTTCTTTTA
Source organism: uncultured Bacilli bacterium (assembly GCA_944363805.1). The sequence continues at coordinate 3,678 of CALVVH010000028.1, forward strand.
ACAGACTTAATAAAAGACTTAGACATAGCATTTTCTACTTCTTGCCACTCTCTTTTTAAATTAATTCTAAAAGTATACCGTGGTTGATTTCCTTCATAAAGACGGTAAAATCCTGTATGACGATACCCCAAACTTAACATATAATTATAAAGTTCATAGTTGTTATTTCCACCTTCAATAGGATTTGCCTCACTATCGATGTCTTGATAAGGAATGTCCGGATCAAACTTAATATATATTATCTTTTTTTCTTTCATATAACCCTTAAGATAATCCGTAAATTCTTTTATCAACTCTTTATTGTTATAATCTATTATAAATCCACGTGGAGCATAGCCATAACTATAACCAAGTGGTGTTTTTCTAAGTAGTATTAATGCTGTTGCTACTAGATTATCATTATCATCGACCATACCAACATAATTAGGAACTTGCCCTTTAGCTCGTCGGCAAAACTCTCCCCAAGCATAACTTTGCAAGAAATGGGACTTTTCATGCCCACTTTCAAACGCAATATATTTATCTCGCTCAACATTTTCGATAAATTTCATATCCTCACCTAACTTTACTTTTTAATTTATAAATAGAACTAACTAACCCCTTAGTATAAATTGTATACTCTCCAATTAATTCTTCAACATATCCATTAAAACCACGTTTAAAAAGATAGATTCCGTAATCTTTATCATTCTTATCTTGAAAATTCATTATACCAAAGAAATTATGTCTGCGATACCCTTTATTTATAGCATACTTAATGACATCCCATTGAATTAAGTATTGTCCCCCAAATTCATTTAATTCATCGTAACTGCCACTAAATAGATAAATTGTTTCATCACCATATAACATAAACATTGCTGCTGCCAAATCGACATAGCCATCTTTATTTGGTAACTTTTCGATATATGCTAACTTTTTATCAATATTACTTACTTCAAATAGATAATTATCTTTTTTCTTATTACTTCCCTTTATCTTATCTATTTTTTCTAAATATTCATCCTTTGTTTTGTTTAAATATTCTTGATACTTAGTAACATTTAATCTTGCCAATTTAAAAACCACTTGATTTTCAAAAGCCTTGTACATACTTTGATAATATTCAAGAGTCTTATCAGAAAATCCTCTTCTTTTACAAGTATCTTCCGTAATAGCTTTAAATCTATCCAATTCATCATATTTTAAATCTATTACTTCCACACCTATTCTTTCAGCCTTATTAATTAAGTTTCTCGTCGTTGCTTTAAAATCCCCAAAAATCTCTTGTTCACTTTTACCTAAAACATCCAAACAAAAATTAAATCTAACTTGGGTATCATATTTACATTTTTGATATCCCATATTTTTTAAAGCTTCGATTACTGAATAATTATTTTTACCATCCGAAACAATATTACCATCGATATCTCTTTCTACTTCGATTATATATGGATCAATATTTAACTTAAAGCCATTTTTATCCCGAACAAATTCCAATAGCTTTTCTGTAAATATCTTAACTTTCTCAGTATCACTATAATCTATTAAAAAACCTTTTAATGCTTCAAATGTCTTCTTTAAAAGAAAAGTTCCACTTTCTACTAACATTGCTAGAGCAACACATTCTGTATTATCAAATAATCCCAAATAATAGACTTTTCTTCCTCGTAGCTCTAAACTACTCCCCATATTACTAGTCTGAAAAAAATTCTTACATGTAAACTTTTGAGTATTATGATTAAACTCTTCTTTATCTACTTCTCTTAACTCCATTATTTGCCTCCCTTCAATTTAGTTTTTAATTTATAAACAATATATAAACACTTCTTGATTGGCAAATCAAACTCTCCAATATATTCGATAGTATTTCCTCCAAATCCCCGTTTTACTTCATACATTCCATAATCCGGATCATTTTTATCAAATATATTTTTCACACCCAAAAAGTTAACTGTTTTCAAGTTACTAGCAATCGCATCCTTAATCATCGCCGGATACATCACATACTTTGGATTAAACTTACGATAATTATTATCCATGCCACTTACATAAGATACCACTTCATCATACGCACTAATTGTAATCATTGCTGCAATATCACACTTTTCAGCCATATTCTTAGCATCAGCTAATTCTTGTAAATATTTTTCTTTCGAATTATTTAATATTTCTTCTTCTTTTCTTAATTTCTTTCCAACATTATCATGTTGCATTTTATCATGAACAACATTGAGTTCCTGTTCAATTTCTTTAAGTCTACTCTCTAAATTACTCATATATATTTTTTTATCGATATAAGCAATATATAAAGTTACATTATCCCCAAATGTCGCAAATACTTTTTCATAATACTTTCTATCAAATCCTTGAAAGTGCTTGCGACTTCCTGACATATCAAAAAACTTACAAGCAATATCCAAGTCTTTTTCTGTCCCTTTTCTTATTCTTACCCCTTTAAAATCTGCTGCATCAATGTTCTTTCTAGTACTCTTGCTCATACTTTCTTTTTGTTCATTCCACTTACCAACTAAATCGAGTTTATGAACAAAGCGAAATTGCATCGTTTCAAAAGCCATATTATAGCCATAATGTCTAAAACCATAATATTTTAAACTTTCCAGCAGCTGACGACTTTCTAAAATTTCTTCCTTTTTCAAATCTTTATCGTATTTAGCTAACACAATATTTGGATCCATTCTAAATATAATCACTTTTTTCTTTTTAAAATATTTAATCAAAGCTTTTTTAAAATTAGGAATATCTTTATAATCATACACAAATCCTCTAGTTGCATAAGCGATATAATATTTTTTTAACACTCGCAAATAGATAATTAATGATACTCCCACTAAATTATCTTCATCAAAGAGTCCTAATAATTCTATCTTTTTTCCTTCTTCTTTCTTAAGTTTATACCAACATATGCTTTGATACATACTTGTTTGGTTGCTATTTTCTACGAAATCCTCATAAGTTTTTTCATCAATCTTCTTCAGTATCATCATGAGTCTCCTTTGCTTTATAATGTCCTAAAGTTATTATCTTTAAGATTTTATTTATTATCTTTTGCCCAAACAAATCTTGGATAATACCCATCTTATACATTAAGAATAGATAAATAGTTGCCCCAACTAAAGCATATATAGCAATGTCAATTATTGACCACATCTTTGTTGAAGTATGGAATGGATAAACAATATTTAATAAGGAAAGCACTACTAACATTACAGCTAATGCTCCGATAGTCTTAAATAACATTTTCCAAGTTTCACTATAATTTATTTCTTTAATCTTTTTCATAGATGCTAAAACAATTACTATTGCAATTGTATATCCTAAAATAGTAGCAAATGAAGCTCCATAATATGGTGGTAAACCTATTTTATTACAAAGTAACATTAAAGGCACATCCATTAAAGCATTAGTTAAAAATCCTGTAATTACAGCAATATAGACGATTTTATACTTATTGATACTTTGAGCAGTTTGAATAGCAATCAAATAGAAATTACAAAATATCGCCGTTATTATACTTAATTTAAAGACTGTTGGACCATATTGATCTATTCCATAAAATACATTCCAAACAGGATATGATAAGAAAGATAAACCAAAAGCTGCTGGTATGGAAATAAATAAAATTATTTGTAAAGCCTTATTAAATATTTTATTAACTTTGTCATATTTTTTCAAAGTATATGCCGATACGATATTAGGTATTAAACTGACAGTTAATCCAGTAGCAACAGCAGTTACTATCATATTTAATTTATAACCCCATGTTGTAATAACACCCGCAACAAACTCAGCATCAGCCCCACTATAACCAATACTAGAAAGGGTTCTAATAATAAGGGACATATCAACTGTATTATATATATTTACTGTCAAATTGATAATTACAAATGGTATAGCATAAGAACATATCTTTTTTAATATCTCTTTACTTGATATTGCATCTCTTTCTAACTTTTTATCTAAACTTAACTCTTTCTTATGTGCAAAAATCTTTCTACCAATATAAATTATCGCTGCTATTCCACCGACAAATGCCCCAGCAACAGCTACAGCTACACCAAAAGAAACAGATTTATGTAAAATTTTAATTATAAAGAAACTTCCAAAAATAATAACTAAAATTCTAACTACTTGTTCTATCATTTGACTCATCGATGAAGGTTTTATATATTTATGTCCTTGTAAATATCCCCGAGCCACACTTAAAAAAGGAATAATTAACACAGCAAATGATACAACAAATATAACTAAAGTAATATCTTCAAGCGTATTACCACCAGTCATATCTCCCACAATAAGTTTAGCAATCGTCTCCGAAAAGAAAATCAAAACCAAGAAACATAATGCCGATAAAATACTTACAATAAATATTCCAATTTTAAAAGATCTAACTTTTGCCTCACGCATCCCTTGCGACTCATATTCACTGACAATTTTACTCATCGCCGTTGGAATACCTGCTGAAGAAATACTTAAAAAAATCATATAAATATTATAAGCATAACTATATAAAGAACTACCTTGTGAACCAATTATTGAATAAAAAGGAATTACGTAAAGCATTCCTAAAATTTTAGTAAAAACAATTGCCAAAGTTGCAATTATTGTACCCTCAACAAATGAGTTCTTTTTCATGCTACATCATCCCTTAACATATACATATTTTACCAAATTATTTACAACTTAACAAGTAAAGCCCTTTTAACCATTAAATATACGTGTTATAATATTTACGGTGATTAAATGATAACAAGTATAATATTACTACTTATAATTATTTTAGGAACTATTGCAATTTTCTATGTAATAACTTATAACAATTTAGTCAATTATAAAATTAAAATAGAAAAAGCCGAAGGAATAATCGATGAAAGCCTCCGCCAAAAATATGACTTAATAGCTAAAATGAATCTTGCTATCAAAAAAGTTGTTACTAAAAAAGACTATCTAAAAGACTATATTGATTTAAAAGATAAACGAATTAGTAACTACGAGCTTGACAGAAAATTAACAGAAGCTATGAATATTATTTTAGAAGTTAAAAATGATTTTGAAGAACTTAATACTAAAGAATTTAATAGCGACTTAAAAGAAGTTAATGTAATCAATGAAAACTTGATATCTTGTAAAAATTACTACAATAAAAATACGACGGAACTTAACCAATTAATTCGTAAATTTCCGTCGAACATTGTTGCTAAAATCCATCGTTACAAAATTAAACCATTCTTTGATGGTAAAAACATGCAAGATGCTGTCATTGATGACTTCAAACTATAGCGACCAATCGATTGGCTTCATATTTTTACTAACTAAAAAATCATTAGTTTTGGAAAATGGTTTACTACCAAAGAATCCTGAATACGCTGAAAAGGGTGATGGATGAGGACTAATAATTATATAATGATTAGGGTTAGTAATTAATTTAGCCTTGTCTTTTGCAAAATTTCCCCACAAGATGAACACTACTGGTTCATCTTTTTTATTGAGTAATTTTATTATATAATCAGTCATTGGTTCCCAACCAAGATTTCTATGACTTGCCGCTTTATCTTTTTCCACCGTCAAAACAGCATTTAACATTAACACTCCCTGTTTAGCCCATCCTGTCAAATCACCATCAACTCGGGGAGGTATCCCCAAATCGCTTTCTAATTCTTTATAAATATTTTGTAATGACGGAGGCAATTTTACTCCCTTTTGCACACTAAATGAAAGCCCATGCGCTTGATGTTCCCCATGATAAGGATCTTGCCCTACTATAACCACCTTGGTATCTTTATAACTAGTCAATTTTAAAGCATTAAATATATAATCTTTCGGAGGATAAATCACTTTTTTATCATATTCCGCCATAATCATCTTATAAAAATTTTGAAAACCTGGACTATTCCATATTACTTGCAGTTTTTCATCCCAATCATTACCGACCATTTTCTTCCTCCTTCAAAGCTGCATTGCAAGCCTTAACTATACCATCCAACGTATCTCCCGCAATTAAAAAGCGACTTTTATGACAAAATCTTAAATAACTAGGTAACATCGTAACCCATTTCTCCGGAAAAGGCTTTTTTAGTTCAATCGAATCTGATCTAACTGTCACGCCTTGCGCCACATATCCCCCACGATTAGATGGATAAATTACGTATATCGCATCAGTCTCCGGCAATGTGTCTTTAAAATGCAAATATCTATTCAAAATAATTATCTCTTTATTTTCTGACTTATTATATATTTCCTTAACTAATTTTTCTTCTTCCAAATATGCTTGTTCTTTTTTTATCAACTTACTTAAAATTTTTTGAGCAAACAATACTGCCTCAGCAAATTCTTCATTACCATCACCGTTTCCTAAAGGATTAAAAACTGAAATAGCAAGACACAATGAATCGGGTTTTCCCGTATTATCTGATAAATCCAAAGTTTCAATTAAACTTTTATCAACCTTTTTATAAACATAATCTCCATAAACTTCTGGAGCAAACCTCCGCCATAGTTTTCCAAATGCTGCATAGGGAATACCATTATCCCGACATTCTGTATCATTATGGTGGTCAAACTCTCCTAACCCCACATCATAAACAACCCCTTCAAAACTTTCTGGAACATCATTGCTTCTAATTATTTCTATCTCCGGATTTATTAACTTAATAAAAGCCGTTGCAAAAACATCATCAGCATGAAATATCCCACTATGAGTTAACCCATATTTACATTTTTTTAAATCTTCTAATTCCATACTTCACCTACTTATGATAAGACTCATTGTGTATTATTTTAAATGCTCGATATATTTGTTCAAGCAACATACCTCTAAATAAACCATGTGGAAAAGTTAAATCTGAAAAACTGATAACTTTATTACATTTACTGAGTATTTTTTCATTCAATCCATTTGAAGGCCCAATTATAAAAGTAATATTACTGTTGATAACTAATGTTTTATCAACAAACGAAGCTAATTCTTCACTCGTAAATTTCTCCCCTCGTAAGTCCAAAGCTACATTGTATTCTTTAGAATTAATAGCATTGAGCAAGCTTATAACTTCCTTTTCATAGACAAGATCATCTTTTAACTCAACTATTTCAATTTTCATATATTTACTTATTCTCTTTTGATAATCTTCAATTAATTCTTTAAGATACTTTTCTTTAATCTTACCAACACACAATATCTTTATCATACTTCAATCACTTTCGTTATTTCATTTTGCCTAGCACATATAATATTATGAAAATCTATTCCATATTCCATAAATGTATTATTGATTGTTTCCATAGCAATATCCTCTAGATTATTTGTCTCACTTAAATGGATTAAAACAATTTCTTTAGTTTTATCCCCTATAAGTTTCGTAAGATAAAAGGCTGCAGCCTTATTTGACAAGTGACCATCATCACTTAAAACTCTTTTTTTAAGCCATGCTGGATATGGTCCGTGTTGTAACAATTCTACATCATGATTACTTTCAAACAAATACACATCTAAATTTTTCAAATATTTAAAATTTTTCGTATTTACATATCCAGTATCAGTTATATACCCAATCTTTATTCCATCTTCTTCAATAACAAAATTACGTGAATCAATCGCATCGTGACTCGATTTAAAAGATACTATTTTAACTCCATCAAGACACAACTCATCCTCACATACAATTATGTGAGGATAATCATTCAAATCTTCTATGGCATACAACATTTTTTCTGTAATTATAACTGTTGCCTGCGTCTTAGATAGTAAAGTCTTAAGAGCAGATATGTGATCAGTATGTTCATGACTAATAATTACATAATCGATTGTCTTTATATCTACTCCAATACTAGCTAAAGCATCATTTATATATTTATAATTTCTTCCTGCATCTAGTAAAAATCTTTTAGTAGTAGTTTCTAAGTAAGTAACATTTCCCTTAGAACCACTAGATAAAACCGCTACTCTCATTATAACCCACTATAAATTGAGGTAAGTGGATTTACTGATCGAGCACTTCCACCAGCAAATGGTTCCCCTATATAAATACCTAGATGCAAGTGGGTTCCGGTAACAAAACCACTGTCACCCATAAAGGCAATAACTTGACCTTTTCTAACTGTATCGCCTTCTCTGACATTGAAATCACTCAAGTGAAGATATGCAGAATAAATATTATTGTCGTGTCTTACAACCACATAATTACCATTTGACCATTGATAACATGATGAACACGCTGGCGAAACATTTGTTACTACACCATCAGCAATAGCATAAATTGGTGAACCATATCCCGTACCAGAAATATCGATACCTTCATGCAAACGTCCCCAACGCATACTATATCTACTCGTAATAACATATGGGCTATTAGTTGGCCAACCCCAGTCACCTGGAATATTGACATAAGAACCAGACACTCCCGAAGAATATGTAGGTCCTACCGTTGTTATTTGATCTACAACATCTCTTATTTTGACTGAATCAATAATTTCAATTTCTGAAGATTGTTCACCATTGGTAACTGTAAATGTTTCATGATTTAGTGTAAGACCGGTAACTCCAGCTTGCGTAATCTCAGAATATCCACGATCCTTCGTCGAGTCAACAACAGTTTGTGTTGAAAACGGTTGAACAGATTCTTCAATTCTATAGACATTATAAACAAATGTTATTATTGGATCTAGCAAAGTAACATTTACCACATCCCCAATTCGCAACATCACATCTTGACTTCGATAATTTGGATTTGCAATCAAAAATTCTTGTGGATTTAATTTATATTCGTCGCTAATGCTTTCAATATCATCACCAGCTTGGACTGTATAACTGTCCATTTCAGCATCTGGCCCAAACAATAATAATTGCGACAACTCAGAAGCATCAGTATATATTTTTTCATTGACACTAATATAAGCTTCTTTAATAGTTATCGTTTCTTGAAAATACATATTATTTATTATTTCTCCAATATCTGTTAAATCTTGAATTTGGCCTGTTAGATATGTATTAAAATCATCTTCAGTAACAAACGCTAAAATATATCTTTTGATTGCATCTTCAAAAACCGTTTTATCTAAAACATTGATAGTATAATTATCTGGAACCTCTTCTTCTTCATAATAATCATCTTCATCATATTTAATAGTTATTTCGTACCCTTTAACAGTAAAATCATCCCGATTTTCAATCATATTATATATATCCGTAACTGTCGAATAATCCTCATTATATGTATTTACTTCGACAATCTTAAAAACATTCGGAGGATACACACTATCAACATTATATTTTCTCTTTATTTCTTGTTGTTCGTCATTGATTAAAGAATATAGTGCATCCGAATCTTCTAGTAATCCAATTACTTCTCCATTTAAATATACTTGATAAGCAGTATCTGCATAATTAAGTTCTGCTTTAGTATTTCTATCTACAAAATATAATACAACAACAATTACAGACAAAACACACGTTATAATTATATCTCTTGTTTTCATTGTTCATCTCCATTTACTTTCAATTGACTCTTAAAACTAAGCATATTAAGTTCAAATAATAAATTAACTGTTCCCAAGCCACCTTTACGATGTTTAGCAATAATAAGTTCTGCTGGCACAATTTTTTGATTAAAATCCTTAGCCTTTTCATAATAATCTTTTCTATTTATAAATAATACCATATCGGCATCTTGTTCCAAAGAACCTGATTCCCGCAAGTCTGCCAACATTGGTTGATTGCTTTCCCTTTTTTCTGCACTCCGTGATAATTGTGATAAGGCAATTACTGGCACATCAAGTTCCAACGCCATAGTTTTTAAAGCACGAGATATTTCCGATACTTCGACTTGTCTCGATTCAACTCTTCTGCTACCACTACTAACAAGTTGTAAATAGTCGATAACAACTAAACCTAACCCCGTTTCACTATTAGCTAGTCTTCGACACTTAGCTCTAATTTCTTGTGAAGTAACTCCAGCATTATCTTCAATATAAATATTAGTATCGGCAAGTTGACTCATCGCTTCATTATATCTCTTCCAATCCTTTTCTTGCATATTACCAGTTTGTAATTTATATGAATCAATTTGACCAATAGAAGCAATCATACGATTAATTAACATATCTGCAGACATTTCTAAGTTAAATATTGCAACAGCCTTTTTAGTATGCATCGCTGCATAACTTGCCATATTTAAAGCTAGAGCAGTTTTTCCCATACCAGGACGCGCCGCCAAAATAATCATTTCGCCCCCTTGTAATCCAGTTGTAATCTTATCAAAATCTGGAAAACCAGTTTCTAGTCCCGTAATACTTCTCTTATTTTTAGCTAGCTTTTCTAACTTTGTCTGAGCTCTTCTAAGTATTTCTTGAATCGGAACAAAATCTCCAACAGTTCTTGCTCTTACTACATTTAAAATATTTTTTTCCGCATTATCAAGCAAACTAGTTACATCTTCATCATCATAGGTATTATTGATTATGTCTGTTGCAGTTTCAATTAAATTTCTTCTTACTGCATAATCTTTAACAATCTTAATATAAAAATCCAAATTTGCACTAGTTACTACTGAATCGATTACTTCCGATAAATAATCTAAACCAACACTATTTAACTTTTTGTCTTTATCAAGTTCATTTTTGATTGTTGTTATATCAATTGGAATCTTTTCATCATGTAAGTTCTTTATGGCATTAAATATATGCCTATTTCGTTCATCAAAAAACATATCAACTGTTACTTCTTCAACTATTTTATTAACATCATATTCATTGATAAAAGCAACACCCAAAACACTCATTTCTGCTTCCAGATTCTGAGGCATCTTTCTTGCCATAAGCCCTCCTTATTTATTTTACTAAACTAATTCTTAAATTAAATTTTACTTTTTTATGCAACTCTACTTCAACATTAGTAATACCAAGTGTACTAATTGCATCATTTATTTTAATACATTTCTTATCTATTTTATATCCCATTTCTTTCAACTTATCACTAATTTGTTTACTTGAAACAGTACCAAATACTTTATCATCCTTACCAGTTTTAACTTTAAATTCAATTACTTTATCATTTAATTTATTTTTAATTTCATTATATTCGTCCACTAATTTTTGTTCATTCTTTTCTCTTACATCAATTTCTTGATCTAATATTTCTTTACTTCTTTTCGTATATGGAACCGCTAAACCATTTTTAATTAAAAAGTTATTAGCATATCCATCACTTACATCAAGTATGGCATCCTTTTTTCCTTTACCTTTAACATCTTTAAGCAAAATTACTTTCATAAAGTTACCTCCTCAAGTACAATTATTATACCATTTTTACCATAATTAGTAAAATGAAATTACTGTGTCAAAATCTACCACAGTTACTTATATCTATCAAATTACTATTTTATACTATTAGTTTAAGGCATTAGAAAAAAATATATTTTTAATCTAGCTTATTGTAAAAGCAAAGGTCACAAAGAATCTTGGCTACTTATTACTAATGGTAATCCTAAACTTGCTAAAATGTATTATGGTTATCGTTTTGGTAGTATCGAATTCTTATTTAAATCTCAAAAAACTAATGGCTTTTATCTTGAAGAATCTGGCATAAAAACCTTCATGCTTTTGATAATCTATATTCTTTAGTTTGTATTGCCAATCTTTATCTTACTTGTCTTGGTACTGGTATATCTAAAAATCCCAGATGTTACAAAGATTTAGGTATTACTATTACTCGTAGAAATACTAAAACTAACAATACCTATCGGGTTATTTCTAGATTTAGAGCCGGTTTAATGTTATTTAAAATGGCTGTTAATTCCATCAAAAAGTTCAGGTTACCTGTTACTTTTACTCTTTATGACACTTAGTATTACTTTATCTCAATTTATTTTTTAAGTAATTATGTTACTTGTTTTTAGCATGTATAAAATCCACAGATTCATCATCATTAATCTGTGGATTTACTATCGGACGGATTTTACATCTATTTTTAACCGATTTTTACCATATTTTCCTAAAACTGTCCAGTATTAAGTTATTCTGAACGGATCTGTGGCGGTGCCGGATCCGCTAACATAGGTTACGCTAGATTCCAGATAGAAGGACGAGCGAACAGCAAAATGGGTGTCCCACCCTATGTCGAAGGTCATATCACCAGTGGTGTTCACACTGAACGCACCACCCGTAAGGTCCGACATGCGAGTAATTGTCCATTCGGATAACCCCATAAACACCCAGTTATTATTTCTATTTGTATCATTGCCATAATTATCTATTGTTGTATTCCAGTTATCTGGACTTACTGCATATCCATAATCTGATACATACATTAAGCCTATTTTTGCAGTATATGTTGTTAATTCGGCTGGACTTATTATTTCGTTTGTATATGCTGTTTTTGGGGTTGCGCTTTGCATTATATTTGCACGTGTATTTCCTCCTACGTGCCATTGGTGATTTGCTATCTTACTTGACCATGTACTTCCTATATTATTCAAGTAGTTAATATTCAAGTTCACTGTATTTAATTGGCTTTCACTCCATGTGTTACTTACATTTCTATTCCAGTAATAACTTGCTATATTACTTGTTGTCATACTTCCTTTGTAATTACTCGTACTATATGAATATGCTCCATTATAATCTCCATTTGTTCCTAATAAATTACTATTTGCATAATCTGCCTTAATTAATTTTACTTCTTCCCCAAAACTCCGATGATTCTATATATGTTATCTGCCGGACACGTTCCTTCATCTGACCCAAAGCACACATAATTATTTGGATTTGCTCCGCTAAATCTGTATGAGTTATCTCCGGCTTCTTGATTGGCATTAGTGTATGAACCTGCTCCATCATGTAAGTATAATCCGTTTACTCCATCTGCTGTATATAACCCTTTAATATACTCTGCTAAATAAACAATATCTGGTTCTTTATCAAAATACACATAACACTTATCACTAGCATTTGTTTGCAATAACACTTTTTGGGTTTCATCATCCCAGGTAAGTACTCCACCATTTTCACATCTCGATAACATTTCATTAAAAGTGTAACCATCCTGTGGCCATGTTGTATCACTTGTATGATTAATTTGTGATAATGTCTTAAGTGTTAACTTGCGAAAATGTCTCAAAGTTATATAATATGTCACCGGGGTG
>CALVVH010000029.1 GCA_944363805.1 uncultured Bacilli bacterium
GTTTTATTATGCGACCTTCCTTGTAGTTTACTCATTTCACATCACGGTTCTTATTATATCAATTTATATATCCCGCCACAAGCAGCGGGGCTTGTACCCGGGATTTAATTCTGCGAAACTACGTAACTCGAATTAAATCTTGTCAATACAATTCACTTTACTTTCTGTTAATAGTATGACTTTTATTTCAAAATAAAAACCACTAACTGTGGCTTTTACTCTATTTAGCAAACGCAATCTACAAATGTGTCTGATAGACATCTTATACTACAAAGACAGCTGCAATCCATTGTGAAGAATACATTAGTAGCAACATATGGATATAAACTTGTTGGATCAGTATTATCAGCAAGAACTCTAAATGTGCAGCAGTTACCTTCAATTTTTTCTACCCTAAATACATTTGAGCAAGTAGCACTAACATCAGAACCAGCACAACTTATTGTTGAATCCTTAGTAATTGGCATACTCCAAGGTACTCCATTTCCACAACAAGTATAAAGCATTACTGGTCTTGTATTACATACTATACAATTAGTTCCTCCACCAAGCACTGGTCTATCGCAAGTTTGTAAACAGTTATCTGGACATGCATTTTCTTGTAATACTAAAATGACACATAGTATTTCATTAATGCAATTTCCATTGCTGTTTGAATTTTGATTATTCATAAACTTTCACCCTTTCATGTACTTTCATTAATAATTTATGAATAATCTAAAAATAAGTGTCAACTAAGAACATTTAAATAAATTAAAATATTAGATAAAACAAGTTGAAAATCAAAAGGTAATTTGTTATATTATATACGCGAGTATTATCCGAAATAGTTGACTGTAGACATTAAATTGAAAAATGGTATTATACAAACAATTTTTACATATAATAGAAAATGAAAGTCAATATCTTTGACTTTCCAATTAAAGTGTGGTATATTATACCCACGTAAGAAATTATGTAATTGGTTGCATTGTGAAGATTAATATCGAGGAACACGTTAGTCAACCAAATAATTTCATCGATGAATAGCATTGTGAAGATTAATATCGAGGAACATATCAGTCTATTCTAGTTATTGGAAACTCTATTGTATGGGGTTTCCTTTTTATATATTTGGGAGGTTTTATGGTAAATGGAGAGATATATAATATAGATTTTAGTGGCAATAAAGGATCTGAAATTAATAATAATTCATTTAGGAATAATTTTTACAATGCCCGGCGTTAAAAATATGATATTTTGTATACCCCTAACAAGCCCTAAAGAAAAACATTTTAAAACTCTTAATGACTTTAACTCAAGAAATTACTTAGAACTTAGATATCAAAATCTTGTATACATAGATCAAACTGATTCGATTGCATTATTAGATCAAATGCGAAGCATATCCGTAAAAAGGCTATTAAATAAATATCACAATACAGTTTTAAATGATAAAAATATTCAATTATTAACAATAAAAGCAACTAGATATTTAAAAAATATTTTAAAATAAAAAATATTAATAGATATAATATGAAGTTTATATGTAAAAAAATTTTGAGAAACTACGAAAAAATATTTAAAGATAATATTAAATATTACTGTAATGCAAAAACATTAGAAAAAATAGACAATGAAATCATAAGATTTTTAACAAAAAAAATTGAATACTACATAAAGTAATATCCATACGACTGCTAAAATCACAGTGATTCGGCATATAGCCGTTACGACCGTAAAGGTCTCAGTTTCATCCATGATACCACGAACCACAAAGCATCATCGCTTCTGTGACTAAATAATACAACTAAATGTATCATTTGTCAATTTTAGTATATATTATAAAAAAATACATACAATATTTTTTATCAACCACCAATCTAATATTTTACATCTATTATTTTTTTTAGATTTATAGTATAATTAATTAAGGTGATACGAATGCAAATATTGCAATATATAATTATAGCTGTAGTTTTGATAATAATATCTTTAGTTATAGTAAAACTATCTAAAAGAGATTTTAATATTGAAGCAAATAAATTAATTACCTACCTAGGTGGTAAAGATAATATCGTCAATGCCGAATGTAATATGTCAAGATTTAAAGTAATCTTAAAAGATGTTTCTCTTGCTAACAAAGATGCTATTCAAAAACTTGGGGCTAAAGGAATCGTCGAAATTGACAATCAATTAAAAATTATATTTGGTAAAAATGCTAAACAACTAAAAAAGTATATCGAAGAAATTCTCTAAGATATACTTTTTTATATTCTTTCAATATCTAAAATATCTGTTATTCTAATTAAATCCCCATCTAGAGTTAATAAATTTATATTGGTTTTACCAACTATTTCTTTTTCTACTACTGCATCTTTTAATGTAATTCTTACTTTACTTTTATAAACATGATTTCGCGATGCAAATATTTCATTAATCTTTTTATTTACATCAACTGGATTTATACTCCTACTATCCTTATCACTTCGAAATAGATCTTGTACATTATCTATTTTTTTATTTATAGGATTAGCATATACTCTTGGCTTTTCCATCTATTCCACCTCACTATATTGTATGATAAATTTAGAAAATAAACACATACTAAAAGTATGAAAAAAGTTATAAACAGCCCATTACTATTATTTATACCACTTTTAATAATTATGATTATCAGTTTTATGGATATGCAAAATGCCAAATTACTAAGTGACCTTTATGAAAAAAACTTAATAAAGCAAGTAATTTGGTACATCGCTGGGTTTCTAATTTTATTTATAATTAGCAAAGTAAATATCCATACCATTTTAAAATACTCTAAGTATTATTATTGGTTGTCGATTATTTTATTAGTTCTTGTTTTATTCTTGGGAAAAGAGACTAATGGAGCAAGAGCTTGGTTTAACTTTGGCATACTTTCTTTCCAACCTAGTGAACTCACTAAACTTACTTTAATTTTATATTTAAGTGATATAGCATCCCGAAGTAAACCTGACTTTAAGCTTATTTTAAAAGTAGCAATTCTTACCATCATTCCTTCAATTTTAGTGTTTTTAGAACCTGACACTGGAGCTATTATCTTTTATCTTTTAAGTGCTATAACTATTCTTTTCTTTGCTCCCATAAAAAAATATTGGTTTTTGATACTTACTGGAATAATCCTCTTACTTGGTGGTACTTTTATAGTACTTTATATTTATAATCGAGATCTTTTAATTAATCTAATTGGCACCAGTTTTTTCTACCGAATTGAACGTCTTATAACCTTCCAAACTGAATCAAGTTATCAATTAGAAAATGCTCTCATCGTAATTGGATCTGCTTCCCTTTTTGGTACAGGCTTAAATAAAATATCATTATACATACCGGAAGCCCCAACTGATTTTATCTTTGCCTTTACCATTGGTAACTTTGGTATTATCACTGGCTTTTTAATTCTCTTATGCTACTTACTAATTGATTTATTTTTAATTAATCAATATTTAAAACAAAAGAATAAAAAAATAAAACTAGTTTTAATTAGTTTTATTAGTATTTTTTTCTTCCAACAAATAATTAATATTGGCATGAATTTGGGATTACTCCCTATTATTGGTATACCCCTTCCATTCCTATCCTATGGTGGCACAACTATTATTATCTACTTTTTATTCTTAGGTATAATATTGAGTCTACTTAAGAAAAGTTATTAATATGGTTGATAATAACTATAACTACTGCTGTAATATGGTCCTGGATATGGACGTGGTGGGTATGGTGGATATGGATATGGTGGGTATGGATATGGTGCTACATTATAAATTGGTCTAGGTCTTGTAAGCCCTACTGCTGCTCCTCCCACTAACGCTCCTGTTAAAAAAGGGAAAACAAATCTATCTTGATTATCAAACCTTGGATTTCTATTAAATCTTGGATACATAAAGAAAACTCCTTTCACTCATAATGTATGAAAGAAGTTTTTTTTGTTTAGTTTAATCGCCTAGTAAAATAGTTTAATAGTTATTTTACTTTTGTTAATATATCTTTCTTTTTCTTCTTTTCTTTTTTTATAATATGTCCATACATTTTTCGAAGTTCTTCGATAGTTGGTTTAACTATTTCTGCATTAACCATAATTAAAGCATTTTTCTTAATCTCAGTCATTGACTCTTTTTCATAAATATTACTTTTTCTTAAATTATATTTGTTATAACATTTATATAATTCATCTTTTAATTCTTTTAAAAAGAATAATCTTTCATCACCATCTGCACTTCTGTAATCATCTTTAGGTAACTTTATATCAAAATTACCTAAATAAACTAATTCTTTATATACACTACTTCTTTTCAATACTACTACTTCAAATATATAATAATATAGATAATTAAATTCATCAGGATAAAATTTTCTATCTTTTTGTCTTATTACCCCATCTTCGTAATTTTCATCAGCCTTTATTGGTAGATACCTAGTGTAAAAATGTCTATATTTAATTTTTATGAATTCTAAAGCATCTATTTCTTCTTTAGTTTTAGGTAAATGTTCATCTTTAGTTATTTTGGCTCTAAATTTGCATCTAATATCACAACTAGTTTCATAAGGACATTCATACAGTACCAATATTAAATATCTATTATCTAATTTTAATGCAAAAGTATCTCCAACTTGCCAATTTTCATATTTTTGTTTGTCTAATAATTTCATAGTTCCACTTCCATCAGTAATACATAATTACAATATATCAATAATCATTTTTAAATTCAAGTTATTTCATCTATATTTACAGTTTTCTTTGTCTTAATTAAATCTGATACTCCCCCAGCACTCAACGCTGACATCAAACATATTATTATAGCATCTAGTATATTTTCTTCTAATCCAACAAAAAAACATATTACACCACTAAGTATCCCTACTATTACATTTTGAATTGGAATATATCTATCTGGTATATTATCAATTAATAACTTTGTTATTGCTCCACACACATATGCTACTACCATTACCACCACTGACACTGTTATAGTCATTTATCACACCTCCTTTATAAAATAGAATAAGAATTGGATTCCCAATTCTTATTCAAATAAATTATGGTTTATATGTATCATTTAAAACTTCTTGATGTATTTTAGAATATAATTTTGCTCTTTGTTCTACTTTTTCTCTATCTTCTTTATAAATTTTACTCTTTTTTAAATTAAAATCTTCATATTTATTAATAGCATCTTCTACTAAATCATCTATAAAAACTATAGATTTTCTATACGTAATACATACTGGCGGAAATTCATCTTGTGGATAATCAATATCATAATTGCCTAGATAAATTAAATCATCATACTTTTTTCGACAATCTACTAAATAGGTAACATCATACATATATAAATAGTTATATTCATCTGGATAAAATTTTAAATTTTTACATCTTTCCAACACCATATCATAATTTTCCATCCCCACAGAGCGAGAACTAAATCTTTCAATAAAATGAATATATCCTGTTTTAATAAATTCTAAACTATTAATTTCATTTAAACTTTTAGGAATTGTATTATCTTTAGTTAGTTTTAACAAAAAAGTTTGTAATCTATCATAACCATTATTCCAATAATAATTTCCTTTTATTAATATTAAATACTTTCCATTATAAAATGGATTTTCATGCTTAATCTTTATTGCAAATGTATCTCCTATCTGCCAATTTTTTGCTTTAAACTTTTCTATTTGAACTGATCCCATGTTATTCCTCCTACACAAGTTTATTTAATTCTTAACGTTCAATAAAAATCTATCAAAAAATTTCTAGTACTTCAAAATCCATATTATATATACATTTATGACTTTAATTAAATCCAATAAATTATTTAAAAAGTTAAAGTTAAAATATAAATAGTATATTCATCTACATCATATAAAAATAATTCATGATAAAAACCTGGTTTTTCTAAATAAGCATAATAATTATTTTCATTTTTTATAATATTGCTACTTATTTTTTCAAATATTTCGGCATTCTCGTTTTTCTCAAAAAGATGCATAATTTCTTTATCTATTAATTTCTGAACAACTCTCTTATTTATTTTTATAACATAATCACACTCTAACATTTTTTTATAAGTTTCTTCGTCATATGTAAGTTTATTTAAATAAGTTGCATCTCTTAGCCCTTCAATAAAAATTTGTTCTAACGTTTTTGGGGTTTCAAAATCTATATTATATGTTTCTTTATATCTATCTGCAATTTCTAAACGATCAACTTCTGAAGATAAGAAGATAAAAGAAAAAACAATAAAAGGAATTAGCATAAGCATAAATATAATTGTTAATAATATAGATATAATTTTAATATTTTTTTTCAATATTAACTACCTTTCTTAA
The DNA here is from genome assembly GCA_944363805.1 of uncultured Bacilli bacterium. The sequence continues at coordinate 6,346 of CALVVH010000029.1, forward strand.
AAATAATTTATAATTTATTAATCCACTACATAAACATACATAAAATTTAAATGCCATTCATACGGAGTAAATACATTAGTATTTTGCATAATTAAGCCATAATAATTAAGAATTCCGGCAAAACTATCATAATTTGAAGTTTCTTTATCATAATTATAATTATCCCATATATGAACCTGCACTTCCCATGTTTCTTTACCTGCTACAGAAAATTTAGATTTTGTCCACTCAAGTTCATAGTTAAACTTTCCTACCCCTAGTCTCAAATCAGTATATCCAGAAAAAGAAGCAGTTCCACTAGAATATCCAGTTTTGTGCGTACTTCCAGGCTTATTATTTTCCAGTATATCGTGGAACAAATCTGATTTCTTTATATCTGTTATTAATCGTTCTTCAGTTTCCTCGTCTAAATTTCCTCCCGTAATAGACTCTTTAAGCATATCAGATGCATTAGGTGCGTAAGGCCACGTAATCCTAGAAACTATATAGTTGCTTGCTTTTGCTAATAAATTTACAGGCATAACAGCTATATTAACTATTGATTTTAAATAATCCGAAAATTTAGTCTTATTTCCATTACTGTCACTATAACCTACTGGATTATTCTTACAATATAAATATAAATTATATCCTAATGCCCATCTATCCGCATTAATAATACCATCTGCATTAATAAATCTACCCCATGCTGGATTATAATATCTAGAATTTAGATAATATAATTTAGTTTCACTATCATAATAATATGATCTATATCTAAATGGATTTATATAAGCAATATTAGATGTATCAATTATTTCATTACCTAAATTATCCTTAATGCTTATAACATTACCCCATGAATCATATAGATATTCTGCTACTAAATTATAATTACTATCTAGTAATCCTATAATATCATCTTGAGCATTTTTTAGATAATAATATAAATTATCATTATACTTTAGTCCTATCAATTTACTATTACTATCTCGTAAATAGTATATCATATTTGTACCAGTTTGTTCAAATATAATATTTTTATTTTCTAAATAATAGTTAGTTTTTACATCATTAACAGTTTTACTAGTTCTAATACCTTTTTTATTATATTCATAGTTAACAACTAAATTATTTGAAGTATCTTCATACTTTTGTAAAGTTCTACCATTAATCCAAGTAAGATTAGTATTTCCAATAGTAACTGGATTACCAATACCATCATATGTAATATTAATTCCATCATATTTAGTTAATTGATCTTCCCAATTACTATTATTATATTCATAAACTATACTATCAAGTAAATTACTTGTTCTAAATTCATAAGTATTTTTACTTAATATATTACCTTCACTATCATAAATATATTTAAATGTTTTATTTAATCTATAATCATCTTCTTTAATTAATTGATTATATTTATCATAATAATATCTATTAATTAATGAATCATTATAATAAACATGAGTAATATTATATAAAGCATCATATTTATATGAGTATTTATTATCACCATTAGTAATACTATCTAGAATTAATGATGTTCTATTACCATTAGATACATAATCATATTTTGTTATATAAGTATCATTTAAACTTCTATTACTTAATCTACCTAAAGCATCATAATTATAATTAACTTTTACATCATCTATAATAGATTTTTTAAGTGCTTGTTCTTCATTATAAGTAAATTCTTTAGTTTTAGTAATATTACCTAAATTATATATTTTTTTAGTCAAATTATTGTCATCATCATATGTATAATTTAATTTAAAATTATCATATCTATAATTTACTAATCTTTGAGATAAATCATAATCATAAATATAAGTATGTAGTAAATAATCTAAGTTATCCCGTTCTTCTATCTTAGCAACATTATTAAAACTATCATATTTATAGTGGTAATTTATATTTCCTTTTTTAATTTTCTTAATTCTTTCAAAGTTATCATAACTAAACTCTATTACATCACCATTACCATAAGTAGATTTTATTAACTTTCCATTATTATCTTCATAATCATTTGTTATTAATGTTACATTATCCCCGATTTTAATAGATTTAGTTTTTAAGAAATCATCATATGTAAAATTATAGTCTTTATTACCACTAGTAATTTTATTCAATAAATTTTGATTATTATAAGAATAATTAATTACTTTACCTTCCTTTTCAATCTTTATAATCTGTTCTTTATCATTATATGTATAATTTATAGTGTTTCCTAAAGAATCTTTTAAACTATTGATAAGTCCGTTATTAGAGTTAATATCATATTCTGTTGTATTAAATAAAGAATTTGTAATGCTTTTTATAAATTTACCATCTTCTGTATAAGTAGCTGTATTTTCAATAAATAAAGGACTACTTGAATTATGAAAATAAAATTCAAAGTTTGCATCATTACCACTCATTTCCGTAAATATTAATTCATTGTTTTCCCACTTCAAATATTTTGTATAATCATTATAAATATTTATATAGTAATCATTATTAGTATTTTTAGTAATATTAAATTTTGCTTGATTTATATATCTAACTAAAGATAATTTATTATCAATATATCCTAAGTAATAATTAGGATTTAACACTGATTTTATTAAATAATAATCATTTTCTTTTATAACTTCAAATATTTCATTACTACAATTATTTTCAATCATAGTTAATGTTTTATTTGGATAATCAGCATCTAAATATTTTTGTGTTCCTTTCAATCTTATAAAATATTTACCAGCTAATTCTTCATTTTCACCAGTAGCCTTAGTTCTAATTACTATTGGATTTCCAAAATTATCATATTTAAATTCGTTAACTATACCGGTTTCTGATATACTACTTAAGACTCTATCTTTAACTTGATTATCATATTCATAAGATAATTCATGTCCTAGCGGTGTTGCTACTTCTATAAGTTGATTATTATCATCATATTTAAATTTTGATTCTTTATTATTTAAGTCGTTTACACTTGTCAAATTTGCATTATCATCATAGTTATATGAAATTACACTCAAGTCCTTTGTCATAAAAAAGTTTGTCATATAAAATTCGTTTGCCATATTTTCAGCAAATAATGAAAAAATAACTTTATCATAATCATATTCAGCAGAATAAACTGTAGAAAAATATTGCCATTCATCTTCATTAAAGTTTAATTCAAAATCTGGAATAAAGCCATGACCTTCATCTTCTGGCTGATTTGTATAATTAAATGAAATTAAACAATTTGCTGGCCAATCAGAATTATAATAATTGTTCATTGTAGCATTTTTGTACCAAAAAGATAAAAAATATACATCGCCAGCTTTACCAGTAATATCAAACTCTTTAACTAACTGATACGAAACGTATGGATCACGTTTCAATTTTAAAGCTGTAAGTCCAGTATCTAATTCAACTACCTGAACACTTGGACTAATACTATTTACACTGCTGCTTTTAGCTATAGACCATCCTGAAATTCCATTAGAAAAATCACCATTATCAATTAAATTATAAATATTAGCTACTTCGCCCTTTTCCAACTGTAAATCATCTATATAAGCCACTGCATCTGTAAAATATAGATATACATAAACTGAACGCATATAATTTTGAGGTATATAAACAGTAAAATCATGTCTTACAAATTCATCTGTTAAATCAAATTCTTCACTATCAAAATCATACATATAAGTGTTTTCATCATGTATTTCAATATGTATTTTAGCTTTACCACTACCTTTATAATATCCACTAAAAGTATAATAGCAATTATTTTCATCAACAGGAAAAGCTTTAAATAAATATCCACTACCAGTTAATTTTAAAGATTTACTACCACTATGAGCTACTTCACTAGAAAATTCTTTGGTTAATCCCGTAACATAGAAAATATCATCGCTACTTTCAAAACTAGAATTATTTATAAAATTTTTAACAGTTTTATTTAATAATTCTGTATCTAATAACAAATTTCTAATATTTTTAAAATCTACATAACTATTTCTTTTTCCCATTGCTTCTTTTAATGTTTCACCAATATCTAAATTAGATACAGCAACATTATTTCCCAAATCATTAAATGTATAAGTGTTTTTTCTTCCTAAATTGTCTTTATATGATGTTACATTAAATCCATAAGTTATATCTACAAATTTTCCAATAGAATTATTAAGTCCATATTCTGTTATTTTCTTTAATCTATAAGGTATAGTTTCATAATACTCATATTTTTTCTTTAAAGAATTTATATCAGTAATATATTCAATTAATTTTAAATTATTATAACTAATACTAGTTACATAACCATCTCTAACAAGACTAGTCATTTGATAATCACTATTACAATTTACTATAACTGTTTTACTAGTTGTACTAAACGTCATTTTATTAGTATCATAACTAATATTTATTTGACTATTGTTAGCATCCATTATTTTTATAATTCTATTAGATGAATCATATTCTATAACATTAGTATCATTACTAGAATTAGTAATTTTAGTTAAATAACCGACATTATTGACAATAGAAAATTCTAAACTATCACTATATTTATTAGTCATTTTATATAAATTATCAATTTTTTCAATTACTAAATGTAAATTATCTTCATCATAATACATATTATCATTATTATCTTTTCTAAAATAATGCAAAGTACCATCACTATCTAAGTATTCTAAATATTCTATTTCATCAATAGTGACTTCTTTTATTGTTTGATGGTAATTTAATTTATAACCTAATCCATATCCATAATTATTATTTAAAACGACATCATTAGTATTATAATACATACTAACATTACTAGGAAATTTACCACCAATAGTTGAAATTATATCAAAAGATGATATTAAATTACCATTATAATTATTAATGTATGTTAAACCAAAAGCATATGGCATTTGTTGATATGTCATATAGTCTTCTAAACCATTAGCATTACGATAAGTAATAACTAATAATGGTTTTGGGTTATTTCCAGTAACTTGATTATTTTTAGAAAAATAACGACATACATCATCATTAATTTCACGAGTTTCTATATGAGACTTTAACATTATTCCATAATTAGGTTCGCCAGAGTACCATTTTTTGACTAAATTAGTAATATTAAATATATTATATCCAACATCAGTAATTGTTGAATCCTCAACTTTACTTTCATAATAATCACCATATGTTTCTATTCTCGTACTATACTTATCATACATAGAATTCCAATCAGCAGTTGTCTCATCCCAATCAGAAGTAACTTTATGAACATCAACGCAAGAATAATTTTTACTAGGTTCAGAATATGGAACTGGATAACCTATTAAATTAACATATGCATCTATTATCTGACTACCAGTTCCAATCGTAGGCAAATCAAATTTAAGTAAACTTCTAAATATTGTATTATTAGCATCAACTCCTACTTTTAACTTATCTAAACTATTGCGATCAGTTCCACTATCTCCTTCATAAATAAATGTATCATATACATTATTTTCTGAAGAACTATTAGTAATTGTAGGGTCAATTATAACCGGATACTTTCTAGAATCATCTAAAAGCCAATCTAAATCTAAATTTAATTCAATTCGTTTTTTATTATGAAAATTAAACAATTTATAAAAAGCATTATTATTAATTTCACCATTACTATCTATCATATAAGGTTTTTCAATAGTAAAAATATTTTTATCAAATTTATAAGCATAAACTTTTCCATCTTCTATTTTTAAATCTAAATTAGTTTCTAAATTAAAAAGTATCTTATCTAATACGTCTTCTTTAGACTTAAATACAATTGATTCTTTTATTTTTTCTCCTTCTAAATTATAATCGACATCAATATTATTGATAACATTATTAATCTGAATAGTATTATTTCTAATCTTTTTTAAATTAGAATTATTACCATTATTAATATTAATTATCAAATAATTATTATCCATCTCAACTTTTAACAAATTTTGTTTATTAAAAGTTGATTTAAAAGCATTATGTTCATTATAAAATTCTTCATTTTCTTCAATCAACGAATTATCAATTTCTTCATATTTACCATTTTTCCAAAAATGAATATCTTTATCATAAACATATGCTTCTATGATGCCATCTTCTCGAAGAAAATGTTTTTCTCTTCGTTTTCTAGCATCTATTAATTCTATTTTTTTCATTTTTCATCACCCATTTTAAAGTATGAAAAGATGAACTAGAATTGCGCTAGAGAATTTAATTCTTTTATTTTTTTCTTAACATTAGGATAATAACTTTTCCATATAGTAGAAACATCCTTATCACATTGAAAAGAAACATAGTCTACCGCAGCTGTAACATTCTTGCCTAAAACAATAATTTGATAATAAAGCTTATTTTCTATTCCCACTAACTCCTTTAAATGTTGTGATATTTTATCCCTAGTATTAATTTTAAATTTAAGTATTTCATTAATATTGTTTAATTCAAAATTAATATCTTCTTTCCTATTATTTAAAATTTCAATTTCTTTATTAATATTAACATAATTATTTATCATACATATTACACCAATATATTTTATGTGCTTGGCCAAAAATGGTAAATGATAAAAGCAATCGAGTAGAAGGCAGTGACTAGCTGCCGTCCTCTCACACCACCGTACGTACCGTTCGGTATACGGCGGTTCGTTAAATATACATCTCATGGCTACTACTTCACGTAAATGGTATAAATCACCCGCTACTTACTACCCTCTGCTTCCAGCATACTCTCGTAAGTGAGAGTCTTTTTTTGACTTGTCTGGCTTTTAATTACACCTTTCATTTTTCATAACAGATAATATTTAACGTCTTGTCCTTTGCTCCATATAGTTTCCTATACTTCATCACTACTACGACAAGAACTGACTTCTTGATGTTCAGCTATACATCTCTATATAGGTTACTTTTCTAATATATCTTATAATCACATATTAGATAGCGTATCATCAAGACCTCACACGGTAAGTGTTAACACTTTCATCTCATCTACTCGCCACATTTACTATATAAACCTCGTGTAGTATTGGACTTTACTTTGTTTTGCAAACTCATCCAGTTTATACAGCCTTAGTATGTGATTTCTGTCCGTCGAGCCAAGATTTTGCCTCCAGCTTCCTTCAGATTCTACCTCACGATAGACACCCTTGCTATTGGCTAGTGGTTCCTACTACCAAGCCCACAGGCAACTTTCATGCCCTAGTTTTAACACATGCGTGTCGCACCAAAAAAAGAAGAACATAATTAAGATGTTCTTCTCCAAATATAACATGTAACATATGGCTGTAAATTACCAGAATCTCCATTACCACTATTAGTAACAGAAATACTATGAGTATGATTCCCTGCTACATTAGTTATAGTTACACCAGCATGGTCATAACTTGAATTAATGTTTCTCGCACAGTCACTAGAAGTAGTTGTATGCAAATTAGACTGTACTTCTAAAGTATTACCAGTATGTTGATGATCTCCAGCATATCCAATTGATGCATTATGACTATGACTTTGTAATTCTTTATGTCCTCCAGTTTTTAAAACTGTATTAAATTCAGATTGAGCATTATCTACACCAACTAAAGTTCTACCAATAGCAAATTGTTCCCAAACTCCAGTAAAAATAGTGCCAGGGTTTACATCATTTATAGATAAATAAATCGAACCTACTGGATATATTTTATCAAATATTTCATCATAATCTATCTCTGTAGAACCACCTTCTGATAAAGTTAAACTTTTAGCTACAATATTACCATCACTATCTATACCAAAATTATTATTAGGATTAGTTATACAATTCGCACTAACGTTATTGATACTTAAATTTGTACCATTTAAATCTTTAGTAAAGGAGTTTTTAATATAATCATAATATAAACCGTCTTCTTTAATTTCATTATACAATGATGTAAAAACATATCGCTTATTTAAATCGTTATTTTCTGGATAAATAAGTTCAATACCAATATTATCACAGTTAGTATAAATATAGTTTGTCCCTTCGAATAAATTAATTGGTTGATATCCTAACTCAGTTATTTCACCATTAATATTTACATAAGAAACCATAGATAAAAAATTATTATTTATTTTACAATCGATAATAAATTCTGAATTTAAAGAGAAAGTATAAGGAAGCGAAAAAATATAAGTTTTTTTATCCTGTGAAGGATTAGTTTTTGAATTTTTATCGACATAAATAATAAGATTGTTGTCAGTAGGAATAACTGTATTAGCATCAACCTTCAATTTTAAATAAATTAGAGAAGCATTTAAAGAATTTGATAGTGTAACCTCATCTATACCTGTAACATAATCATTTTCAATATTCATAAAACCACCTCTTTCATATGTTACGTTTTATGATATGTTAAAGTGCACTAGAAAATCGCTAGAAAAAAAGAACTTATGCTTTACATAAGTCCTAAATAATAATTTTTCTTACCCTTCTTGATAAGTAATACTTTTTCTTCAATAGCATCACTCTTAGTTATTACTTTGTCTAAGTCTGTACATTTAGTATTATTGATACTTATTGCTCCTCCACTAATCATTTCTCTTGCTTCTCTTTTGCTGCTAACAATTTTATTATCGACAAGTAGATCAATTAAATTAGTATTATCACTTACATCAAATCTTGGTACATCATTGATTGAAGAAATAATTTCATCAGCTTTTAAACTCCAAATCTTGTCTGAGAATAAACATTCACTAATATTTAATGCTTTATTGTATTCATCTTCCCCATGTAAGAAAGTAATAATGGCTTTTGCTAGTGCTTTTTGAGCCTTTCTTTCTTCTGGATGTTCTTTTACACTAACTTCTAGTTCGTCAATTTCTTCTTTACTTAAGAAAGTAAGTTTCTTTAAGTATTCAATTACTTTAGAGTCTTCTGTATTAATTAAATATTGATAAAAAGCATAACTAGATGTTTTATTTATATCAAGCCATAATGCTTCTCCTGATTCACTTTTACCAAATTTAGTTCCATCGGCTCTTGTAATTAAAGGAACAGTAAAACCATAACATTTAACTTCTGGGCCATGAATCTTTCTAATAAGTTCCAATCCTGATGTAATATTTCCCCATTGATCTTGCCCACCAACTTGCATAGTTACACCATAATTTTCATATAACTTCAAAAAGTCAATTGATTGCAGAATCATATAAGAAAATTCTGTATAAGTAATACCAATATCTAATCTTCTTTTAACAGTATCCTTAGCAAGCATGTAATTAATATTAAAGTGTTTACCATAATCTCTTAAAAAATCGATTGCATTCATTTCTAATAACCAATCAGCATTATTAACTATTTGGATATTTCCTCCCAAAATTTTATTTAATTGCTTTTGGATACATTCAATATTATGTTTAACTGCTTCTTTGCTAATCATCGGGCGCTCAACATTTGGTTTAGGGTCTCCGATTAAACCTGTTCCTCCACCAGCAATTAAAATTGGTGTGTGTCCAGCATCCATAAGTCTTTTAGCAGTTGCAATAACTGTACAGTAATGACCTATATGTAAGCTATCTCCCGTTGGATCAACCCCAATATAAAACTTAAGTCCTCCTTTATTAACTGCTTCTTCCACATCTGGACTAGTCACATCATTGATAAGTCCTCGCCATTTTAAATCTTCAAATGTAGTCATTTTCTTTCCTCCTCTAATTTTAATTCATTTATTTCTTCTAAATTAATTCCATAATCTAAATAGATACTTTCTACATCTTTAGCAGTTACATCATCTTCATTAAATCCTAACAACTTGACAATGCTCATTACTTCTTCTTCACTACTACCTTCAATTTCTAAATATGTCGGTATCCTAGGCCAATAATCGATATCAATTTCTATCCCTTTATATTTATATTGACATCTTCTATTTTCTTGATAACCTTTCGGAGTATATCCTAATTCTTTTAATATCAAATTAGTTTTTTCAAAATCATCAACTCCTACTTCAAGTTCTCTAGTCCCATCGATTTTCGAAGAAACAACATCTTTTATCGTCAAAGTAGTATCTTTACCATTCGTTCTAAGTCTAATCCATTTACCATTTTGTTTAGGCTTAAAATCATAGACATATCTTCTTTGCAATAAATCCCATTCCCGAGTTGCCTTAATTTCTTCTAATCTTTCCTTGATATCTTCCACATCGATATTTAAAATTCTAACTTCATATTCAGTTTTCATATATCCCCGCTTTCTTAAAAATTAAAAAAAGAATGGTCCCCAAGGAGTGCATTAAGCACGGTACCATCCTTATATTTAACTTTATTCTTTTAACGCAAGATTCACGCTTCAGCTCCAGAGTCGTAAATTCCTTCATCGCTGATTGCCCCAATTATAACACAAGATAAATACTTAATGCAAGTTATCTAAACATTTTTACCAAGTTTTATTGTGCAGTTATAATAGATATGTAACATTTATTCCAATTTGCCATCAAAATTTCAGGAACCGATAATGTGGTAATA
>CALVVH010000030.1 GCA_944363805.1 uncultured Bacilli bacterium
TTATTCTTAGCAATTGTCTATGTTGCTAGTGCTGTATTTAGTTTCTTCCAACATTTCATTATGGCAACAGTATCCAACAATTTTGCTAAAGAACTTCGTAGCAAAATCATAACTAAGATTAATAAATTACCACTTAGATACTTTGACCGTAATTCAACTGGTGATATCTTATCACGTGTAACTAACGATGTAGATACAGTTGCCCAAACAATGTCTCAAAGTATTGGTTCTCTAGTTGGAGCAATTACCTTAGTAATCGGTAGTGTTTTAATGATGTTTGTTACCAATTGGATTCTTGCCTTATGTGCAATTGTATCTAGTTTACTAGGCTTCTCAATTATGGCAGTCATCTTGAAAAAATCCCAAAAATATTTCGTTGAACGTCAAGAAGAACTTGGTAATATGAATGGCCATATTGAAGAAATTTACTCAGGACACAATGTCGTAAAAGTTTACAATGGTAAAAGAGAATCAGATGAAAAATTTGATAAATTAAATGATAAAGTATTTAATGCTATTCGTAAGAGTCAATTCTTATCTGGTCTTATGCAACCTATAATGATGTTTATTGGTAACTTCAGTTATGTAGTTGTCTGTGTTGTTGGAGCAGTATTAGTAACAAATGATGTTATATCATTCGGAGTAATCGTTGCTTTCTTTGTATACGTTAGATTATTTACTAATCCATTATCACAAATTGCTCAAGCTATGACTTCTTTGCAATCTGCAGCAGCAGCATCTGAAAGAATATTTGAATTCTTAGAAGAAGGCGAAATGAGTGATGAATCTAATTTAACTAAAGTTCTAAAAAAAGAAGAAGTTAAAGGAAATGTCGAATTTGACCATGTTAAATTTGGCTATGATGAATCACGAATGATTATTAAAGACTTTTCTGCTAAAGTTAAACCAGGACAAAAGATTGCTATCGTTGGTCCAACTGGTGCTGGAAAAACAACAATGGTTAATCTTCTCATGAAATTCTATGAAATAAATTCTGGGGATATTAAAATCGATGGTGTATCAATTAATGAACTAAAAAGAGATAATATCCACGAGTTATTCACAATGGTTTTACAAGATACTTGGTTATTCAGTGGCACAATTAGAGAAAACATCATTTATAATCAAGAAAATATATCTGATTACGAAATGAAGCAAGTTTGTAAAGTTGTTGGAGTAGATCATTTCATTAAGTCTCTACCAAAATCTTATGATTCTTTAATTGAAGACAATGATTCTATTTCTTCCGGTCAAAAACAACTTATTACAATTGCCCGTGGTATGCTTGATAAGGCTCCATTCTTAATTCTCGATGAAGCAACAAGTAATGTCGATACCCGTACTGAAGAATTAGTTCAAAAGGCTATGGATAAACTTATGGAAGGTAAAACATCATTTATCATTGCCCACAGATTATCCACAATTAAAAATGCTGACTTAATTCTAGTCATGAATGAAGGAAACATTATTGAACAAGGTAACCACGAAGAACTTATGAAACAAAATGGATTCTATGCTAACCTTTATAATTCCCAATTTGAGAAAGTTAGTTAAGGAAGTGGACAAACATCGCTTCCTTTTTTTTATGCCACCATATTATATAGTGGAGGCAAGTTTTATGAATATAGAAATTATTATGAGTTTAGTAACAATTGTTGTAACTTTTATTTTAGGGCTAATCGCCAAAAAAGCAACTTGGATATCTGATCATATAATACCTATTCAAAATCTAATCATCGGTATAGTTGTTGCAATTATATATTATTTTATGACTAAAGATGTTTCAGTGACTATTGCTATGTCTGGTATCATCGCCGGAGTTACTTATGATATCGTTAAAAATTTAAAAGCTCTAACAGATAATTCCAAAGATGATGAAGAAGTTGTTGATAAAGATGGGAGTGTTGGCTAATGAATTATTTAATTTATCCAATTAAAATTATGAACATAACTCAAACATATAAAAATGATTTTTCTCATTCAAGACATACTGTTGGCACACCAAAAGATTATCCTATCGATGACAACTGTGGAGCTACCGGACCAAATGGCTATTTTTACTGTCCTTGTGATGCCATGACTGTAAAAAAAATATATGGTGTTGGCAGCAGTTCAACCAATGTTTTATGGCTAGAATCGACCACTCCTGTTATTACCCCGACATTTACTGATTATGTCACCATTATGATAGGTCATATCGAAGACGCAGAGCTAAATAAACTTAAAATTGGTCAAACATTTACTAGAAAAGAACCGATTGCTATCGAAGGCAAAGATGGTTATGCAACTGGTGAGCACTTTCATATCGTCGTTGGCCGAGGAAAATTTAAAGGATCAGGCTGGGTAAAAAATACTAATGATATTTGGGTTATCAACACCACCGGAGGATCAGTTAAACCCGAAGACGCTTTTTTCATCGATAATACATTTACTACTGTTAAAAATAGTGCAGGTCTAAATTTCTTAAATTTATATATCCCTGATATTGAAGAAGATGATTATTACTATACAACTGCAGAATCCCTAAATATTCGTTTAGGACCAGGAACAAATTATAATGCTATCAACACCCTTCCTAAAAATAGTCGTATTCAAGTTCGTGAATTTATTAATAACTGGGCTAGAATCACAGATAAAGAATATGTTGCTAAAAATTATGTAACTAAAAAAGCACCTAGTAAATATTATGAAACTAAATCGACAACTGCTGATTTTCTCAATGTTCGCAGTAAACCAGCTGGAACAATTTTAAAAGTTAAAGCACCACTTCCTAAAGGAACAACTGTTGCAGTGATGGAAGAAAAAAATGGTTGGATTAAAATAAATAAAAATCGATATGTCTATGCTACTTATATAAAATAATTGCTAAAGTTTAAATTTTATTATAAAATATATTTAGGTGATAAGTATGGGACGTGTATACGATTTAGCCTTGAAATTTCAAAGAAAACATCCAGGAGGAGTAGTATGGCGCTTGAAAAAGCACTGTGATGTAGTTGAAAAACATTTAAATCCTGGTGAAGAAGTGCTATTCGTTTTTGGTGGCCAAAAAAATACTAACATATATGAATTATTTTTTAGTTGTGTTGTTGTGCTTACTAACAAAAGAATATTAATAGGTCAAAAAAGAGTAGTATTTGGCTATTTTCTAAGTTCAATTACTCCTGATATGTATAACGATTTGTTAGTATATCAAGGCCTTATCTGGGGAAAAGTGACCATTGATACTGTCAAGGAAAAAGTAGTAATATCCAATTTACCTAAATCAGGTCTAGATGACATTGAAACTAATATAAGTGAACTTATGATGAACGAAAAACAAAAGTACGTTCACACTGACATTTTTAAATAATTATGAAAAAGCATGTAGTATTAATAATAACTCTAATTCTTTTATTCAGTATATTTATCTATTTTTATCTAAGAAAAGTTGATTATGAACTTGAATACACTGTTGGTGATGCTCAAATAATGGAAAGGTATGATAAATCTCAAGCTAGTTATTATTTTAATGTAACTTATAAAAACCATTATTACGAACTTGTTTCCTTAGATGATTATACCAATAAACGTAAATTAATAACAGACATTGCTATTACGGAAAATGATACAGAAACATGTCTCGACTTTACAACTAGCGAAATAAAACTCTATAGTATTTGTTCTAATGGTAACGACTATTATGTTGCTAACATTGATTCTCAAGCCGAATTTAAAGCAAAATCATCTTATAAAAACATTAATATTTCTTCACTCGATGATAAGACTTATCTTCTTTGGAATTATCATGATTTTATATATTTAAATGATACTACTCAAAAGACTTTGACTTTATTCTCTAAGGATATATATAATCTTTCTTTAATCTATGCCTTTGATAATTATCTTTTAATTCCTGATTATGAACAGGACTATCTTTTTGATAAGTTATATGTTATCAACACTAATAAAGCTCGTACCTCAACAATCGATTTACGTTTTGATGTTTATTTTAACAGTTATTTCTTAGGCCACGATAAAGCCAATGTCTACTTATATGATTTAAAAGAAAATCAAGAGTTTTATATCGATTTAAACAAAGAAGAAATATATACTAGCAAAAATCAAATATTAGTAAATGGTGATTGGGAAAGCATAAGCACTCAAAAATTCCAAAATGAAAAACCGCTTTTTCATAGTGATAAAAACATATCATTTTTCTTAGAAGATAATAAAATATATCTAAGTATTCCTAATGGGGAAACTAAAACACTAATATCGAATCGGGAAATAAGTGAACTAGTCTCTACCGACGGGTTAAATGTTTATTACATTGCTGGCAATATTCTTTATAAATATAATCCGTTCTCTGGTGAAGAAGCTTTACTTCAATATTCAGAGTGGAACTTTAATCATCAAAACATGGTATTCATATTTTAAAGTTTATTAACCAATTTTGCCTATTATCATATCCTATATTAGGAGTGGTAAAAATGTATGATAAGTATACGGTAAAAGCTAACGATACCTTGCAATCAATTGCTAATAAATTTAATACTAAATCGGAAATTTTGATGGATATTAATAATATCTATTTTCCAGATGAATTACGTGCAGATATGGAAATAATAGTTCCGAAAAATAAAGAACAATATTTTACTGTTTACACTATTGAATCAGGTGATTCTCTTTACAAAATAGCTCAAAAATATAATATTAATCCAACACTATTAGCTAGTTTAAATGGTCTTAACATGGATGATTATATTTATCCAAATCAACAAATATTGGTTCCTAAAAGTGGTTACAGTTACTACATTACTGCTGAAGGAGATACCTTGGATACTGTAGCTAATATATTTAAAATTTCCAAATTAGACTTATTAAATCAAAATGAAACAATTTATTTATTAAAAGACCAAGTACTTGTAACTAAAAGATAAAAATATGGCTAGGCACCATATTTTTTTTGTGGTAAAATAATGATAGAAAAGGGTGCGATAGTATGATTTTAAAAAAGCCATATGGTTTCTTAATCAAACGTTTTAGAATTATTCATATTATTTTAACAATTCTTACTATCTTTATTGCTGTTAGTTCACGTAATATCATTTCCTTTTTTAGAAGATTTATTAGCAGTGGTTATTCAGTAACTGTTGTTGATAATATGGCTTCTCAATATATAAACTGGTCAATATATTTAATTATTATTTTGGTAATAACAATTTTAATTGCCATATATATATTGTTGCGAACCAAGAAAAAACCCCACAAAATTTATATGGCTGCAATTATTTATTATATAATTCTTTTTATCGGAATTATAATTGCTTCTTTTTTGATAGATAGCTTGAGTGAAAGCCTATGGTCAACAGCAGCTGCTAGAACTTACCGTGATATTGCCCAGATCATTTACTATCCCCAATTTTTCTTTATAATTGTTCTAGGCTTACGAGCTTTAGGGTTTAACGTTAAACAATTTGACTTTAAAAATGACTTAAAAGAATTAGAAATAACTGATGAAGATTCCGAAGAAGTCGAATTAAATATCAATTTTCAAACTTATAAAGCAGAAAGATTTATTCGGAGATTTATACGAGAAATTTATTACTATTATTTGGAAAACAAATTAATATTTACCATAATTTTTGTAATAATTATCGTAATAGCAGTATTTACTTTCTTTAAAGGATATGAAAAGATACGATATACATATGATGAAGGAGAAAGCTTTAATTACAATGGTTTTCAAATAAATATTACGGATAGCATTTTAACTAATGTCGATCTAGCAGGCAACCAAATCGTCGAAGACCGATACTATTTAGTTATCAAAATGAACATTACTAACAATAATCGTAATAATGCTAAGTTAGATTATAATAATTTGAAAATATATCTGGGCGGAGATTATATAAATCCTTCCTTAGATATAGGAAATCATTTCTTAGATTATGGCACGCCATTTATGGGAAGAGAATTAAGCGCAGGTCAATCTAGTACCTATATAATTCCTTATATTTTGACAGAAAATCAAGTGCATAATGATTATCGTATTACAATTTATACAGGGGCTGCTGAAAAATCTAAAGATTTTTTAGCCACTACAATTAATGTCAATTTGCATCCAGCGAGGATGTTTGATGTTGAAGTAGTGAGAAACGCTAAGTTGAATGAAGAAGTATCATTTTCTAGTACCTTACTAGATAATACATCTTTGACTATAAAAAGTGCTACAATTGCTAGAAGATATGAATATACCTATGAAAGTTGCTATCGTGAATCTTGTAGAACTTATACCGGTTTAGTACTAGCCAATAATTCAGCCCAAACAAGTCAAACGCTACTTATAATGGACTATGACTTTGTCATCGATGAAGAAACTGCCGCATATCAAAATATCAATAACATTAAAGCTTTTGCTGATCATTTCATCACTTTAGAATATTTACAAAACGATGAATATCACGAGACTAATATTTTCAATGTTACTCCAACAAGAGTAAATGATAAATTGATTTTTCAAGTACCTGTAACAGTTGAAGCTTCTGAAGAAGTCAACCTTCTAATAACCATAAGAAATCGTTGTTATAAAATAAGAATAAAATAAAAACCTAATTCTATTAATGTGAATTAGGCTTTTTTCATCTCAAAGAAAATTGCATTAATTAACAAATAAATAAAATTAATACCATAAATGTTTTATGAAATACACTAAAAAACATTATTGTTTTTTAACATAATAAAAGAGTCAAATAATTGACTCTATTTTTATTTAAAATTGGAGGAACCGGCCGGATTTGAACCGGCGATCAAGGTGTTGCAGACCTACGCCTTAGCCACTTGGCTACGGTTCCATGTGCTTTAATTTTAATATAAAATAGGCTAAAAGTAAAGTCTATTTATTAAATTATATGAAAAAACTAATATAAAAATTCCATCGTTATTTCAAGATTAATAAGAGTAATATTAACATTTTTTTTGCAAATTGATCACTTCTTTACATGAAATTTGTACCACAATTTAGTAATGAAATAAAAAAATATATATTCATCGCCAAAAATATATTATAATTATTAAAAGAGGTATTTATGATTGCAATCCAAAATTTTTCTAAAGCATATACTAAAAAAAATTATGTAGTTAAAAATTTGAATTTAACAATAGCAGATGGTGATATCTGTGCTTTTGTTGGTCACAATGGGGCTGGTAAAACTACTACCCTGAAGTGTTTAGTAGGTATATTGGATTTTTCTGATGGTGATATACTTATTAGCGGTAAGTCTATCAAAAAAGACGCAATAAATTGTAAAAAAGAAATAGCTTATATTCCTGATACTCCTGAAGTTTATGAACATCTAAGAGGGATTGATTATATTAACTTTATAGCTAATGTATTTAAGGTACCTCGAGATAGAAAAGCAGAACTTATTAAAAAATATAGCGAAATGTTTGAAATGGAAGCGTTTTTAAATAACGAAATAAGTAGTTATTCTCACGGTATGAAACAAAAAATTTCTTTAATAGCTGCTTTAGTTCATGAACCTAAAGTCCTAGTGTTAGATGAACCATTTACAGGCCTAGATCCTATTAGTACCCATAATTTAAAATTGGAAATGCAAAGAATTGCCCATGCTGGAGCTACAATAATATTTTCTACTCACATATTAGACGTAGCTGAAAAATTATGTAATAAAATAGCTATACTAAAAGAAGGAACACTTATTTATAGTGGACAAATGAATGAACTTATCCAAAATAAGAGTTTGGAAGACATATATATGGAGATTGATGCTAATGTCGAATCTATTTAGTTTATTAAAAATCAATCTTGCCAATTATCTTAACTTTAATCAAATAAAAAGTGCTGATAATTTTGCTACCAAAGTAGCAGCTATTTTAAAAATACTTTTGTTTATAGCTTTATATTTTATGATTGGACTATTTATTTACTATTTTGCTAAATATATGGCCAGAGGTTTTGCTGCATTAAACATGCCATCTTTAGTACTAAATGAATTTTTTGCTGTAAGTAGTGTCTTTGTTTTAGCTATTAGTGTTTTTAAAATGGATATTTTTGTTAGTAAAGACCACGATTTATTGTTGAGTCTTCCTCTTAAAAAGAGTACGATAATAACTAGTAAGTTAATAGGAATATATATTTTCAACTTGTTTATTATTTTTCTGTTGATGATTCCAGCATTTTTAGTGTATACATACTTTTCACCAGTTACTTTATCTTTTGGGTTTCGAGCAATAGTCTCACTTTTTATAATTCCTATTATTCCAACAACTCTAGCAGTTTTTATAAATAGTTTAATAACTATTGTATCAACAAAATTTAAACACACCAAAATAATTCAAACTGTTTTAATGTTAATATTAATTTTGTTTAGTGTGTTCTATTCATTTAACATAAATTCTAAACTAGAATTAAATATATTCGATATCGAAGGAAGCTTTACCAGTTTCTTTAATGAATTATATCCATTGACACCATATTTCAATTCCATGTTGGTAGATAATGACATTTTATCAACAATAGTTTTTGTAGGAATATCATTATTATTTTTATTATTATTAATTTTGTTTTTAAGTCTTTTTTATACAAAAGTATCCAATAGAGTAAGTAGTAATATAAATAGAAGCGTTATTAACTATCAAAAACTAAATAACGCTGGGCCTTTGCTAAGCATCTTTAATAAAGATTTAAAAAGAGTTTTAACATCTCCCAACTATTTGTTGAATTCTTGTTTAGGATTAATATTTATCGTCCTTTTTGCGACTGTTTTATTGTTTATAAATTTAGATAATCTAGAAAATACTCCAATTACCAAAGCCGTGTTGACTCAAAATCTTCCCCTTGTATTTATGTTTATTATATTCTTAAGTTGTACGACATCATCGCAAATCTCTCTTGAAGGCAAAAGATTGTACATCTTAAAGATGTTACCTTTAAAATTCAAAACCATATGGCAAGCCAAAGTGTTGAGTAATTTCTTTTTAATTATGGTATCTAGTATATTTGCTTTGATTCTTTTTAATATTTCTCTTGATTTAACCTTTGATTTAAATATAAAATGTTTAATTCTAATATTATCGAGCGCTAGTTTTATAAGCTTATTTGGGTTAACCATAAACCTTCTTTTCCCTAACTTTAATTGGAAAAGTGAAACAAAGGTAATTAAGCAAAGTGCTGCATCATTTATCACTTTATTTACAGGTCTTTTGTTAGGCATATTTTTGGCCTTTAACAACTATACTTCTACTACAGGATACATTTATTTTATAAGTAGTATTTTATTAATAGTATCCCTAATTATAATCATTTTCTTAAATGTATTTGGACCCAAAATATACCAAAAACTAAATAATTAAAATATGGCAATAATTGTCTGTTATTTGACTCATATTATGTCAAGAAATATTGCTATTTGTCGAATATTTGGTTATAATAAAAAAGAATAGGGAAGTGTGGTATGAATTCCGAAGCAGAGCAAAAAATGACATTTCGTGAAATTCTTAAATTATTTTCAACTATAATCAGTTGGACAGTTTTTGCTTTGCTAGTAATTTGTGCTTGCTTTTTAATCTATTATTTTATTGCCACTAAAGTTTTTGTTTATTTTGGGAGTAAATATGAACCGAAGTTTTCCTTATATACTATTATTAGTCCTAGTATGGTACCCAATATTAATGTTTACGACGTTGTTATCGACTTGCGGGTCGATGAACCAGAAGACATTGAAATCGGTGATGTAATAACTTTTTATTCTGATGCTCCAGAACTTCGTGGAGGAACTATCACTCATCGGGTAATTTCAGTTATTAAAGACAAAAATGGCAATTATAGTTACCAGACTAAAGGAGACAATAATTTAGTTGAGGACTCAACAACTGTCCCATTTGAAAAAATAGTTGGTAAAGTAGCTCTGCGTATCCCGCAACTAGGTCGCGTCCAATTTTTCTTAGCTAGTAGCTATGGTTGGCTTATATTACTTATGATACCAGCCTTATATATTATCTTTAAAGATATTAACCGTATTATTAAAACTAAAAAGGGTATTCCTCAAACTACGAGTCCAGTTAAAGATAACGAACCTAGCAAATTAAAAGAGGTTATGACTCGACCTGCCTTAGAAAATAAACCGCCAGTGCCCGAATATGAAGTTGAGGAATCACCAGAAATTCCCCCTCTTAAAGATCCTTCACCAGCAGCTCCAACAAATGATATATTCGATGATTATGATGATGATGTATCTCTTGATGACTTACCAAAACTAAAAGAATAAATCGACTTTACACAAAAGTGTGTAAAGTCGATTTTACATTGTCTTGGCATAAAAATTGACGAAAAAAATATAATATGGTAAGATTTAGTTAATTAAGGAGGGATTTTGTGCGAAAGGTCTTGAAAAACTACAAAAGTACCATCATCCTGTTGGGCTGTGTAGTAATCGGAGCAATATGTGGTCTTATATTTAAAGAAAAAGCCGAAATTGTTAAGCCACTTGGGGACTTATTTTTAAATTTATTACTAGTCATAATTGTTCCATTAATTTTCTTTACGATTACATCTTCAATATCCAAGATTAATCAACCTAAAAGATTGGGAAAGATTCTGATAAGTACTATCGTAATATTTTTAGTAACATCTATTATTGCAGTAATTGTTGGTTTCATTTCTACATCTGCAATCAATTTAGTTGATGCAGAAGATACTGAAGCAATTCGTGAAGTATTCGACGATAGCGCTACTGAAGAAGTAGAACTAAATCTATTAGAAAGAACGGTTAATGTATTATCGACTAACCAATTTGTCAATCTGTTATCGACAGATAATTTAATTGCTCTAATAGTTATTTCTATTCTATTTGGTATAGCTATTAATAAAAGTGGCGAAAAAGGAAGGAAAGTTGCTGAACTATTTGATTCATTTAGTGAAATAATGTACAAACTGATTGGTATAATAATGTATTATGCTCCAATCGGCTTAGGATGTTATTTTGCTTCACTAGTTGGAACATTAGGTAGTGTTATAGCTGTAGGGTTCTTAAAAACATTTGTAGTATATCTAATAGTAAGTTTACTATTTATGTTTATATTCTATAGTATCTACGCTTATATTGCTGCTGGCAAGAAGGGAATCAAAGCCTTTTGGAAGAATATACTTCCATCTGCTCTAACATCTTTAGGTACATGTTCATCTGCTGCCAGTGTGCCAGTAAACATTGAATGCACTGAAAAAATGGGAGTACCAAAGGATATTGCTGAAACAACAGTACCATTGGGAACAAGTTTTCACAAAGATGGTTCATCAATTGGTAGTGCCTTCAAAATTATGTTCTTAGTTTGTCTATTTGGAACAAGCATTACAACATTTGGTGATGTTGCTCAAATTATTGGGGTTGCCCTTGTAGCTACTCTTTTAGTAACTGCTGTACCAATAGGTGGTGGAACAATTTCCGAAATGCTTATCATTACTATGATGGGTTATCCAGTTGCGGCCTTGCCAATTTTGACAATTGTTGCTACAATAATAGATGCACCGGCAACTTTACTTAATGTTACTGGCGACTCGGCTTGTTCAATGATGGTTGCACGTATTGTTGAAGGCAAAGGCTGGATAGATAGAAGTAGCACAGATAGCGATAAAGTTATCGAAGCCAAAACTTCTGAAAAAAATTCAGAAGAACCAAAATCAGAAGTCAAGAAAAATCAAAATAAGCCAAAAAAGAAACAAAAAAGAAAATAGAAGTATGATGATTCAATTTAGTAGTTTTATTGCAAAGTCTTAACAGAGATAAAATATATAGCTGAGAATATTTTAAAGATGGGAATAAGATGAATTTCACTTGATGAATACTTTCTGGGATAACTCCCTTATCAGTTAAAGTGTATGAATAAATTCATAAACTAAGGTGGTACCGCGGGCCATGCTCGTCCTTAATTAGTTTATGAATTTTTTATTTTGAAGGAGGAAAAGAATGGAAAAAGAATTAGAAAGTTTAGTAACAAGTTTAAAAGAAGAACTAGCAAACTGTCAAAAAGAAGCCGACATATTGAATGTTAAATCCAAATATGTTGGTAAAAAAAGTCGTATTACTGAAATTTTAGGTAACTTAAAAAATATGACTGTTGAAGAGAAGAGAAAATATGGTAGTTTAATCAACAACACCAAAAAAGATATGGAAAACATTGTGGCTGAAAGTCTAGAATCTTTAGAAAGCAAAGTAAATATTACTTTTGATGATACCCTAGATTATGATAATGAAAATGGTTCTTTACATCCGGTAACAATCGTTGCTAAAGAAGTTACGGACTGTTTAAAAAAGATGGGCTTTACAGTTGTAAGTGGTCCTGAAATGGAATCAGAATATTATAACTTTGAAGCTTTAAATGTTCCTAAAGATCATCCAGCCAGAGACATGCAAGATACATATTATTTAGATAATGGCATGCTGCTTCGAACTCAAACCAGTGACAACCAAATAAGAGGAATGGAAAACTATGGTGCTCCACTTCGTATTTGTGCTCCAGGTAGAACATTTAGAAATGAAGATTTAGATGCAAATCATGAAAATACTTTCTTTCAAATCGAAGGTATGGTAATAGATGAAAATATTTCAATTGAAAATTTAATGTATGTCATGCAAGAATTACTTAGTGAAGTATTTAAAACAGATTTAAAAGTAAGACTTCGTCCTGGATTCTTCCCATTTACTGAACCAAGTTATGAAATGGATATGAGTTGTGTTATCTGCGGTGGTAAAGGATGCCCAACATGTAAAAATGGTGGCTGGATCGAACTTATCGGTTGTGGCATGGTTCATCCAAATGTCTTGCGCGCCGGTGGTATAGACCCTGAAAAATATACCGGTTTTGCCTTCGGTATAGGTTTAACTAGACTTGCAATGATGAAGTATAAGATAAGCGATATCCGTGTTCTTAATTCTGGGGATATTCGTTATCTTAAGAACTTCAATATAAAGTAAGGAGGATAAATTATGTTAATATCATGTAATAAATTAAAAAGTCATATTAAAAATAGTGAAGATATCGACTTCCAAAATATTTGGAGTACTTTTACAGTTCGAACTGCTGAAGTAGAAAGTGTCAAAAAAGTTGGTGATCAAATAGATAACGTCGTTATCGCTGAAATTGTTGAATGTAAAGACCATCCAGATAGTGACCACATGCATGTTTTGATGGTTAACTATGGCGGCCCAGCCCCAATTCAAGTTGTTTGTGGAGCTCCAAATGTTCGCGTTGGCTTAAAAACCGCTTATATTAAGGTCGGAGGTCACATCGATGGCATTGAAATTAAAGCTCGCCCTTTACGTGGAATTCTATCTAACGGTATGTGCTGCAGCGGAAGAGAACTTGGCATTTCTGATGACCATGATGGCATTATTGAACTTCCTGATGACGTTCAAATCGGCACCGATATCAAAGATTACTTACCAATAAACGATATTATCGTCGAAATTGATAACAAATCTTTGACGAATCGCCCCGATTTATGGGGACACTTCGGTATTGCTCGCGAAATTGCTGCCATAACTGACCATGAATTATTACCTCTAGACTTGGAGGAAATTCCTAACAACCAAAAAGATTTAGAAATTTCTATTAAAGATTCAAATCTTTGTTATCGTTATACTGGTTTAAAAGTAGATAACTTAAAGAATAATAAGACACCTTTGGATATGCAAATATTCCTTTACTATGTGGGAATGCGTTCTATATCATTATTCGTTGATTTAACTAATTATTTAATGCTTGAGCTAGGTCAACCAATGCATGCCTTTGACTCTCGTGTTGTTAAGAAAATCGAAGTCGGTCTAGCAAATGATGGTGATACATATACAACTTTAGATGGTGTTGAAAGAAAATTAACTAAAGATAACTTAATGATTAAAAATGGTGATAAATACTTTGGCATCGCTGGCGTAATGGGAGGCTTAGATAGTGAGATTCTAAGCGATACTGATTCTATTTTCCTAGAAAGTGCTAACTTCAATGCTGGTTCGATTAGAAAAACCGCCGTTGCTCTAGGTCTTCGTACTGAAGCCAGTGCAAGATACGAAAAATCTCTTGACCCTAACATGACTGATGTTGCTATCAAAAGATTAGTTTATTTATTAAAACAAGAAAATCCTGATTTAGTATTTGGTTCAAACTTAACCGATGTCTATCCAACTAAATTAGAAGAAGGTCATATAATATTACATAAAAATCTTTTAAATATTTACATGGGTAAAACATTAAGTGATGAAATAGTTATTAACATATTAGAAAAACTAGGGTTC
The DNA here is from genome assembly GCA_944363805.1 of uncultured Bacilli bacterium. The sequence goes on from CALVVH010000030.1 coordinate 14,292, forward strand.
AAAGTAATAGCAAACAACGATTCATATGAAGTAACTGTTCCAACATTTAGAGCAACTAAAGATGTTAAAATTGAACAAGACTTAATCGAAGAAGTAGCTCGTATGTATGGCCTTGAAAATTTTGAGGCCAAACCATTAAAACTTGATTTAACTATTACAGAACATGAAACTATCTATAATCAAGAATATGAAGTAAAACATTTACTGGCTACTAAATATGACATGCATGAAGTGAACAGTTATATTTGGTATGATACTGAAACTCTAAAAAAACTCGGTGTTGAAAAAAACGGCGTTAAATTAATAGGTAAGAGCGAAAACAATATTCTTCGTGATGACTTAAGTTTCTCTTTGATGAATATCATAGATTTAAATTTCAAAAACTATCACAAATTTAATATCTTTGAAATAGCAACAATTATCGAAAATAATGAAAATAAAAGAATGCTTAGCATAATACTAACCGATGATGAAAAGAATATCGCCGCAATTTACATGCAAGCTAAAAGCATTGTTAAATATCTATTTAAGATATTAAAGAACAAAGAAGTAACTTTTACTAATAATGTTAATGAAAAATCATATTATGATGCTTCCTTAGGTAAAGTTATCAATATTGATAATACCAAATTTGGAGAAATTAATGTTTTAAATAAAAGCATAACTAATAAACTTGCTAAGAAAAAGGCTATTGTTTGTATTGATATTGATTTTGATAAATATGTTCAAATCGTTCCTGAACAAAAGGTGGCAGTAGAAGTAAGTAAATATCCAACGGTTGAATTAGATTATACGATAATTATGCCAGCAGGAACAAAATATGATACATTACAACAAGTGCTTGCAGAATTTAAAAGTAAACTAACAAAATCTTATTCACTAGTTGGAACTTATGAAAATAAATATACTGTCAGATATGTTTTGGGTAGTGATTTTAAAACGCTTGAACAAAAAGACTTACAAACTTTCAAAAATCGTTTTATCGAACACATTAAAAATAACAACCTTTCAATAATTGAATGATGATTGATGAACAAGAATTTCTAAGTATATTAACAATTCTTAAAATAGGTAATCAAGAATTCTTCCGTTTTTTAGAGGGTAAAGTAAAAAGATATCCTGTCAGAGACTTTGGTTGGGGTTGTTTTCCAATTCTTGATGAGGACAATCGCATTGTTGATATGCGTATTATCGTTCCAGATTTTTTTGATGAATTATGTATAAGAATAAACATTCATGAATATGCTCATGCGTTTGAACTATTTAATGAACTTGGCCAAGTTTATGTTGAAAATAGGGTAGTTCGAGAAAATAATGCCAAAGAAAAAGAGTTAGAATTTTTAAGATTAAGATCA
>CALVVH010000031.1 GCA_944363805.1 uncultured Bacilli bacterium
GTTGAAGCAGGAGCTAAAGAGTTAAGTGAAGAAGTTATGCTTGATGCTTTGATGTTTGCTCATGAAAATATTAAAGTGCTATGTGAATTTGAACAAAAGATTATCGATGAAGTCGGAGTAGAAAAGATTGAACTGGAAAAAGCGGAAATCGATCCAGAACTTGAGGCTGCTGTAAAAGAATATGCAACTAAGGATATGCTAGCAGCTATTCAAATTAAAGAAAAACTTGAAAAATATGCCAAAATCGATGAAGTAAAAGAAAATACTGTTGAACATTTTAAAGAAGTTTATGCAGATGACGAAGAAATAGATAAGAAAATTGCACAAGTAGGTAAGGTACTCGTAAGTATCGAAGCTGGAGAAGTAAGAAGATTAATAACTGATGAACATATAAGACCTGATGGCCGGAAGATGGATGAAATTAGACCTTTATATGCTGGAGTTGATATTCTTGCTCGGACCCATGGTTCTGCTTTATTTAGTCGTGGGGAAACCCAAGTTCTTGCAACAACTACTTTAGGAGCAATTGGAGAACATCAAATTCTTGATGGTCTGGGAATTGAAGATTCAAAGAGATTTATGCTTCATTACAATTTCCCACAATTTTCTGTTGGAGAAGTTGGTAGATATGGTTCTCCGGGAAGAAGAGAAATCGGTCATGGTGCCCTAGGGGAAAGAGCACTTGCCCAAGTTATTCCAAGTGAAGAAGAATTCCCTTATACAATTAGGGTAGTGTCAGAAGTACTTGAAAGTAATGGTTCATCTAGTCAAGCAACAATTTGTTCTGGATGCCTAAGTTTAATGGCAGCAGGTGTGCCAATTAAAGCGCCAGTTGCAGGTATAGCGATGGGACTTATTACTAGTCCGGATGGTTCTAAGTATACAATTCTTACAGACATTCAAGGTCTTGAAGATCATATGGGAGATATGGACTTTAAAGTTGCAGGAACAAAGTCTGGTATTACTGCCTTACAAATGGACATCAAGATTAAGGGCGTTACAAAAGAAATTCTTAGTGAAGCTCTAGCGCAAGCTAAAAAAGCCCGTTTAGAAATTCTTGATGTCATGCATGAAGCAATAGAGGAACCAAGAAAAGAAGTTAGTAAGTATGCACCAAAGATTGAAACATTTAATATTGATCCCGAAAAGATTAAAGACGTTATCGGTCGCGGTGGAGACATGATTACGAAAATTATTTTGGAAGCTTCAAATGTTAAGACTGTTAATGACAAAGATGCAGTTAAAGTTGATCTTGAAGATGATGGAAGAGTAATTATATACCACACTGATAAGGACATTATTGCTAAGACGCGGAAGATGATTGAAGATGTTGTAAGAGAAGTCGAAGAAGGCAAAGTTTATACTGGTAAAGTAATAAAAGTTGAAGACTTTGGGGTATTTGTAGAGCTTTGGCCAGGATGTGAAGGTTTAGTACATGTTTCACAACTAGATCATAAGAGAGTAGAAAGACCAAGTGATGTGGTAGCTGTTGGAGATGAAATAATGGTTAAATCTTTAGGTTATGATAATCGTGGTAGACTTAACTTGTCACGTAAAGAATGTTTACCAAAGCCAGAAAAACGAGAAAAGAAAGAAAAAGGTAAGTAAAAGATGACAAGAAAGATAAAGATTAATGGCCTTTACAAACACTTTAAAGGACATACTTATAAAGTTTTAGCAGTTGCTAAAGATAGCGATGATTTATCTTTAAAAGTTGTTTATCAAAATATCGATAATAATGAAACTTGGATAAGAGATTATGATGAATTTTTATCAGTTGTTGATCATGATAAATATCCAAGTGTTACGCAAAAATATCGTTTTGAAGAAATTGATGGTTAAAAATTATTTAATCATCTTTTTTAATTCTTTAATAAATATAGATTTATTAAAAATAGGAACCATTATATAAACTTTATTTTTAGTTCTGGTTAGGGCAACATAAAAAAGTCGGCGTTCTTCAGCAAATAGAATTTCTTTATCACTAGGATGTAGTTCTTCGAGTAATTGGTTATTTTTAATTTGATTGGGAAAACCATAAATTCTATCTGTCATATTAATGAGAATGATATTTTCTGCTTCTAAGCCTTTAGATGAGTGAACTGTTAGATAATTGATATCTTGGGTATTTGCACAAAATTCAGTTAAATCTTTATTATTTCTGCCGAGGACTAAGACATCAGGATGGAGATTTTTTACTTTAGCATATAGTTTTTTGAAAGCTTTTTGGGGATTTAGATAATAGATTAATTTAATGGGATTTTCGATGTGTTTGTTGCTAATTAAGTCTTTGGTTATCTGTTTTTTATTCTTCATTATAAATTTGGCGGCGATATCGATTAATTCTTGACTGTTTCGGTAAGTATATTTAAGTTTTAAAACTCGGGAGTTAGGAATAAGTTTTGGAAAGTCTAAGAATAAATTAATATTGCAACCAGAGAAGTGATAAATAGATTGGTAGTCATCTCCGACGACAAAAAGAGAAGCGTTGTTAAGTTCTCGCAATTTATTTACGAGATTGAAACGGATTGTTGAAGTATCCTGAAATTCATCGACGATAATATATTTGTAGCGATATGGTTTATTTAAAATGGCTGTAGCTTTAATGATTAAATCATCAAAGTCATAGCTATTAGTAGATTTTAGTTCTTGTTCATAGATAGTTTTTACAATATACATAAATTTACTTAGAATAGTATCTTTGGGATACATTCTTTGGAAGTCATTGGTAGAACAGCCATTGGTTTTATAGATTTTTATAAGAGTTATTAAGAGCTTTTTGAATTCTTGATATTTATAGCTTTTTAAAAAATTAGGATAATTAAACTCTTTGAAGTATTTTAATAATTCTGTAATCAATTGAGAATCGGTTAGACTTTGGAAAAATTCTTCAGTTAAGTATTCTAAGTAAGTATCACTTACTAAATTGAAATCAATATTGTAATTATGAAGTATTTGGATAGCCAACTTGTGAAAAGTAAGAATTGAACAATTATAGTCAATCTTTTTTTGCAAGTCTTCGACACTTTTGTTGGTAAATGATATTATGAGTATTTCTTCAGGTTTGCAAAACTTATTAGCAATTAGATAAGTAATCTTTTGCGTAATTGTAAATGTTTTACCTGCTCCAGCCCCAGCGATTAATAGGACATTGCCGCGGGCTTTTACAGCAGTTTCTTGGTATTCATCTAGTTTAACTTCCTTTTTCATACATATTATTATAAAGGCTAATTGGTTAAAAGTATTAAAAAATCGTTCGACAAATATTGACATTCTGGACTATATTTATTATTTTTTGTTGGAGATTACTGGAACTTTAGGCAAGCAAATGATATAATAAACTTTAAGAGGGTAAGATTATGAAGTTTGAAACATTAATGGAAATAGATTTAAATAAATTAAAAAATAATACAAAGTTATTATGTAAAAGCTATAGTGATTATAAAATAAAGGTAGCTGATTTAAAGGATAATGCTCATGGAATGGGATTAAAGATTGTCAATACTTTGGTTGATAATGGAATAAATTATATTTTGGTTGGTTCAATTCAAGATGCATTAGAAATAAGAAGATACAATAATGATGTAGCTATAGTAGTAAGTTATAATATTACGGAAGAAGAAGTATATGATGCAATTAATAATAATATTATATTGACGGTGGCTGATGCGGAATATTTACGAAGTATTCTTTGTTTAAATTTTAAAGACGATTTGAAACTACAGTTGTTAATCGATAATGGATCTAATAAGATGGGAATTAAAAATAATTTGGAATTAAAGGAAGTAATTGAAATTATCGATGGTAATGAACATTTAATATTAGATGGCATATATACAGAATTAACAACGATTGGGGTAGAAGATGAATATTATTATCATCAAGTAAATACTTTTTATCAAATAGTGGGAAATTACTTGGATAGAGATATGGTAATATATTTTAATGAACCAATAATGTATCATAGAAAATTAGCTTATGTAAATGGAATTAAGTTTGATTTGTCACTTGTGGGGATTGAAGAAAATATCAATGATGACTTTTTTACCAATATGCGCATTAAGAATGTTGAAAAGCATTATGGAGATTTGGAGTTTCCCAATATCGATTTACAACTTATTTTCACTATTACTAGTGAAGTTGCTAGCGTTAGAAATGTAAGTAAAGGCGATTTGGTAGGAAGAAATTATGTAGCTAAAGAAGATATGATTGTGGCAGTTGTGCCGATTGGCCATAAAGATGGGATAACAAAAGCTATAAACTATGTGGGAATCGATAATTTTAAAAGAGATATTTTGGCTGATGATATCGATCACATGATTGTAGCAGTTGATGCTCGTGTTAGGGAAAAAGATAAGGTTTATATTGTCAATGAAGAAAGAGGCATTTATGATTTTTTAACTTTACTTAAGACTAATAGATATTATTTGATGAGTATATTAAATAGAAATTTGCCTAGAGTATATATTAATGGGGAAGCTAGAAAAGGAGATGATTATCTATGATACAAAAAGTCGTTGGAATTGCATTTATTGAAGATGGAAAGTTACTTATTGTGCAATCGCATAGAAGTAGTAAAACAAACTCTTGGACATTTGTTGGTGGCGGTGTTGAAGAGGGGGAAACTTTGCTAGAAGCGGCAGTGCGAGAAGTAGGAGAAGAAATTCATAATAATTTTGCAATTACACCGGATGATTTGGAGAAACTCTTTACTTTTAAGGAACATGCTGCCAGTGATCCCAATAAAATGATTGAAATGACAGTATTTTTAAGTAAGAAGAAAATTGATGTGCCCCTTACTACTAATGAAGAAATTTTACATTATCATTGGTATAAATTAGGGGAAAATTACAATATTTCTTCTTCAATTAGAGACCATTTTTTGCCATATGCACAAAAAAATAACTTAATTTATTAAAAATAGTAAAAAAAGCATTGCAAAACTTTCGATGATTTGGTATAATTTGAATTGTCATCGGGAGTTAATATGGGCGCTTAGCTCAGTTGGTTAGAGCACCTGCCTTACAAGCAGGGGGTCATAGGTTCGAGTCCTATAGCGCCCACCATTTATTTTTATTTTATTTATATTGCCGACATAGCGTAACTGGCAGCGCAACTGACTTGTAATCAGTAGGTTGGGAGTTCGACTCTCTCTGTCGGCACCATTTTTTGGGGAGATAGCGAAGTGGTCAAACGCGGCAGACTGTGATCTTGATCTGGAGGTATTGTGTTATCAGATTGTAACAAAAACATTGGTAATTCAAGTTTGGGTATAGCGATTTCTTATTTTACATGTAATGGTTATACAGTATCAATCCCATTGAATGATACTCAAGATTATGATTTGATTGTTGAAAAAAACTTTCGGTTATATCGAGTTCAAGTTAAGGGGACGTCTTTTAAAACAAGGTATGGTATATATCAAGTAGCACTTAAAAGTGCTGGTGGTACTAAAGGCATAGTTTATAAGACTGTTAAAGATACTAATGCAGAACTTTTATTTGTGGTTACAGGTGATAACAAATTGTATCTTATTCCTATTACTGAAATAAAAAACTCTTATACACTGAATTTAGGAAAAGAATATAATAAATATCTTCTAATTGCACCCTTAGTTGGAAACAGCTAAGGTGGACATCGCTAATTCGGGGAAAACTAAGTAATAAAAATTTATACGTCAATCCCGAGCTAGGTTAATACCGAGTGTAGAGACTTTATACGATGAACCTAAGTTCTTAAATGGATATGGTTAAGAGAAAGTCCAGACTACAAACACATTAATGGTGGTAGTGAAAACTATAGTGGTAAAGAAATCTGTTCCTTCGGGTTCCATGGTTCAAATCCATGTCTCCCCACCATTCAAATTGCCTCGTAGCCAAGTGGTAAGGCATCAGACTTTGACTCTGACATTCCGTTGGTTCGAACCCAACCGAGGCAGCCATTTTTATAATTTATTGGTTCGTTAGCTCAGTAGGTAGAGCATTTGACTTTTAATCAAAGGGTCTTGGGTTCGAATCCCAAACGAGCCACCATTTTGATAGATACTTCCATGAAAATGGAAGTTTTTTCTTGAGAATATCACAATTTTATGTAATAATATTAAGCGAGGGTGCGCCAGTTCGGTGCTTAATGTATAGTCGGATGGGAAACCGACATGGCAAGACCTAGCAAGTCGCCATTAGTTAGCCTTGGAGTCGAAGTCGTGAGATTAGATTTAAGCGTAGGCAAACGAGAATACGAGCCGTAATACGAAAGTGTGAAGCGATTCAGCCTCGTTATATATAAATAGTGGTAGTCGATGTGTTCCTCGTCACAGCAGACAATAACGGCGATATCGTTATGCGAGATATTGTGAGAGTGCCACCGGGGTCAATAGAGCATGGCGAGTATATCATTGATATATTAAGTATACCTGGGAGGACTTATAAATTCCTAATCCTAAACGGTTTAAAACGCCAATAGTAACGGGTATGTCGAAGCAAGGTTTTGTAAACTAAGTTAGACAGATGATTTATAAGTAGTCGGACTAGTTCATAGTAGTGAAGAAGGAAGTAATGACTCTGGAGCGAAGGGACTAGCATATAGTCGATTCTTTAGGGAAACATTAAAATCACTAGAAGAGAAAGAACGATGAGAACGGAACGAAAAGAAATAAGTTGTCGACCTGGTAACAAAGACTATATGAAGAGCTGTATGCCTAAATAGGGCACGTACGGTTCTGTGAGGGGCAATGAGACAAACCTCTCACTAAAGAAATATAAGAGAAAGAGAGGTAGGTCGAGATTTGTCTACTCGACTGGAAAAATGGCGAAAGAAGAAAGAAATTATACTAAAGAATTTAAAAAACTCAATATGTCAATGTATATTATTATGGGATTGTTATTATTATTGGCAATATTGTTAATGGTGACATCATGTCGTAGTTCAAAATTAGCTAGTGAAGAAAATGAATATGATGTTTCAATGATGCATACAGTTGGAGTATCTGATGTTATCGATATGTTTGCTAATGAAGGGACTTATGTTCTTTACATAGGTAGAGATACATGTTCGGTATGTTATGATTTATTACCAGTGTTACAAGAAGCCCAAATTGAAAATAATTATATAACGCAATATTTAGATATTACCCAAGTTGATCGCGATAGTGATGATTGGGAAAGATTAGTAAATCTTTTAAATGTAGAAACTACAACTACTATGGATGAAGAAGGGGTAGCAGAAGAAGTTACAGATACATTTGGTTATTTCTTGGATGCCAAAGGATTTACTCCGTGTGTGATTATTATTAACGAAGGAAAGCAAGTAGCAGGATTCTTTGGCAGTAGGTCTTTAGAAGCTTTTGAAGATTGGCTTTCTAGTTATGGTATTTAAAAAACAGCAAATTGCTGTCTTTTTTTATACTTCAAAATCCTCAATTTCTGTTTTACTTTTGTGTGGTTCATCAAAAAAAAGATTAGGATAATTTTGTTGTCTTAGGGCCTCATAAATCATAATAGCTACTGTATTGGAAAGATTTAGAGCTCTAACATTATCGCTCATTGGTAAACGTATACAAGTATCTAAATGTGGTTTTAATATTTCTTTAGGTATTCCAGTAGATTCTTTACCAAAAACAAAATAGATATTTTCATCTTGGTTACTGAAATCAAATTCTTTAGGAGGCTTATGACCATATCTAGTTAGGAAATAGAATTTTCCTTCTTTATTTTGGCTTATAAAGTCAGCATAATCTTCGTAAACAAACCAATTTAGTTTATCTATATAGTTGACTCCACACCTTCTTAAGGTTTTATCGTCGACTTTAAATCCTAAAGGTTTAATTAAATGAAGGGTAGCATTAGTTGCCACACAAGTGCGCATGATATTTCCAGTATTTTGAGGTATTTCCGGTTCAAATAAGACAATATTTAACATAATTAATCCTTCTTTCTAATAGCAAATAAAAAGGTCTTTATTGACCTTCGTATTCATAAATATCTAGGAGTTTTTGAAAATCTCCAGCATTGATAATGTTATCGTCATCTCGAGTAACAGTATCAACTATGGCTCCGTCTCTAAAATAAAGAATTGTAGGAACAGTAGTAATTTTGTCAGTATTGAAAGCACTGTTTAATCTAGTAATGTAATTATCTTCTTGTATAATGTTTTCAATATTTAGATAATAGAATGAATCACTCAATTTGTAATCATCGATGATTGATTTAATTGATTCTTCAAGATTATAAGTATCTTCATTGCCAGTATATGTGATGAGAACAAAATATTCTGTTGGTGACTCAGATAATACTTGACTTACTTCTTCTAAATTTTTAATCTCTAAACTAACAGTTCCTGAAGAAAGTAGATAACTCGTACGGTATTTTTCTTCATTGCGAGCACTTTGCCAGAAGTATATGTAAATTGCAACAAGAATGATAGCAGCAATTACAATGATGATTATCAGTACATTTTGACGTGAAATTCGATGTTGAGCATCCGCTATTTGACGCTTTTCTTCAGCAGTCTTTTTTACTTCAACGTCTGATTGAGTGTCATTTACTGCTTTGGTTTTATTTTTCTTTTCGGCCATAAATTATCCCATACCTTTCACTTAATATATTAACATAAAAAATTTGTTTTTGAAATTGTTTTTTACATTATTCGTCATTATTTTTCTCTAATTTGACTAAAACTTCACGAGGTTTTGAACCATTTTGAGGTCCAACAATACCACGAGATTCGAGTAAATCCATCATGCGAGCAGCACGATTGTAACCAAAACGGAATCTTCTTTGAATTAAAGAAGCACTAATTTTACCTGTTTGAATAGCAAATTCGACAACATCATTGTAGGCTTCATCATCTTCACCACCGGTAGCGCTATTGCCGATGCCACTTGAGGTATTAGAACTGACATTTTCAAATTCTTCATCGTATTTGGCAGTTGCTTGATTTTTGCAGTAGTCGATTAATCTTTTAATTTCATCATCGTTTATAAAGCATCCTTGAATACGGGTAGGAGTGCTATCTCCCATTGGAAAGTAGAGCATATCTCCTTTACCTAGCAATCTTTCGGCTCCAGTTTGGTCGAGGATTGTTCGGGAATCGATTTGTGAAGATACTGCAAAGGAAATACGTGATGGTATATTATTTTTGATTAGACCAGTGATGACATCAGTCGATGGTCTTTGAGTTGCAACAATCAAATGAATTCCCGCAGCTCTAGCTAGTTGGGTAATTCGGGTAATAGAGTCTTCGACTTCTTTAGAAGCAACCAGCATCAAATCAGCAAGTTCATCGATAATGACAACGATGTATGGCATTTTGGCTTGTGGTGTTTCCGGATGCTTCTTATTTTCTTTTTCAATCATGTCATTGTAGCCAGAGATGTTTTTGACTTCATTATCACTAAATAATTGGAAGCGATTGTCCATTTCAACGACAACTTTTTGTAAAGTAAGACTGGCTTTTTTAGGATCACTTACAACAGGACATAAAAGATGAGGTATACCATTGTAGTTTGTAAGTTCAACTTTTTTCGGATCGACTAGGACCAGTTTAACTTCATTAGGTTTATAACGCATCAATATCGAAGCAATAATACCATTGATACAAACAGATTTACCAGAACCAGTAGACCCAGCAACAAGAAGGTGAGGCATCTTAGTTAAGTCCATAACCTTTGGTGTACCCATGATATCTTTACCTAAAGCAGCACAAATTTTGGCATCGCTTTTCAAGTTTTGTGGCGATTCTAGAACTTCTCTTAGAGTAACACTACTGATCGTTGGATTAGGAATTTCAATCCCGATGGTGCTTTTGCCAGGGATTGGAGCTTGAATAATGACGTCTTTAGCAGCAAGGGCTAAGGCGATTTCTTTATTTATATTGACGATACGACTTACTTTAGTACCAGCAGGAACGGTAAGTTCATATTCTGTTACTGCTGGACCAATATGGATTTCAACTACTTTAGCATTGATACCAAAGTCTTTTAAAACTCTTTCTAATATTTCTTTATTGCTCTTAGTAAAATCAGTCGAATTGACTTTTTTAGGTTTAATTGGGTCAAAAATTTCGTTAAACTTTGGCAAGCGGTAAGACATATCTTCTTCAGTTTCGACATGTTTAGTTTTAGTTTCCAAAGATTCTTGTTCGATTGGTTTTTGTTTTAATTCATCCATGCTGGTAATAATAATTTTTTCTTCTTTTTTCGGCGTACTTTCTTTTACTTCCGCTAGAGGTTTTATTTCATCAGAGGTACTGATAGGAATATCTTCTTCGGAAGCACTTTCTTTTTTCTTCCTTTTAAATAACCCAAAGATACGTCTGAATATTTCGGAAAGATTGATATTAAATGTTAAAACTGCTGCAAAGATGCCGAGCATTACTAGAATGACAATAGAACCAGTTTTACCAAATAAACCATAGAGTAAAGTAATAAATATAGCTCCGATAAATCCTCCACCGATGACTATAGATGTCGTTCCACTAGTATCTAACGCATTTGAAGAACTAATAGATGATATTCTTTCCATAAAATTATTGTATGTGGCGGTGATTATCTCTTTTGGGGAACTTTCTTGATTTAGAAATTCAAAATGACTAGCTACTAAAAGGATTATTATAAATATATAGATACCAATTAACTTTTGAGTAGTAAACTTAGGCATCTTCCTTTTATATAACATATATATTCCTAGTATGATAAGTCCAATTAAAATGAGCATCCACCAAGTACCTGCTAGAAACATAGCAAATTTTTTAATCAGTGAACCGATAAAGCCAAAGCCAAAGCCAATTATACCTATTAAAATAAGAATAAGGCCAATTAATTCGACGCTGTAGCCGATGCTACTAGAACTTTCTTTTGATTTTTTCTTTTTTGCCACTATTATCACCTTTTATAATTATACATGAATATTGGATACTTTTCAAATATTTCTGAGTAATTTACCCATACCATCTAGTTAAAATGTCATAGGATGAAATAGGGAGGAAATGAAATGTTATTTGATGATAATTTTGGCTTTATTACTTATGATTTATATAGTGGTTTAGCCAGTAAAGAAAATAGTAGTAAATTAGTTTCTACTGATGAGGGATTTTTAAGAGGTAATATGTTTGCTGATGAGTATAAACCATATAAAAGTTATACTTATAAAAAAATAGTTCCTAAAAATAAGAAAGAAGAATTGATGTTAGAAATTATGGAATTATCTTTTGCTATCAATGATTTAAATTTATATTTAGATTTACATCCAGAAGATGAAAAAATGTTGGAAAAGTTTAATGAATTAGTGGAAAAGTCATGTAAATATGAAATGGAATATGTAGAAAAGTATGGAGCTTTAGAAGTGATAGATAATACTTCTAGTAAAAAATTTGAATGGATATGTAGTCCATGGCCTTGGGATAATGAGGGAGGTAGTAAATATGTTTAAATATGTAAAACATTTAGCATATCCGATAAATATTACTAAAAAGGATTTAAAGATGGCTAAGCTCATTGTTACGCAATTCGGAGGTCCAGCGGGAGAACTTGGAGCAACACTTAGATATTTTTCGCAAAAGTTTACAATGCCCGATGATAAAGGAAAGGCATTATTAAACGATATAGCAACTGAAGAACTAGGGCATATGGAGATGGTTGCAACAATGGTGCATCAGTTAACGCAAAATGCCACTATTGCAGAAATTAAAGAGGCGGGATTAGAAAGTTATTATACCGAACATAATAAAGGAGTATATCCGTGTAATGCCAATGGTATACCATTTGATGCTATGAGTATAGCTGTAACGGCAGATCCTCTTACAGATTTATCTGAAGATATGGCAGCAGAACAAAAAGCTAGAAGTGCTTATGAAAATCTAATTGATTTAGCAACTGACCCAGCAGTTATCGAACCACTTTTGTTTTTACGCCAAAGAGAAGTAGTTCACTTTAATCGCTTTAAAGAATTATACGATTATTATGAAAAGAAAGGCTATTAAGTAATTTAATTGGTCAAGTAATATATTTACTTGGCTTTTTGCGTGTAAATTTTTTGTAAACTAAAGTTCATTTTATTTTCCATTTTTTTTATTTTTTAAATTAATTTTTGATTAAACTTCCATAATTCTAAAAACAAGTATTAAAATCTAAATTTTACGTAAATTGACTTTTAGATAAAATTTTTCTAAACTTATTATAGATATGCTAGTTAAAAACTAGCAAAAAATATTTCAGTATAATACATGGTTCGACAAGAATTTTGTAGTGTATCTGTTATAATTTGAGAAGTTGAAAGGATGAATTAAAATGGAAAAGAAAAATAAGACTCTTGTGCTATCTATAGTAGCTATAGCAACTCTTTTAATCGTGGTAGTTGGAGCAACTTATGCATTCTTTGTTGCTCAGGGCGGAGCATCAGCCAATACCAATGTAAATGTGCAAACTAATACTACCGATAACTTATCATTTGAGGTAGGAGAGCCTATCTCTTTAAATATCAATCAAGATAACTTCTATCAAGGAGCAGGTAATCAAGCGGGCAGTACAACCGCAACAGCGACGTTGACGGCGAACAATGCCACAAATACGGCGACAAGAAATTATTATTTGTATTTAAATATAACAAATAATGATTTTGAATATACGGTAGATGAAAATACTCCAGAATTAATATTAACAGTAACAGATCCTGATGGTACAGAATTACAAACTTTATCTGGATATAAATATGTAGAAGTAGGAGAAGTATCGGGATTCGATATCACAACCGTTAATGATGTGATTAAAATAGCTGAAAATTATGAAATAACTTCAACTGGTACAGAGACACAAACTTGGAATATCACTGTGACATTTGTCAATCTTGATACTGACCAAGTTGAAAATACTGGAAAGACATTTGAAGCAAGTTTAATAATTCAAGCAGAACCATTACAAACTAGTGTAAACTTTGCAAGTTATATAACAGATACATTATATACAGAAGATGGAATAAATAACCTTTATTATCATGATGGAGAAGGGGATTATATTAATTCCGACCAAGAAGCTGGAGATAACTCATACAGATTTAGTGGAGCAAATCCAAATAACTATATTTGTTTTGGTAGTGATGAAGAAACGTGCCAAACAGATAATTTATATAGAGTAATAGGAGTATTTGATAATCGAGTAAAATTGATAAAGTCAGATTTTGTATCTGCTAATATACTCGGACAATCTGGTAGTTATAGTTCGTTTGAATTATCCAATCTTTATGACACTTATATTGGTAAACAAGAAGAGTTAGTTCAATTTACTTGGTCCAACTTAAATTCAAATAATTGGGCTACTAGTGAATTAAATATTACAAACTTGAATTCAAATTATCTTAATTATTTATCAGATGAATGGGAAATAATTATTTCAGAAAATTCTTGGCTTGTTGGCGGAAATAGTTATAACAACATATATAATGTATCTGTAAAAGACGCATACGTTAATGAATTAATTACACCAGAAGAATCGATTAAGACAGAAAACAAAATAGGATTAATGTATGTAAGTGATTATGGATATGCTGCAAGTCCAGAGAATTGGAAAATTACATTATTAAATTATAATTGCAATGAAATATGTTCTAATTGGCTATATTTAGGTTTTTATGAGTGGACAATAACTAAACGTTCTGATAATTCTAATACAGTATTTAATATTGATAATTTAGGGGAAGTTCATAGTAGTGAAGTTACATATGATAATTGCGTCCGTCCAGTATTTTACCTAAATAATGATGTTGAAATCTACGAAGGTCACGCCGGAACTCAAAGTGATCCATACAGAATTGTAATATAACTGTTTTCATAAAGAGTATAAATTTCAAGTTAAATACTTGAATAATATTGATTATTCTGATATATTATAAATGTAAGTGTTACCAATAGTGGTGGTAACGCCTGCACTAGTCAGACGCTTTTAGCGTCTTTTCTCATTTATCTTGCCGATTAAAGCAAGAACAATAATTATTATTACTAGACAAAATTCATTATCGTTCATAGCCTCGCCTCGCTTTCATCCTGATCTCCCGAAGAAAACCCCCTGAAGTCGGAATCCGGCAAAGTAAAGCAGACTTCCACTAAAGGTAACGGTTAATTATTCTAAGTGTAAATAAATGTAATTGCAAGAAAAAGAGTGTGACAAAAATCGACATGATAGACAATTAAGAAAATAACTGATATTATTATGATGTGATGTTTTATTAACAGATTTGATAAAATGAGGTGGAAGGTAGTAATGAAAAGTAATAAAGTATTATATATAATTATTATTTTATGTTTTGTTTTAGTTATAGGATTTTGTGCTTTTTTGATAATTACGCATAAAGAAGAAGTATTGAGTGATAATGAAATGTTCAAAAGAGATTTTGAACAATATAATGGTCTTACTTATGAAGATACTAATGATAAGGTAATAGATGTAGAAATACCTATAGATAATCCTTTTATATATAAAAGTGATAAAGAAATAGTAGATATTTTGAAAAATGAAGAAGCATATGTTTTGTTTGGTTATGCTAGTTGTCCTCTTACAAGAGCTATAATTGAAACATTGATAGATGTTTTAGAAGAAAATAATATCGATACTGTATATTATGTTGATATCAAAGATATACGAGATGAATATAAATCTAATGGGAATATTGTAGCGGAGAAAGTAAAAAATGGGACTGATGCCTATTATGAAATATTGGATTTTTTTGGAACAGAGTTGGAAAGGTATTATGTGCCAGATGAAACGGGAATGTTTTTGTACGATACGAGAGTTACAAGATTAATGTCGCCGACTTTTGTAGCAGTAAGAAACGGAGAAATAGTTAGTATGCATGAAGAGTTAGTTGATACTTATGATGATAGTAATAGGGAACTTACTAGCGAAGAAAAAGAAGTATTAAAAGAAGAGTATGAAAAAGTTATAAGTATGATGAATGAAGAAGAAACTGCTGAATAATTAAATTTCTTTAAGTAAATAATTAAATTTCTTTAAGTAAATACTTGAATAAATTTATGTTATTTGTTATATTATATATGTAAGTGTTACCCATGGTGGTGGGTAGCATCTACTCAAAGAGTTTGACGCTATTTTAGCGTCTTTTTTCCTTTATATTAGCCATTAAGCTAAGTATAATGATTATCACTACTAAATAAAATTCATTATCGTTCATGACCTCACATCATTCATCCTAATCTCTCAAAGGTAACCCCCTGGTAGCTGGAATCCAGCAAAGCAAAGTAGACGCTTCCACTATGGGTAACGGTTATTTATGCTAAATATAAATAAATGTAATTGCAAGAAAAAGAGTCCGACAAAAATTGACATGAAGGAATTTTGTGAAATTTAATGTATAGTGGTGTCAATAATTTGGGAAAATGTCTCAAAAAAATTTAATTATTAACGGAAAAATTTATTCCAATTGCTTTGTTGAT
>CALVVH010000032.1 GCA_944363805.1 uncultured Bacilli bacterium
TACTTAGTGATGTTGAAGTTGGTTCATTTTTATCAAGTGGAATAGATTCATCATATATTGTGTCTTTGGCGAAGCCTGCGAAGACTTATACAGTTGGTTATGATATCGATAAATATGATGAAATTAGTTATGCTAAGGATTTAACTGAAAAGTTAGGAATTAATAATACATCTAAAGTAATAAAGATGGATGAATATATGGAAGAATTTCCACATATCATGTATTATTTGGATGAACCGACGAGTGATCCAGCAGCAATATCTTTATACTTTGTAGCAAAACTTGCTAGTCAGGATGTCAAAGTTGTGTTATCAGGAGAAGGTGCAGATGAATTTTTCGGGGGATATAATTATTATCGGGAAGAAGTCGATATGAAGTTTTATAATAAAATACCTTATTTTATAAGACATTTCATAGGTAAAATTGCATCTTTATTTCCGGAAGGACGAGGATTTAACTTCTTGGTTAGAAGAGGAGAAAAATTAGAAAATAGTTATATTGGAGTAAATAGAAATTTTTCAGAAAAGATGGCTCGTAAAGTATTAAGTAAAGAATATAATTTGCGAGGAATTGATGTAACTAAAGAAATATATAAACAATTTGATGGATATTCAAATATTCATAAGATGCAAGCAATCGATATCAATTTTTGGTTAATGAAGGACATTTTACTTAAGGCTGATAGAATGACGATGGCTTCATCTTTAGAAGGAAGAGTACCATTTATAGATAAAGAAGTATTTAAAGTAGCAAGTGGTCTATCAATTGATTATAAAGTAACTAAAGAAAATACTAAAGTAGCTTTAAGAGAAGCTGCAAAGGAAGTTATTCCAACGGAAGCATATAAGAAGAAAAAGTTAGGTTTTCCAGTGCCTATTAGAGAATGGATGAAGACTGGGGAAGTAAGTAGTGAAATAAGAAAAATGTTTAATAAAGATTTTACAAGTAAGTTTTTTAAAGTTGATGTAATTAACGAATTACTTGATGAACATATAAGTGGGAAGAAAGATAATTATCGAAAAGTATGGACAATTTATAGTTTCTTAACATGGTATGAAATATTTTTTGTCAATAACTAATTTACAAATGTTTGTTTGTGTGATAAACTTATTAAAGTGAGGTTAAAATGATAGAATATATAATAATAGGTTTATTGGTATTGATAATTATTCTTTTAATAGTTTTATTAGCAAGAAGAAGTAATAATACGGAGTTAGTAGAACGAATTGGGCATTTTGAAGCAAACATTAATAAAGAGATTGGGGAATTTAAGTTTACATTTTCAAAAGACTTATTAACTGATTTTGAAAAATTAAATGAACGAATTGAAAGAAAATTAACTTTGATAAATGACGCTGTCAATGAAAGGCTCGATAAAAACTTTGAAAGAAGCAATAAAACATTTATGAGTGTGTTGGAAAGATTATCGAAGATTGATGAAGCACAAAAGAAAATTGAAGGGTTAAATAGTGAGATAGTATCATTACAAAGTGTTTTAACAGATAAAAAGACGAGAGGTACTTTTGGGGAAGTAAATCTAGAATATATTTTAAATAACGCTTTTGGTAGTCATAAAAATGGAATATATGAAACACAACATAAGTTTAATAATGGATATATAAGTGATGCAATACTTTATGCTCCATCCCCACTTGGTACTATTGCAATTGATTCGAAGTTTCCTTTGGAAAATTATCAAAGAATGACTGATAAGACTAAGGATAAACAATTTAGGGATCAAGCTGAAAAAATGTTTGTGGCTGATGTTAAAAAGCACATCAGTGATATAAGTGAAAAATATATTATTCCAGGGGAAACAAGTGATGAAGCAATTATGTTTTTACCGGCAGAAGCAATATTTGCTGAAATTAATGCCTATCATCCTGAATTACTCAATTATGCATATAGCAAGAAAGTGTGGATTGCAGGACCTACGACATTAATTAGTACTTTATCAATTATAAGTATGGTTCTTAAAAATATGGAAAGAGATAAATATGCTAAAATAATTCATGAAGAGTTGGCTAAACTTAGTGTGGAATTTACAAGATATAAAGACCGTTGGGATAAACTGGCTAGAAGTGTTAAGACAGTCAATCAAAGTATTGATGAATTACATACAACGAGTGAAAAAATATCGAAACGATTTGAATCAATTAATAGTGTCGATATCGATCGATTAGTAAAAAAGGATGAAGAAAAACTAACAATCGGAGAATGATTGTTAGTTTTTTATTTTGTTCTTTTTAATATATCTGTTTGAATTCTATTTGGAGAAAGGGCATAGAAGTAAATAATTCTATTTTCTCTGTCACAATCTTTTACATGAACTCTTAATTTTGAGCCTATAATGATTCGGCAATCAGATGTTTTGCTGCTAAGCCATTTGTTTTGAGGGCTGTATTCAAATTTTCCGTCGTCGATATCATCAAAATAGACAATTCCTTCGATAAGCTTGGGTGTTTTTACAATCATATATCTTGGAGTTATATCACAAACATAAGCATCAAATTCTTCATCTTTTCTTTGAAGTATATAATCAATCATATATAGTTTATTAGCTTCATATTCAGCTTTATCTTCATTTCTTTCCATTATACTGGCGTGTTCACAGACACGGGAAAGGTATTCTTTTATTTCGGTTATGTCGGTGTTTGGATCGTAAAAATAATCTATATTATCTAAAATTGTTTGAATAACTAAATCTAAAAATCTTCTAATGGGAGAAGTGGTTTGCGAATAGGCCCTTAAAGCTAAACCGTAGTGACCATGATTTTCGGTGCTATAGTAAGCTTTTTGCATGCTTCGTAAAATTAGACTTGAAAGGATGAAAAATTCTTCTTTGCTGCTCAAACTTTGGATTACTTTTTGAATTACATGAGGGTCATCAGTATTTTTGGCTGCTTCGAAACGATAGCCTATATTTTTAATCAAGCTAAATGTTTCATTAAGTTTTTCTTTGAAGGGTATTTCGTGATTTCGGTAAATAAAAGTTAATCCTTGTCTTAGCATGTATTCTGCCATACCTTCATTAGTTATAATCATAAAGTTTTCGATTATTCTTTCGGCCATACCTTGTTTTGTAACCTCGACATCAGCTATATTCTTGTTGTCATCTAATATGAATTTTATTTCACTAGAGTCAAAATCGATAGCTCCGTTTTTTCTTCGGCGTTCACTTATTATAGTTGATAATTCTTGCATTAATAGTAAATCTGCGATGAATGGTTCATAACTTTCAGGGATTTCATTTTGTTCTAATAATTGATTTACTTTTTCGTAAGACATTTTCTTTTTAGAATTTATGACGCTATCGACGATTTGAAAATCAACTATATTGCCAATTTTATCAATTTCTATTAAGAAACTTTTGGCTAAGCGATCGACATTGGGATTTAAAGAACAAATTCCATTGGATATTTGAGAATGTAACATATGAGAAACGGAGTCAATCAAATAAAGGCTAGTGGTGTTTTTTTCAGCACGCATCCAAAGAGGAGAACCCGGTTTAATGTAATAAGAAACAGCAGCAATACTTACATTTAATAAATAGTTGCCGTTAGGTAATTTTTTTAAGCCTACTGCATCGTCCATATCTTTGGTGTGTTCTCCATCAATTGTAAATATGGTTTCATCACGGAAATCAACTCGGTTTTGTAGATCTTCTTCTCTTACTTTGGTTGGTGTATTTTCTACTTGGGCTAATTCTTCAGCACTATATCTAATGCAAAAGCCATTGTTATAACCGATAGCTGTAAGTTCGGCGTCGAGATCATCTTTATGACCCATTATTTCAATAAATTCAGCACTATATTTGCCATTGAATTCTTCTGTAGAAACATTGACAAGTATTCTGGTGCCAATGGGCAAATCGCTCAAAGATAAGTCTTGTTCCAGCAAATTTTTAAGAGATAAATAGATAGGAAAAGTATTATTGCCTACCAATTTTATTTTCTTTTTACCATCGCTTTCGATTATTTCACAAATAACTTCAGGATTTTCTCTTTTTAAAACTTTTTGGGGAACAATTAATTGATTTTTTTGAGCAAAAACTATAGTATCATATGGAAGATAGGAATCAGCATATTCAGAAGGTAAAAATATAGTTTTTCCTTTATGATGAATGTATTTAAATCCTTTTTTGTTGCAATATATTTTAGTAATAAAAAAATTAGATGGAAAACTGGTATAATGATTTGGTGATACATTATATATTTTTCCATCTAATTCAAGTTTATGTAAAACAGTACCAAGTTCATCAGAGGTAACATCTTTAAAATGCATAGTTAAATCATTTAAAGATATTATGCTATTCTTTTGAAGCAATTCTAATATTTGATCGCATAGAGCAACTTTATTAGGAATACTTCCTTTATAAAAACGATTATTACAGTCCATTTGTAAATAGCCTGATGCTACTAATTCGTTAAGTGCTTCATTTAATTCATGACATTTTTGGTCGTAGTTAGAATCTTTTTTATTTATTTTTAAAATTTTTTTAATATGCGAAAAAGTTAGATATTCTTTGTCGCTTCTTTCAAAAATTTTTATTAATTTATCTTTCATAGTCACACCTCTAACTTAAATATATATTACTTTTTTTTATTTGTAAATAGAAAATTTTAAATAACTAAAAAATGTGATATAATTAGTTTAGAAAGTAGTGGTAGAATGACTTTATATTTAGTAAGTAATAATATGGTTTTAGAAGATATAGTTTATGAGACTGATGAAACGGTCGAAGAAAAAAGAGTGAATCGACCTTTATCAATCGAAGGGGAGAAAGCTGCAGTTAAGTTAGTAAAGAAAATTGATGCGAATGTTATTTATTCTTCTGATTATGCATCAGCTCTTGCTACGGCGAAATATTATGCTAGCTATAGAAATATTCCAATAATTATTAATTCTTTTTTAAGTGATGCTAAAATTGGAAAACTTGGCAATAGAAATATTAAGATGCTTAGATTTATGCAAGAAAGAGATTTTGATTTTAAATTTAATGCTGGCGAATCATTAAATGAAGTATGTAGTAGAATGAATATAGCAATTGATAGAATACTTAAAAAGAATATGAATAAAAATATTGTAATATTTACACATAGGAGAGCTATAATGGGGTATTTACTTAAGTATTTAGAACAAGGATTTAATTTAGATGATCGTCTTATATTAACTTATAATGATAAGGTAATAATTGATGATATTGAAAAGGATATTGATATTATTAAGATAGATTTTGAGAAAAATTGTATAAAAAGTGTGGACATAATCGAATGATTGTGGTATAATAGCCCTTGCATTTTTGTGAAAGGGGTTATAATTATGAAAATTTTAACTGAAAAGTTGGATTACCAACTATATGATTTAATATTTATTAAAAATGATTATGAAAGTGCTAGAGAACTTTGGAATTCTGTTTGTCAAAATCCAGTGTTTTTAAAGGAAGCGATTGTACCTACAAAAGTTGATAATTCAGGAATACTTTCTTTCAGAGCACCAATGATTACTTTTATGATTTTACGTTTTCCTAATTTAGTTCAAGCAGAAATCTATCAAGCAGTTGCTGATATGGTTATCAAAAGAAGAGATATCGCTACAACTATCGCTGTTGCTGGAAAGCATATTGATTTTTTAACTTTAGTTTTAAAAAATTCTGATTGGCATTTGGAAAAATATCAAAAGGATTTTATAATGCAAAGAGTTACAAATTCTTTTGGAGTTGAAGAAGAAAAAAGCATTGTAAGTTACAATGAACTAATTGAAATGGAAAGCCCAGTTGTAGCGAGAATGGTAGTTGGTGATCTTGATGTTAGGGTAACAGAATATGAATGGGAAATGTTTACTAATGGGGAAGTTAAGAACGTTAATAGAGTGAGAAAATATAAAGATTCCCAAGATTATCGGGATAGTATCATTGCTAATGCTAATTTCCAAGAAAGTGAAAAAGAATATGTTTTAGATAAGATAGAACAAGATGAACAAGAGTTTAGACAACTTATGAATTATTTATTGAGTCAAATTGCTGTTAAATATGGTATTGATCTTTTATCAGTTGATGCTCTTGTTGGAAGTACTAAAGAAGAGTTGGAAGCTCAATTTGGGGAAGATGCTTTAGCAGAAATCTTGCTTGTTAAGCAAATAGTAATGCAACATTATCAAAAAGAAAGTTTATTAGTAAGAAAAATTAATTAAGTGGAAAACCACTTTTTTATTTGGAACATTTGTGTTATTATTATACTGGTGAAGATAGATGACAGAAAAAGTAAGTATTAATATTAGTGCAAGACACGTGCATTTAACAAAAGAGGCTCATGAAAAATTATTCGATCATGACTTGACGGTGAGGAATCCTTTAAATCAAATAGGTCAATTTGCAGCGAATGAGACAGTTACGGTTAAAACCGCTAAGGGTGTTTTTGAAAATGTTAGAATAATTGGGCCACTTAGAAGCTATAATCAAGTAGAAATCTCGATGACTGATGCAAGAAAATTAGGGGTTAGACCACCAGTTAGGAAAAGTGGACATCTTGATGGAACGGAAATGGTAACAATCTGTACAGAAAAAGGTGAGGTTACTGGAGCTTTTTGTATAATTGCTGATAGGCATGTACATATGAATCCTGCAAAGGCTCAAGAACTGGGTGTAGTTGATGATGAAGTATTAAAACTTTCGATTCCTGGTGATAAGAGTGGCGTAATAGATGTTCATGCTAAAGTAAGTGATGATGGTTATTATGAAGTACATCTAGATACCGATGATGCTAATGCCTTTTTGATTAATCCAGGAGATATGGGAATTTTAAGTAAATAATTTAAAGATTGAAGCAAATATAGTTTGTTTTCAATCTTTTTTCTTTGCATAATGAAGGCTTAATGATATAATTTATTTAGATATTAAGGCCTACCTAGATTTTAGTTTTTATTTATGATTTATATTTTGGGCGAAATACTAAAGATAAGGAGAAGAACTTTGGAAACAAAGTTAAATCATAGTACCAAAACATTACGCTATGATATGTGATGCTTTGTTAAAATACTAAAAGGAAAGGAAGGTATGTATGGAAAACAAAAAATTAGAAACAATAACAAAGTTATTTGAAGGTTCCCAAATAAGAAGTGTTTGGGATAATGAAAAAGAAGAATATTATTTTAGTGTGGTTGATGTAGTTAGTGCATTAACAACTGGTGACTATCAAAAATCAAGAAATTATTGGAAATGGTTAAAAGGAAAATTAATTGATGAGGGTAGTGAATTGGTTAGTAAAACTAACCAGTTGAAAATGAAAGCACAAGATGGAAAAATGAGAGATACAGATGTACTCGATACCAAAGGTATTTTAAGACTTATTGAATCAGTTCCATCACCTAAAGCTGAACCATTTAAGTTATGGTTAGCATCATTAGGTAACGAAAGAATTAATGAAGTATTTAATCCGGAGTTAGCAATTAATAGAGCGATTGATTATTATCGGAGTAGAGGTTATGATGATGAATGGATTGAAGCAAGACTTAAAGGCATAATCAATCGTAATAAACTTACTGATGCCTGGAAAAGTGCAGGAATTACTGAAGGATATGAATTTGGAGTTCTCACTAACGAAATATATAAAGAGTGGTCTGGTATGACTGCAAAAGAGTATAAGGATTTTAAGGGGCTAAGAAAAGAATCTTTGCGAGATAATATGTCTGATATTGAAATAGCTCTTACAGATTTAGGTGAAATAGCTACTAGAGAGCTTGTAAAAGAACATAAACCACATGGCTTAAAGGAAAATAAGAAAATTGCACAAGCAGGTGGTAATGTTGCGAAAGTTGCTAAAGATAATCTTGAAGAAAAATTAGGTAAGTCTATTGTTTCTAAGCAAAATAAATTAAATTATAAATATATGGATGATTCTAAATTAATTGAATAGGATAAAGAAAATATTTATTTGCTAGACAAAAATGGGTAAATATGATAAATTAGATTAAAATTTTTACTTTAATTTTAAGGTGGTAAATATGAAATGGAATATTGGTAATGTTGAAATTAAAAATCAAGTAGTTTTAGCTCCAATGGCAGGAGTTTCTAATCCAACATATATGAAAATATGTGAAGATATGGGTGTGGGTTATGTAGTTACGGAACTTATTAGTGCTGAGGCTATATCTCGTAATAATCAAAAGACATTAGAAATGTTAAAGGGAATTGAAAATTTGAAAATTCCTGTTGCTATTCAAATATTTGGATCTAATCCTGAGGTTATGGCGACGGCCGCAAAGATTATAAATGAATTATATCCTAAGGCAATAATCGATATTAATATGGGGTGTCCTGTGCCAAAGGTTGCTTTAAAAAATGAAGCGGGAAGTGCACTTCTTAAAAATCCGGATAGAATAGAAAAAATTGTATCAGCGGTAGTTCAAGCTGTAGATGCCCCAGTTACTGTAAAGATTCGTAGTGGTTGGGATGAATCTAGTATCAATGCTTGTGAAGTGGCTAAAATTATTGAAAGGGCTGGGGCTAAAGCAATAGCAATTCATGCACGGACTAGAGCTCAAGGTTATAGTGGTAAAGCAAACTGGCAAATAATTAAAGATGTAGTTGAGTCAGTTGAAATTCCTGTCATAGGTAATGGCGATATTTTGTCTTGTTACGATGCCAAGAGAATGCTTGATGAGACTGGTTGTAGTGCCGTTATGATTGGTCGAGGTGTTATGGGTAATCCTTGGTTAATTAGAGAATGTGTTAATTATTTGGAAAGTGGAGAAGAACCTAAAAATATTATGTGTGATGAAAGAATCGATATGATGAAATATCATTTGCAAGAATTAATAAAAGATAAATGTGAGAAACAAGCTGTTTTAGAAATGCGAGGACATATACTTAATTATTTAAAAGGATTACCAGAGAATAAAGAAATAAAGAAACAAATATGTGAATGTAAAACTAGTACGGAAATTTTGAATGTACTAGAAAATTATCGAAATAAATTAAAGAACGACTTGGTTGGTGGAAACTAAGTCGTTTTGATTTTATTCAATTATTTCTTTTGTACTACTTTTGGCAAATGAAAAAGATTTAGTTTTCTTTAACTAAATCTTGACTTATTTTATTAACTGGTCCTGCTCCAACAGTGATGACTAAATCTTTTTCTTGCACGTTATTTTTTATATAATCAGTTATTTTAGCAAATGAATCTAAATATATTACGTTAGGATTCTTTTCTTTTATTTTATCTACTAACATATCTTCACTAATATTAAAAGTATTTATTTCTCTAGCTGGATAGATTGGAGCAATGATGATATTGTCAAATTTAGATAATACATCTGCAAAAGCATCAAGGTGTTCTTTAGTTCTAGAGTAAGTATGGGATTGGAATATACAGTAGTCTTTATTATGTTTAACTTCCTTAACTGATTCTAAAGTAGTTTTAATTTCAGTAGGGTGATGGGCATAATCATCATAAATATAAGCTCCATTATATGTTCCGAGATATTCAAATCTTCTTCCTACACCACGATATTTTTCTAAACCATTTTTAATTGTATTAATATCCTTAATATAGTTATAGCTTAGTGCAAATGCTGCAAGAGTATTATAAATGTTATGATAGCCATTGATATTTAAATTGATTGTTGTTAATAATTCATCATGATAGTAGATATCAAAACTATAATGACCTAGATCATTTTTACTAATATTTTTAGCCATAAAGTCGGAATTATTTTTTATACCATAGGTAATTATTTTTCCTTCATAACCATTTTCGACATTATTAGAATTAGCATCATCGTTATTTTTGACTAGGATACCATTTTCAGGTAGTAAATTAACATATTTATTGAATGATTTTTTAATATTATCTAAGTTTTTGAAATAATCTAAGTGATCATTATCAATGTTAGTAATAATTATACTGGTAGGATGAAAATGAAGGAATGAATCAACATATTCGCATGATTCCATGATTAAATAATTGTTATCTCCGATGTGCGTATTGCCATTTATTTGAGATAACATAGCACCGATTTGAATCGTCGGATTTAATTGGGCTTCAAGAAATATTAAAGAGACCATACCAGTTGTAGTGCTTTTGCCATGAGTTCCGGATATACATAGACAATTTTGATATTCTTGGGATATGATTCCTAGAAATTCAGCTCGTTCATAATTTTCTTTGTTAAGTTTTTTAGTTTCTATTCGTTCTGGATCATCTTCATGGATGGCTGCAGTATAAACAACAATATCAGCATTTTCGATCATTTCAGGATGATGACCGTATTTAATAGTCATACCATCTTCAGATAATTTTTGAGTAAGTTCACTTTCAGTGATATCACTTCCTGTAATATTAGCTCCGAGTGATTTAACAATTTCGGCGATTCCACTCATCGAAATGCCTCCGATACCAATGAAATGGATAGTTTTATTTTGAAACATATTTTACCTCCTTAAGTTCTATTATATTATAACAAAATATCTAAAAACTGCAATAAATTAGTAAATTTTTACTATAATTTACACTGAGAAAAATGTGTAAAATTCTTGATATGTAAATTTTGTAAAAAATCAAAAATTAAAAAAAGTAAAAAAATGTCAAAAAAGCAAAAAAATGAAAAAATGTTGTTTTTTAGCGTACTTATGCTGCAAAATGATATAATGGCAAAAAAATCCAATTTGAAAAATATAGGTGAAAACTTAAAAAAATAAAAAAAGAAAAAATTTGATTTTCAAAAAAATGATAGACTTTTTCTAATCAGTATACTATAATGAAATCGTAAGGAAGGTAGGGTGTAGATATGCCAAATATAGAAGAAGAATTATTTGAGACTATTAAAGTTGTCAAGAGAAATGGTTCTAAAGTAGATTTCAACGGAACGAAAATAGCAATGGCTATTAAAAAAGGCTTTGATAGTATCAGAGAAACTGATGAAGATGGCGAAGAAAGAACCAAATATGGTTCGAGTGATATCCAAAAAGTTTATCAGGATGTCATAAACAAAATCAGCAATGATTATGCTGAAAAAGAAAAAATTAAGATTGAAGAAATTCAAGATATTATCGAAGACACTTTAAAAAGTGATGGTTATCAAGATGTCTTTGAAAGTTTTGCTGATTATCGAGAAAAAAGAGCTCAATCAAGAGCAGCTTTTACAGAAGATAAAAGAAGTCATAAGTTTTTAAAAACTTTGGAAGGTTTAGCTTTAAAAAGCGCTGCTGAAGATGATGCAAAAAGAGAAAATGGTAATATTGATGGTAACTCAGCAATGGGGACAATGTTACAATTTGGTTCTAATGTATCAAAAGAATTTTCGAAAACTTATTTGATGAAGAAAAAGTTTGCTGATGCTCATGATGATGGTTATATTCATATTCATGATATGGATTTCTTAGCAATGGGTACAACAACTTGTATGCAAATTGATTTGGATAAGCTATTTAAAAATGGTTTTTCAACTGGTCATGGACACTTAAGAGAACCAAATGATATTATGTCTTATTCAGCTTTAGCAGCGATAGCTATTCAATCAAATCAAAACGATCAACATGGTGGTCAAAGTATTCCAGCATTTGATTATTATTTAGCACCTGGTGTGTTAAAAACATTTAAGAAAATGCTAAAAAATATGATTAAGGACTATATCGATTTAGAAGATATCAATGATTTTATTAATCCTAATGTTTTAGAAAGAGAGATTAGTAAAATAAATACAATTGATATTGGGGTAGAGTACTTTGAAAAGTTTTATAAAGAGTCAGAACTTTTAAAAAGAATGTTTGAAATGTCTATTAATAAAGCTAGAGAAAAGACAGATAAGAGAACATATCAAGCAATGGAAGCATTTGTTCATAACTTAAATACAATGCATTCTAGAGCAGGAGCACAAGTGCCATTTTCTTCAATAAATTTTGGTACTGATACATCAAGTGAGGGAAGAATGGTTACGAAAAACTATATGCTTGCTGCTGAAGCAGGACTTGGGCATGGAGAAACACCAATATTCCCAATATCAATATTTAAAGTAAAAGAAGGGGTTAACTATAATCCCGAAGACCCTAACTACGATTTATTTAAATTAAGTTTAAGAGTATCAGCAAAGAGATTATTTCCTAACTGGTCATTCTTAGATTCAAGTTTTAATAAACCATATTATAAAGAAGGAGATTACCGAACAGAAGTCGGCTACATGGGATGTCGGACGAGAGTGCTAGGTAATGTGGCTGATCCTGATAAACAAATAACTCCAGGTCGTGGTAATTTGTCATTTACTTCAATTAATTTACCAAGACTAGGTATCAAGCATGGTATTGTGGGAGTAAATGCTTTAGAAAAAGCTGATATTAAAGGTTTTTATGAAGAATTAGATGAGTTAATGGATTTAGTAAAAGACCAATTGTTAGAAAGATTTGAAATCCAATGCAATAAGAGAGTATATAATTTTCCATTCTTGATGGGACAAGGTGTTTGGATGGATAGTGATAGATTAAAACCAACTGATAAGGTTAAGAAAGTATTGAAACATGGTACTTTATCAATCGGTTTCATTGGTTTGGCGGAATGTTTAAAGGCTTTAGTTGGTAAACATCACGGTGAAGATGAAAAAGCTCGTAAGCTTGGAGAAGAAATAGTTTCTCATATGCGTAAACGGTGTGATGAATATGCTCAAAAATATAATTTGAATTTTACATTGTTGGCAACACCAGCGGAAGGTTTGTCAGGAAGATTTGTAAATATCGATAGAGATATTTATGGTAAGATACCAGGAGTTACTGATAAGGCTTATTATACCAATTCATTCCATGTTCCAGTATATTATAATATTTCAATTGCAGATAAACTAGCAATTGAAGGAAAGTTCCATAAATATACTAATGCCGGACATATAAGTTATATTGAACTTGATGGTGATCCATCAGATAATTTAGATGCTTTTGAAAGTATTGTAAGAATAATGCATGATAGTGATATTGGATATGGAGCAATTAACCATCCAGTAGATAGAGATCCAGTTTGCGGTTATGTTGGAATTATTAAAGATGTTTGTCCACGTTGTGGAAGAAGAGCTGGGGAACCAGTAAGTGTAGATTTATTAAAAAGATTAGAAGGGAAGGAATAATTATTATGAAAAATGAAAACAAAGTTACAGAAGAAGTAAAAAGAGAAAGAATGACAGGTGAAGGAGTAGGTTTTGAAAGCATTAGAAGAATAACTGGTTATTTAGTTGGAACAGTTGACAGATTCAATAATGCTAAAAGAGCTGAAGAACATGACCGTGTGAAACACACTTTTGGTACTTGTTCATGTAGCAATGACTAGGGAAACCTAGTTTTTTTTATTTTTTCTTTTATTTTCTTAACGTATGTCAATTATTTGTAAATTTTTCGCTCTTTTTGACGCTTTTTCGGACAGAAAAAATAAGTAGTCATTAAATCTAAAAATCAATTGATTTTTTTGCATTTTTTTGATACAATGAGGAAAAATAAGGGGAATTTGTAAAACCTATTTTGTTCGCGCGATTAAATTGCAACAAAGAAGTTGAAGGAAGGATTGATGTAAATGCAAAAGGAAAAAAAGACTTTAGTATTATCAGTAATAGCAGTAGTAACACTGATAATCGTAGTCGTTGGTGCAACATATGCGTATTTTATGGCTCAAGGAGGGGCTAGTGCTAATACCAATGTCAATGTTCAAACAAATACGACAGATAATTTATCATTTAGTGTGGGTGAAGCAATAAATATAACAGCAACCCAAGCTAACTTTGCACAAGGCTTGGGAAACCAAGCAGGCAGTACAACTGCAACGGCGACGTTGACGGCGAATAATGCCACAAATACTGCCACAAGAAATTATTATTTGTATTTAAATATAACAAGTAATGATTTTGAATACACAGTAGATGAGGAAACACCAGAATTGATACTTACTGTAACAGATCCAGATGGAAGCCCAGTAGAAAATATCTCAGGATTAGATTATGTAACAGTAGGAGATGGAGACAACCAAGTATCAGGATTTGATATTACAACAGCAAGTGAATTAATAACACTAGCAAGTAATTATGAAATAACAGCTACAACTGATCCAGAAATCCAAGAATGGACTATTACCGTAACATTTGTAAACTTAGAAACTGACCAAGTAGGAAATGCCGGAAAGACATTTGTAGCAACAGTGATGATACAAGAAACACCGTTAACTTCATCACAAAATTTAGCAAGTTATATAACAGATACATTATATACAGCAGATGGAGTAAATGGATTATACCTACATGATGGAATAGGTTCATATACAAATGCTGACCAAGAAGCAGGGGATAACTCATACAGATTCAGTGGTGGAGACTATCAAGTAACGGCAACTGCAACTGGAGCAAATTTAATAAAAGTATATACAGCAGCTGATGCTGAAACTGATGGAGTAATCAATTTCTACTGTAATGGTACAAAAAGGTATGTGGGATATAGATGTACTGCTACACAAACTCATTATTATACAACAGCATATAATGAAGGAACCCATTATAATACATTAGAAGAAGCATTATCCCAAGCAGTAACAGATGGATATTTGACTGCTGATAATATCAAGAACTTTGTATGCTTTGGCCCGGGAGCGAGTGAGGGTTCATGTTCAGAAGATAATTTATATAGAATAATAGGAGTATTTAATAATCAAGTAAAATTAATTAAGTATGATTATGCAGATACAACAATGTTAGGTTCTGATGGAGATTATTATACAACTGATTCAGCTACATTTTGGAGCGGAATGCGAAAAGATGCTGGAACTGCGTATAGATACTACTGGAATTATAGCAATGGAGGTAGTTCAGTAAATACATGGAGTCAAAGTAGATTAAATACAGTAAATTTAAATACAAATTACTGGAATTATCTAACAAGTGATTGGCAAAGTAAAATAGCCAATACAACATGGCAAGTAGGAGGAAATACATGGGAAAGTATAGGAACTCAAACTGTGAAGACAGCATATACTAACGAAATAGTAAGTCCAGTGGAAGCAACAACATATCAAGATGAAATAGGCTTAATGTATGTAAGTGATTATATGTACGCAGTAGATCCAACTGGCTGGACTACAGTAGGATATAATAATAGTGTAAATGATTATAGAGGAATAAAAGGAAATAACTGGATGTATATGGGAGATTATGAATGGATAATTTCCCGTCGTTCGGACCTTACGGATTTTGCGTTCGGCGTGAACCACTATGGCTATGTGAACGACGGTCCAGTGAACGGCAACAATGGCGTGCGCCCGTCCTTCTATCTGAACTCTAATGTAGAATTTGAAGGGGGAAGCGGTACGGCCGCTGACCCTTACGTGATAGCTTAACTCTGGACAGTTTTGATTTAGCCTAGTAAATACGGGACTTTTTGGGAGTAAAAGTGCGACCAAAGCTGTATA
>CALVVH010000033.1 GCA_944363805.1 uncultured Bacilli bacterium
GCAACATCACCACTGATTACACCAACACGAATATCTAACTTATCATGAGATTTCGCAAATTCAGAGATAATCTTGATTGGTTCAAGTAATGTCTTACCAAATAGGATAGCATTTGGACCTTCAAGGAAATCATCTAAATTAATATTTAGTTCATCAGCAGCTCTTTTTAGTAAAGTGTTTTTATAAACCTTAACATCAGATTCAACTTCTTTTAACTTGCGACGTAAGTCACTCAATTCTTCAACAGTCATACCTTGATATTGGAATATAATAACAGATTCACTATTCTTAAGTTTGTCAACGATTTCGCTAACAACTTGTTTCTTTTGTTCAAGAATTTTTGAGCTTGCCATTTTTCCTCCTTTTTATATTAGAAAAGCTTCCCTAGGGAAGCTCAAAATAAAAGTTTTAAGTTCCCCTCGGTAGGACTTATTGATGCCTACTGTCTTCGGTTTTGCTTTTTCTAACACGTATTATATTATAAAATCAATTAAATGTCAAAACTATTTTTATCTACTTTGATACCAGGTCCCATAGTAGTAGAAATAGAAATATTTTCAATAAAGTTTCCTTTTACAGTACTAGGTTTAGCTTTAGCAATAGTAGTAATTACATATTGTAAGTTTTCAACTAGTTTATCTTCTGCAAAAGATACTTTACCAATTATAGTATGGATATTACCAAATTTATCATTCTTGTATGTAACCATACCTTTTTTAATGTCTTCAACTACAGCACCAACTTTAGTTGTAACTGTACCAGTCTTTGGGTTAGGCATTAAATTTCTTGGTCCAAGAATATTACCTATTTTTCCTACTTCAGGCATCATATCTGGAGTAGCAACAATGACATCAAAACCAAACCAGTTTTCATTTTTGATTTTATCAATCATATCTTTATCACCCACAAAGTCAGCACCAGCATTCTTAGCTTCTTCAGCAAAAGCGCCTTTAGCAATAACTAATACTTTCTTTGTCTTACCAGTTCCGTTAGGAAGGGATAAAGAACCTTTCATTTGTTGGTCTGATTTTTTAGAATCGATATTTAATTTAATAGCAACTTCAACAGTACTATCAAATTTAGTAACAGACGTATTCTTTACTAATTTAATTGCATCTTCTAAACTATAAGCTATATTCTTATCGACATTTTTTGATGCTTCCACATATTTCTTTCCGTATTTTTTCAACTTTTTACCTCCTTAACTGTGGTTAATTAAGCGGACAATTTATAAATTTAAAATTAATTTTCTTCTGTTTCTTCAGCTTCTGCTTCATCATCATGAGTTGGAACTTCAACACTAGCAGCTTCTGCCATTTCTTTAGCTTCTGCTTCAAGTTCTGCAAGTTCTGCTTCACGTTTAGCTTGTTCTTTTTCTTCTTCGGCTGCTTCTGCTGCTTGTTCTGCAAGTTCAGCATCGTTAACACCTTTAACAGCAATTCCCATATTTCTGGCTGTACCAGCAATAATGTTCATAGCTGCTTCAACATCATAAGCATTTAAGTCAGGCATCTTAGTTTCAGCAATTTCTCTTAAATCTTTCTCTGAAATAGTTGCAACAATTTCATTAGCGCCTTTCTTGCTACCTTTGTTAACTTTAGCAACTTTCTTTAATAAGAATGCTGCTGGAGCAGTTTTTAGAACAAAATCGAATGAACGATCATCATAAATTGTGATTTCGCATGGAACAACATCACCCATTTTGTCACGAGTTGCTTCATTGAACTTTGTACAAAATTCGCCTAGATTAATTCCGGCAGGTCCTAAAACGGTTCCAACTGGTGGTGCAGGTGTTGCTTTACCAGCTTCGATTTGTAATTTAATTTTCTTTACGACTTCTTTAGCCACGAAAACACCTCCTATAAATTTTTTCGCGTAAGTGGTCATGGGCAAGTCCGCAAATGTCCCCTCCACTTAACAAATTATATTAAAAATATAAACTTGCATTTAAGATGATACCATAATTTATGCTATTTTACAAGAATTTTACGCATGTTTTTTTAAAAAAATACCATGATATCTTTAGCACTTTACATTTAACTATTGGAACTATTTATAAAATATGATAATATTAATATGAGGATAAGGAGGAATTACTTTGGCTAGGAAATTTTTTAATCAAAGGGTTAAAGGATCTAATAAATCAATGCTTGCCTATATAATTGTTGGTGCTTGTATTTTAATTATTTTTGTTTCTGTTATTATGGTAGTAGTATTTTCTAACCAAACTCCAGAGGATGCTGTTATTAAAATAAGGGATGTCGTTACCGTTGAAATCAACAGTGAACTTCCCGACAAAACACTGTTTTTTGCAGAATTACAAAATGTTAAAGAAAGTGATATCGATGTAGCATTTACCGGTGTCGATTTAACAAAAGTAGGTGAATATCCAGTAGAAATCGATGTTTTTGGAGAAAGTTATGAATCTATCTTAACAGTGGTAGATACTTCAGCGCCAGAACTAACAGTTCGAAACTACGCGGTTGCGGTTGGTCAAGGATATAACGCTAGTAATTTTGTCGATACATGCAGTGACAATAGTGGGGAAAATTGTACTATCGAATTTTATGAAATGGCCATGGATCAAAATGGTAATAAAATAGATTATAGCTCCTATACTACTGAAGGTGTTTATAACATTCAAATCGTTGCCAAAGATTCTTCGGGCAATGTAACTTCACCACTGACAGCTCAATTGACAATTGGTAATTCTGATGATATTCAACAACCTACAACTTGCAACTATGGTAATTCCCAATATGATTCAAATACTTATATTCTTGGTGTCAATGTTACTCAAAATGGTTGTGCATTAGATTTAAATTTATATCAGAATGAAGAAATAACTAAACCTGCATATGACTTAGCAGATAATGATACGGAACAAATGAAAAAAGAAATTAATAAGCTGAATATTTCCAACGTTAAAATGTTCCACTTTAATAGAGAAATATCCCCAGTTTTAAATACAACCGGAACTGGAGTCGTCGGCTATACAGTACATCAAAGAATAACTTTGGAATACAATGATGGAACGACCGAATTAGTTGCTGATTATTTTATCAATACTAACGGTGGCAGAGTATATTCCGTAAATAAATATGGTATAAATTAAGTACTCACTCGAGTACTTTTTTAATTGTTTGTAGGTTTCTTTCGGGTCAAATAAGTTTTTACTTTTTCTTCATAATTTCCTTCATGAACAATTCTTCTGACTTGTATTTTACCAGTTGCTATGGCAGCAATAGTAGCAGTTTTAGACATTTTAGTAACATTCTCAAAATCTGCAAGAGATGTAATATATATTGCATTATTGGTAGCTATTTTGCCATTTTTTCGATTTTCGTATAACTTATCTAAGATAACATAACCATTAGCAAGCACAAAACCAATATAACCATTGAAAGAATCTATACCTATTTTTAAAGCAATTGGATTTAATGATTCATATAGTTTTATCTTTCTAAAAAGTTTTTCTTGTAGTTCTTCAGAATTCTCAGGATTTGTGCAAGCTTGATAAAAGTCCCGAAATATACGTTTAATTTCTTGACCTTCAGGTTCAAAAAAACTGTAATTATATATTTCTAATGGGTTTGATGTTTCTTCATGCGTTTTTTTATGAATAAAGGCTACTATATCACTAATTTTTATCTCTTTAATTACTTGATTTTCGCCAGTTTTATGATTTGTTTTAGAAAATAGCAAAGTAAAATTTTGATCTATTAATTGCGGATTTTCATTTAAAAAAGTTTGCAGATATGCAATAGCAAATTGAAAGCCTTCGAGGTCATAATTAGATTCGCATATTAAGGCATGGTTCATTACTTTATAAGCTAAATATAATTGTAACTTAGATATATCAAATACGTTAGCAATTTTAGAATAAGTATTTTCATTAACTAAAAGATTTCTAAATGCGCGTATATCCATTCGAGTTTTAAATAAGAATTCTTTTCTCTTAGCTTTATTTATTTTGTTGGGCTTAGCTTTAATATCCATATGTCTTCGCAGGCGATAATGGTCAAAGGCTTCTTGCATTGGTAAAGATATATCGGGAGTAGTAATTACGCCATTTTTGATATCTTCTTCAAGACCATTTAAAATAGTTATTGCATCATCTGGATTAGGAATATTAAAGTACGAAAATAATTTCCTTTTTATAGGGTTTAAGTTAAGTACCATTTCATCAGGCCTTAAGGTAATATTCTTGGGGAGACTGCAACCTTTAAATATGGTGTTATTATTAAACAAAAGGAAAAGTGCAGGATTTAAAGCACTAGGTGAATCGTAGCCATCTTTCAATAAATATGGAACATCTATAAAAGCGATTGGAAGACTTTTATATCCCAGTAATAAATTAGCATATTTCATTTAATTTCCCCCTTATAGTGCTTTTAAACACGCCCAGCTAATAATGAACTAATTATATTAAATGTAGGGGTTGCTGTCAATCAGCGCTAAAAAAAATTGCTTTTACAAGCAACCTTTAAATTATTTTTTTCTGGAATATAATATTAAACCACCAAAGCCTAAAATTAAAATACCAAAGATAATAGCTACAACAACACCATCATTTAAGCCATCAGAACTGCTATTGTCAGAATTATTAACATTTATACCATTTTCATTTGCTGCTTCTTCTAGGGATGTTGCTTCTGGTTCATAGCCTTCTTCTTCAATAATTTGGCTGATAAAATCTTGATAAGATACATCTTCGTAAGCTTCTAAAGCTGCATCGATTATATCAGAGCCATCAGTGCCAAAACCTAGTTGGTCGAAAGTAGTACCAATAACAATATAAGGTATACTTCCGTCGACAGTTTCGCCCATTCTTTCTTTAGCATCAAGCATCAATTCATAATTATCTTGATTACTTACTTCATAAGTTACTATTTCGAAATAATCACGATATGGATAGTAATTTTCTGAGAAGTATTCTAAAAAATCATGGCAATGACCACAACTATTACTTCTAAATAAATAGACAGTTACTTTTTCGTGGTCTGTTAGTTCTGGTAAATCACCTTTTGCCGCTTGGACATTAGGCATGATAACTAAGCATAAAGCTACAAGAGCACCTATAAACAATTTTTTCATTTTTTTCCTCCCTAGCCTCAATTATACTTTTTTTGGTGATATTTGTAAAGTTTTGTTTTGTGAATATTTCATGTTTTATTAAATTTATTATTATTTTAATATCTTAATGTCTGATAATAGTCGTCCTTTCTTGTAAATAATCTTGATAATTCCATATCTTTTCAGGAACTAGTATAGCTTTTAGATAAGCAACTACTTTAGTTTCGTCTATTTGGACATCTAGTACTTTAAATAAGCTTGAACTATTTATGATAAATTCACTTTGGTTAGGTGAAAAACTTATATTAGAAGTAGATAGTAATACACCGTCATCGCTTTCTTCAGGGATTAGATACTCAATTAAAATATTGGGTTTACCAGTTAAAGTATAGGGATTAGTGTAGAAAAAACTTTTTTCTTTATCAATACTGGTGCTAGTAAAACCTGGCTCATATAAATATTTTCCTTGCAAAAAATATAGATCCTTCATAGTAAAGATGTTATAAGAGCTAAAAGCAGATAAACTTACACCACGATAACACTTAATATTTTGAGAAATAGGAACTGCTTTATATAAAATTTGTCTTATCTCTTCCGCTAAATTATAATATTCTTCCCTTAGTTTGGGAGTAAGTTGGCCATTTACTTCATAACTCCAATTGTCTCTTAAAATGGCATTGATATTGCGAAACTGGAAGCCGGTGTAACTTCGAATAGTACTTTGCTCACTTGGATTTAATTTATCTATAAATTCTGCTGCTTTTTCTTCCAATAATTCATTACTTGAAGAAACAACAAAATCTCTATTTAAACAATCAGCAATATATTGTTCTATTTCTTGTCTTTTTGTAGCTTTAATATAGTTTAAAGCACATTCTACACTGTAATTTGTTCCCTTTTCCATTATATTTCCTCACTTTATATTGTGATCTGTATGCAGTTTAACTCCTTTTTTATTAATATAGCAATCATAAGCATCGCGGATTTCTGGGTTCATGTAGCTTTCTTTTATTTTCAGGTTGGCATCATCTTTGTACATGCTGGCAATTCTTTCAGCACGAATATTTGCTAAATCTTTGATAGCCACTAGGGGTTGGCCACCACCGCCGATACAACCGCCAGGACAAGCCATAACTTCGATAAAATCGTAGTTCAAAATCTTATTCAGATTACTTTTGACCGTGGATATCTCGTTAACAACAGCAATTTTTAGTGAAAACTCTTCCATATTAACTATGGCTTCTTTCATATCTTTTTCACCGCGGATTTCATCAAATTCATAAAATTTAGCAGGTGCCTTCTTTTTGTTAACCATGTAATAGGCAGTTCGTAAAATTGATTCCATTACACCACCAGAAACACCAAAGATCAAACCACCACCAGAACCTTTTCCCAAGAGTTTATCGAATGTCTCGGATTCTAAAGACGCAAATGCCAGTTGAGATTCTTGAATCATCAAAACCAGTTCACTGGTTGTTATGACAAAATCTGTATCGGGATAAAGCTCTATTTCGTGTTTTTTAGAAATACAAGGAGTAAGTGATACGGAAATGATTTTTTCTTTAGGTATAGCAAACATGTCTGCAAAATAGGATTTTATCATAGCACCTTGCATGGCAATAGGACTTTTACAAGTACTTAAGTTTTTTACTAAATCAGGATAATATTTTTGGGCATATAAAACCCAAGAAGGACAGCAACTAGTAAACATTGGCAAAGTTTTATTTTGATATCTTGTTATTAATTCTTGAGCTTCTTCCATGATGGTAAGGTCAGCACCAAAGGTTGTATCAAAAACATAATCAAACCCCATTTTTTTTAGAGCACTTACTAGTTTACCTTCTAAAAATTCCCCAGGAGGAAATCCAAATGCATCACCAATAGCAACACGTACCGCTGGAGCAACAAAAACTACAACAGTATAATCTGTATCATGAATATAATTTAAAATTTCTTGATAATCATATTTGGGCGTTAGAGCTCCACTTGGACAAGTCAAAATACATTGACCACAATTGATGCAGTCATCTTCTAAATCATTATTATTTTGGCAAGTTTTTAGACACATTCCACAATTGATACACTTTTCTTCGATACGATTTAAACAAACATTATCTTTTTTTACTTCAACACGATTCATTATTCACTCCGAGTTAATATTTTATAAGTTTTTACTAATCTTACTAAAATTTCTTTTTCATCAATTTTTATTTCATTAGTGGCGATTAGTGTCGCTAGGCCATTAGCGTATAGCCACATATTCATAAATATGTTTTTGGCTTCTTCAAAAGTATAACCATGTTTATTTACCAAATTGATGATCGTCGACTGATTCCATTTTTCATCTAAAACATTTTCTAAACTTTTCCATTTCAAATTGTTACTTAAAAATAAACTGATAAACAGATTCTTATATTCTTGAGCAAATTCGACATAAGCAATGCAAAGTGTTATTAAAGCTTTTTTATTATCAATACGACTTGTTATAAATTCATCATATTGTCTCGATATTTCTTTATATATATCAAACTTTATTTCATCCATACTTTTGTAAATACGATATAATGGCTTTGTTGAAACGTTTAAGGCTTTAGCTAAACTTCTAGCGTTAACACTATTCCATCCATTGTCATTAACCATTTTAACGGCAACTTTAACGATATAATCTTTACTAAGTTCTTTGATTGCTGGCATCATATCACTCTCCTTTGAAAATAAAGCATCTATGGTAACTTATGTTTCTATTATACCATATATTTATTTTGATGAAAAGTAGTTGATTGTGTCTTGTTTTGTCGAATGGTGTCGAATATTACAATATACATGGGAAAGCTTGCAATCAGCAATATAGAAAAAAAAAATGCAGTAAGATTTAACTTATTTGCATTTTGTTATTTAAAATTTTTATTTTAAGATGCTGAAATACGATATGGATTTGATTCAGTCCCATCTCCTCCAACATATAGTATATCTGGTTGAAGATAGAAAGTA
Organism: uncultured Bacilli bacterium; assembly: GCA_944363805.1. The sequence continues at coordinate 8,068 of CALVVH010000033.1, forward strand.
GGTCGAATAGACGAATAATTATATGTAAATCCTTCTATAAAGAAGTCATCTTCTAAAGATCCAGAACGACTAACAACATATAAAGAATTTACGAATTCATTCATCCCCATATACATCCAATTCTCATCTATTGAGCTTCGATAATCGTAAATATTACCATAATTTCCCTCTTTGTCAGGAAAAATACTTGAAGTATAAGAAATTGATTTTGTCCAATTATCAGGACTTGCCGCATATCCATAATCACTTATATACATAAGGCCTATTTTTAATTCATTGATTATGTCATCTTGGTTTAAAATTATTTCATTTTCAAAAATTTCTTTTACCCTTATCTGTTTAATTAAATCAGTTTTACTCGTGTTAGAGTACCACTGATAATTAACAATAAGATCTGCCCAATAATTTCCAATGTTGTTTAAGAACAAATTATTTATTTGTTCTCTACTAAAATTTTTTTCCCATGCCGGAATTGAATCAAGATTTCCTCTATAACTAACTAATGGTGATATGTTAGAATTCAAATATTCTGTTCCAAGTAAATTAGTTCCCGCATAATCATATTTTATTAGCTTTATTTGCCCATTAAATACCCCTATTATTCTATATAAATTATCGTTAGGGCAAGGCATTTCATTACTACCAAAACATATGTAATTATCTGGATTTGCGCCAGAGTATCTATATGAGTTATCTCCTGCTTCCTGGTCTGCGTTAATGTATGTTCCTACTTCATCATGATAATATATGCCAGCTGTTCCATCTCCAGCAAGTGTATTAAGTTCCATAATACAACTTGCTAAATTATTTCCATTTTTACAAATATCTACTACTTGCGAAGGTATATATAAATCAAAATACACATAACATTTATCACTTGTATTTGCTTGCATTAATACTTTTTTACTTTCTGCATCCCATGTAAGAGTGCTACCATTTTCGCATTTTGATAATTCCGAATTAAAAGTATATCCTCCCAATGGCCATGACGTATCACTAGCAACTTTGTATTCGCCGCTACCCGATTCTGTTTCGTACATCATAGTTATGGCATTGAAATTAGTTATTTGTTGAGTACTATTATTGCTTAACACACTTTTAGAATTATTTGAATAATTAAATAAATATATTCCTATAATAAGTGTTAGTAATATGCTACTTATCAATATTATTTTTTTCATAAAACACCTTTTGGGGCAAGTATGCCTTTATCTAAATATATCATTTATGGGGCATACTTGTCAAGGAAATACATTTTTAAATTAGATACAATAAATTTAGGTGATACATATGCTAAAAGAATATCGAACAAGAAAAAAAATATCGCAAGAAGAATTAGAAGCTAAGACCAATATAGATAGAAAGACTATATTTAGAATAGAAAATGACTTAAATATGCCACTTGTTGATACATTTGGAAAAATAGCTATAGCTTTAGATATGACTGATAAAGAAATTGCTGAAGAAGTAAAAAAGGCAACTTTAAAAGGGAAACGCAAGTAATAATTACTTGTATTTTTTTATATCTTTCAAAATAAAATTGCATATTATGTAGAAGTTTGTCAAATTTATTGATTTTAGAGTTAACTTGAAGTATGATTATATATGGAAAGGAGGTAATGAAGAATGAAGAAAATCTTTTTAGGAATTTTGGCTGCATTGCTTGTACCAACAGCAGTAAGTGCTAGTACCGATGCTTCAGAAGTTGAGTTTACTTGGAGTTATGATGAAGTTGCTACGTTTCCTGGAGTAGGAGTATTTGCTGATACGATTTATTTAATGAGCGATGGTATTCCTAGCCCAAGTATAACAGAAAATGCCAAATTAATTGCAACTTATACAAGCGATGATACTCTAACATTTGCTAAAGATCAAACATCATACTTATTTGGTGGTGCAACAAGTAATTCAACTATTGTTGTGGACGGTACTAATGCCATTAATGTATTATTAAATCAAAAATATACAATAACTGGCGAAGGCACTTTAACTGTTGATAGTTATGGAGCTTATGCACAATTAGAAGATGAAGCAGGAAATCTATTGTTTAATGTTTTCTATTATTATGGTGAAACAGCTTCTGGAACTCCACAAAGTATCATGTTGAAAGATGAAAACGGAGATCCTTTAATAGTTTCTAAAGAAGAAGGCATTGAAAGTATTTTTGAAGAATTAAAAGAGTATAACGAAGGCTTATCTGGTGCAACTTATGATGAAAAATCTGTGTTATACACAGCTGTTGCTGGCTGGTCAATTTATGATATTGATGAGGCTTGGGTTAGCGAACATATTACAACTGATAAGATTATTACTTATAATGCAGATGGTTCAGTTACATTTAGTGATGGCAATGTTTTAACTAGCGATAATGTAATATTTGAATCTAATGAAAATTTTGATGAATCATATAAGTTAGAAAGCCTTGATATTCTAGATACTGCTAGTGATAAATTAAAGAGTGAAATTACTGGTCAAAATAAAGTATTACTTGCTTTTTATGATATTTCAGTAGTTGATGAAAATAGTGAAATCGTTCCTATGGAAAATGGGACATTTACTATTAAAATTAAACTAACTGATGCCATGAAAGAATATAATACTTTGACTGCCGCTTATGTTAAGGATGGCAAGATTGTAGAAACATTTAAAACTACTATCGATGGCGAATATGTAGTATTTAATACTACACACTTAAGTGAATATGCTATCATGGGAGAAAATGTTGATACAGGAAATGATGAAGTAATTGAAAACCCAAGTACTGGAGATAATGTTACACAATATGCCTTAGTATTTGGTATTTCTCTAGTAGGTATTGGATATGCAATGTATACTTTAAGAAAAGAAAATAATTAAATACTAGATTAAATAGCCAAAAACAAAACACAAATAAGCTACAAACTTATTTGTGTTTTTTATTCTTAAACATTTTGAATATTTCCATAACGAATATTATGATCAGGGAGAAGACAAATAACTTTAACATATCAACAACTGGTACAGTTGTAGTATTTAAAAATTCACTTAAGAAAGGTACTTCCATAACAATTACTTGTAAAATAATGGCACCGATAATTGTTACTAATACTAATGGATTGTTAAATGGCATTTTAAATATCGATGTCTTTTCACTGCGACAATTTAGAACATGCATATTTTGCAAGAAAACCATAAGGACCATGATATATCCACGAGCTAAGTGAATTTCCATATTGATAATATCAACTAAGTAGTACCAAATACCAAAGACTATTAAACCAATTGTTAGACCTGCTACTAAAACTTCGGTTAATAATTCTTTATTAAATATGGTTTCTTTAGTAGAACGTGGTTTTTCTTGCATAGTACCAGGCTCGGTTTTTTCAAATGATAAAGCAAAGTCTTGCAAGCCATCAGTGACAATGTTCAGCCACAATAATTGAATAGCAACTAGAGGCATAGGTAAATTAAATATAATAGCTAGAATAAAGAATAACACTTCTGCTAGGCCACAAGAAAGAAGCATATAACTAACTTTACGGATGTTATTATAAGCAGTTCTTCCTTCTTCAACACCTTTTACTATTGAAGTAAAGTCATCATCTAAAACAATCATGTTGGCAGTTTCTTTTGCAACATCAGTTCCACTTCCCATAGCAATACCAATATTGGCACTTTTTATGGCAGGAGCATCATTAACACCATCACCAGTGACTGCTACAAATTCCCCTTGACGTTTTAAAGAATCAATTATAGCTAGCTTATCCATGGGAGTAACTCTAGCAAATACTTTTTTAGTTTCAATAAATTTATCAAATTCTTTTTCGCCTTTTTCTAAGTAAATGTTGACATCATCACCAGTAGCAATTTCACTATTGGCTGTTACTAATCCTAAGTCTTTGCCAATTTTTAGAGCTGTAAGAGGATGATCGCCAGTAATCATTAAAACTTTTATGCCCGCAGTTAAGCATTTTTGAATAGAGTCAGCCGCTTCTTCTCTAATTGGGTCGATGAAGCCAACAAGGCCTTTAAAAGTTAGATTAGTGATATCAGCATTATCATATGAATCCTTTTTGACAAAGTCTTTAATTGGACCATCAGCAATGGCTATGACTCTATATCCTTCACTAGCTAGTTCTTCATTTTGTTTTTTTAGTTTAGCTATATCAATTTTTTTATTTTTATTAGCAATATCCATAAATGTGGAAAACTCTAGTACTTTTTCTAATGAACCTTTTACTGTGCAATATATTTCATTATTTTTTTTATAAAATACGGCGGAATATTTATTTTGAGATTCATAGGGTATTTGATCAATTATTTTAATATTTTCGTAGGGAACTTTAGTTTTTTTAGCTAAAGCTAGAAAAGCAATATCAATAGAATCACCTAAGTATTGCCACTTTCTATTTTCTTTAATAAGTTTGGCTTCATTGTTGATAGCTCCAAGTACAGCTAGTTCTTCAGCCTTATTTATATCTGCATTGTTGATATTTATTAACTTACCAACATCGTCGTAGCCGATGCCGGTTATATCAAATTCGCTATCATCCGGCAAAATAACTTTTTTGGCAGTTTGTTTATTTATAGTAAGGGTTCCTGTTTTATCACTAGCAATGACAGTACAACTTCCCAAAGCTTCAACCGAATTTAGTTTTTTGACCACAACGCTTTTCTTAGCCATTTTATTCGAGGCAATAGTAAGAGCCATAGTTAAAGCAAGCGGTAGACCTTCAGGCATAGCTGATACTGATAAAGCAATTACGGACAAGAATATTTCAGTACCGGGTTCACCTTTAGCAAAAAGTATAATTGCAATAATAATAGCAACAATTATTATTAAAATGCTAATTTGTTTAGAAAATTTATTCATTCTAATAGTAAGTGGAGAAGCTTCATCTTTTTTAGAAACAACGTTATTAGCAATTTTACCGATTTCAGTATTAATTCCAATAGCAGTTACGACTCCGGTTGCTCTACCTGTTGTAACGGTAGTTCCAGCGTATACCATATTTTTACGATCTGCTAGAGTTACTTCACTGGTTAAGGCATCTATTTCTTTGATAACACTTAGAGACTCTCCGGTAAGAATTGATTCATCAATTTGCAAATTATGAACTTCAATAAGACGAGCATCAGCACTAATACGGTCACCGGATTCGAGCAAAATTATATCGCCGATAGTTAGTTCTTCAGAAGCGACTTCAGTCTCTTCTCCATTTCTAATAACCCGGACTTTATCCTTAATTAATTCTTGTAAACTTTCAGCGGTTTTTTCAGCTTTCCATTCTTGGAACGTTCCTAAAACTAAATCAATTAAAATAATAAATATTATGGCACATGCATCAACTACTTCACCGATAATAAGTGAGAAAACAACAGTTACTATTAACAGTAACACTATCGGATTTAATAGCTCTCTTAAAATTATTTTAAAAACGCTATCTCTTTTCTTTTTTGGCAAAACATTTAACCCATATTTTTCTTGATTTATTTTAACTTCTTTGTTGGTAAGCCCTAACTTATCAACATTTAGTTCTTTCAAAACTTTTTCAGTGCTATGCAAATACCAATTATCTTTCATATACCATCCTCGCTATTATAAGTATGGTATCACAATATTAAGTCTTTGACAACTAAAAAAAATTGCAACATAATGTTGCAAAAATTACTCTTCATAATCATCATAATAATTATATCTTTTATCATTGTCGATATAGCCCATGACTTGATTTATGTTAATATTTTCGACACTTTTGAAAATATTATATTCAACAAATTTATTTGTTTCTCGAAGTTTTTTAATAAGTTCTTTTACTTCAGCACGTTTAGAGTCTTCTTTCTTTAGGGGACATGCACAATTGATAAATTCAAGTTCATTATATTTTAGCCAGTTGATAATTGCAGATTCACGAACTAGATATAGGGGTCTAATTAATTCCATACCCGGAAAATTTTTACTTTTTATCTTAGGTAACATTGATACTATTTCACCATTATAAAGGATACCTAGCATGATAGTTTCAATGACATCATTGTAGTGATGTCCCAAAGCGATTTTGTTGCAACCTAAGTCAGAAGCAAACTTATATAGATGGCCACGACGCATTCTAGCACACATATAACAAGGGGATTTTACATCCATTGATTTTAAAGAATCAAAAATAGTGCTTTCATAAACGTGGATAGGAATTCCTAAAAGTTCAGCATTTTTCTTTACTTTATCCAGATTTTCTTTGCTATATCCTGGATCCATAACAATGAACTCTAAATCAAATTTAATCTTACCATGCTTTTTTATTTCTTGCATACATTTGGCTAGCAAAAAAGAATCTTTACCACCACTGATACATACAGCAATTTTATCATTATCTTGAATCAGATCATAAATTGTTACTGCTTTAGTAAATTTACGCCATATATCTTTACGATAAGTTTTAATTATACTTCTTTCAACTTGTTCTTTTTTCATAAGAATCACCAACAAGGATATTATGACGGAGATTTATGGGTTTGTCAATTAATACTTTCGCGATTGGCAGTATAAATTTTTGAATTATATGATATAAGCCCTTCTTTAGCAAGTCTCGATGTAGCGAAGCAAATAGGAATATTGTTTTTTTGGCAAATTTCTTTTATTTCATTTGGCTTTTCTTTTATTAAATTCCAAACATTTTTATCAATCATCCAATTTAATGCTACTTCATCTATTTCTTTTTCGCTAGTAGAATCATCAACAACTATTTTGTTTTTAGCCATGTTATAATCTCTTTTTACGTGAGCTAGTTCATGATATAAAGCAAAATAGAATGAAGCCTTCTCTTTAAAGGTTTTGGTTAAATAAATTGCTGGATTGGTTATTTTTACCATCATACATCCACGTATTTTTGTTGCAGGAAGAGCATCTTCAACAACTAAATAAATACCATATTTATTTAAAATTTTGGTTAGACTAACCGTATTAAACGGTTTATTTTGTTCAAGTTTTAGTTCATCTAGTAACTTAGAGAAATTTGCAGATGAATATTCAAAAACATTTTGCTCTATAATTAATTTATCGCAGTGTTTAATCCATAGATAGATCTTTTTTTGATTAGCATCATCTTTCTTTTTGTATAATACCTTAGTATTAATATATTCAGATGTTAAATCAAAACTACTTAAATTTAAATATTCCAATAAATCAACGGCATTTTGGGTAGTGTTAGTAACATCTTTTA
>CALVVH010000034.1 GCA_944363805.1 uncultured Bacilli bacterium
GGTGGCGACCATCCGAAGTTGGTCTATGGAGGACTCAAAGAGTCCTATGAAGTAGAAATGCCTTGTAGTGATGCAAGTCAGTCAAACTTGTTTGACTTTTGTTCTGATTTTGTGTTAGAATATGCAGCAAGGTGCAGGGGTTATGAATAGAAATAGATTGATAGAAATTTTATGTAGTTTAATTGTAATTGCCATTGTCATAATGGGCTGGCGTTTTTATGAAATTAAAGCCTTGGCTGAAGAAAATATCGAAACATATGCATTATCTACCTACAATATCGATATATCTGGTTTTACTTACGTTAATAGCATCATCGAAAATAATAAAGTTTATTTACTATACCAAAATGGCAATTATTATATTTTAAAAGAAATAGACACAACAACTAGTCAAGAAAGCAACTATTCTTATACCATTGCAGGAACATGTCAACTTCAAAAAGAGAATTCTTATCCATATATTTATTGTACTAATTCTAATTCTATAAGTATTTATGATGTTCACTTTCAAAACATATTAACTCAAAGCATTAAAAGTAACTACAATTATGCTTTAAATACTAGTGGTAATCTAAATTTTCGCATAATTGATAACACCAAAAGTTATGAATATATCAATGGCTATTATGAAAACACTAGTAATTCCTATGTTTCTTTAGACTCACCGTATGTTTTAGAAGCATATTGTGCCGATGAGTGTCTACTTGTTAGGTACAATAATTTGACCGAAAATACAAGCCTATATCAAGAAGATGAATTGCTAGAAACCAATATTTATGCATATCAAAGATATAACAATGGTATACTTACTTATAGCAATAATAAAATCAAAATATATAATGCTATAACTGATGAATATAAAGAGTTTTATAGTTCAATTAATAGCCTTTTAACCAAAACATTTGCTTTAGGAACTAATGACTATTATCTTTATATTTTAAATGATAAGACAATTGATGTTTATAATCTTTATACTGAAAATAATATTACTAGTATCGACATTACTAAAGTTACGGAAGAAATATCTAAAATATTGATAGAAGATAGTAAATTATATCTTTATGGAACTAATACTATATATGTCTATGATATAGCAGATTTGGAATCAAACATCTCTTCATCTGAAAGTAATTATGGCAATAACTATATTGATTCTCAAATTGCTTATTATGAAAATACTTATGGTGTAACCATCAATATAACAGATAATCCCAATTCTCTTACTAATGATTATTCTATAAAAAAAGCAACGAATAATAATGATATAATATCTTCCCTAAATGATTTAGAAAAGTATTTTACAGTCTTTAACAAAAACTTTTTCTCTCGTTTTTCGGAATATGGTATGAGTGGCTTAGAAATTTATTTAGTAAATAATATTACTGCCATCAATAGATCGACGGGCAATGCCGAAGTAGTAGGGCTATATATCAATAAGAATAATAAATACAATTTAGTATTGCGCATTAATAGTGGAGAAGAAATGCTTAATATTGCATATCACGAAACATTCCATGCTATCGAAGACTATTTACGAAAGCGCGGGATAACTTTTAGTGGTTGGAATAAACTAAATCCCGAAGGCTTTTCTTACAGCAACGTATATTATACTAATCAAGAATTTACTGACACTCTAGGAAACAATAAATATAATAATAACATTTATTTTGTTGATAACTATGCTCGGAGTAACGAAATAGAAGATAGAGCTCGTACTTTTGAATATATTTGCCATGGTGAAGACTTCTCAGCATATAACCACTTATCTGCTAAAGTAAGGTATATTAAGAAAATATTACTCTCATATTTTCCAGAATTATATTCATCTAGTTATTTTATTTGATAAAGTAACATAGATTTTATTAGTGATCTATATGTTTAAAAATAATATGAAACATTACCGCCGTGGCTTTCTTGATGGTGTTACTTTTACTACTGAGTTTTTAAAAAATACTAACTATTTAGAAACATTAGCTTTCTTAAATAATACTTTAAATAACCTAGATTATTATGCTAAGAAATATCATATGACCAAACAGGACTTAAAAAATAATACTGAAGTACTAATACGTAATCTTCAGTATTTTTATAATGAATAATTATTTTAGTATTGATTTAGGATAAGGTTTTCTTTCATCAGTTTTCCCTAATAAATAATCTATAGATGTATCATAGAAAACCGCTAAATCATATAGATAGTTTATTGGTATCAATCTTTTTCCTATTTCATATTCACTATATTGTTGTTGCTTTATTCCTAGTGCTTTAGCAACATCACTTTGTTTTAAATCCTTATCCTCTCTAATTTCTTTCAACCTTTGTATATTCAATGTATATCACCTAATATAATTTTTACAGACAAAACATTTTTTGTATTGCTTTTACAAAACATATTTTGTATAATTATGATATAAAATGAAATTACTAGAGTACTATATGGAGGATGAAGTAGATGAAAAATAAAAAAAATTTAATTTTTATGGTAATTGCTGCAATTACATTAGCTGCAGTAGTTTTGGGGGCAACATACGCTTACTTTATTGCTCAAGGTGGGTCAAGTGCCAATACCAATGTCAATGTCCAAACAAATACGACGGATAATCTATCATTTGAGGTAGGTAATCCAATTACTTTAAATGTAACTCAAGATAACTTTTATCAGGGTGCTGGTAACCAAGCAGGCAGTACCACAGCAAGTGCTACATTAATAGCCAATAATGCGACGAATAGTGCAACTGCTAATTATTATCTTTACTTAGATATAACGAGTAATGACTTTGAATACGCGGTAGATACAAATACTCCAGAACTAATATTAACAATAACTAATCCAGATGGAACAGAATTAACCAGTCTATCTGGATACAAATATGTAGAAGTAGGTGAGGTATCAGGATTTGATATCACAACAGTAAATGATGTAATAAAAATAGCAGAAAACTATGAAATAACATCAACAGGTACGGAAACACAAACTTGGAATATAACTGTAACATTTGTCAATCTAGATGCTGATCAAGTTGGCAATACTGGTAAGACTTTCGAAGCAAGCTTAATAATTCAAGCAGAGCCTATACAAACTAGAGTTAACTTTGCGAGTTATATAACAGATACATTATATACAGCAGATGGAGTAAATAATCTTTATTATCATGATGGAATAGGAGATTATGTTAACTCTGACCAAGAAGCCGGAGATAACTCATACAGATTTAGTGGAGGGGATTATCAAGTAACGAATACTGCAATTGATGTGGGATTAACGAGAGTGTATACATCTGCTAACACTGAAACGGACGGGGTAATAAACTTTTATTGTAATGGAGCAAAACAATATGTAGGTTATAATTGTAGTTCTACACAAACTCATTATTATACAACAGCGTATAATGAAGGAACGCAATACCAAACATTGGAAAAAGCATTAGCCCAAGCAGTAACAGATGGATATTTAACAAGTGATAATATCAAAAACTTTGTCTGTTTTGGCCCAGGAGCAAGTGAAGGTTCATGTGGTGTAGATAATTTATATCGAATTATTGGAGTATTTGATGGCCAAGTCAAACTAATCAAATATGATTATGCCGATACAACAATGTTAGGAGAAAATGGAGATTATTATCAAACTGATTCTAGTAAAATTTGGAGTGGAATGCTATTTTCTCTGCCAACTGTATTTAAATATTATTGGAATTACAGTAGTGGAGATTATTCATCTAACGATTGGAGTACAAGCGGATTAAATACGGTAAATTTAAATACAAATTACTGGAATTACTTGACAAGTGATTGGCAAAGCAAAATAGCAAATACAATATGGAAAGTTGGAGGAAATGCATTAGAAAATATAAGAGATGCATCAGTAAAGACAACCTTCATAAACGAAATAACAATTCCAGGAGAGGGTACAACATATCAAGATGAAATAGGTTTAATGTATGTTTCAGATTATATGTATGCAGTAGATACTACAGGTTGGCAAGCAATAGGAAATACATATAATACAGTAAAAGGAGATAACTGGCTGTATATGGGTTTTTCAGATTGGACAATCTCCCGTAGATCAGATAGTTTGTCTTTTTCGTTTTACGTTGGTGGGTATGGTGGCATAGGTAATGATTCTATAATTACTGATGGCAATGGAAATGGTGTCCGTCCAGTATTCTACCTAAACTCTGATGTCCAAATCTATGAAGGACACGCCGGAACAAAATCTGATCCATACATAATTGGAATGTGAAAACATTCCTTTTTTCTTCTTTCTATGGTAAAATAGGGTTGGAGTTGAATTTTATGAAAGTTAGAACACGTTTTGCCCCAAGTCCCACGGGATTTATGCATATTGGCAATTTAAGAACAGCTATATTTGAATATTTGTTAGCTAAGAAATATGATGGCTCATTTATTCTACGTATTGAAGATACTGACCAAGAGCGTGAGGTTGAGGGCGCAATTGACTTTATTTATAAAACATTAGAATTATGTAATATTAACATTGATGAAGGCCCAAACAATGATGAAGGATATGGTCCATATATTCAAAGCGAACGTAAAGACATCTATAAAAAGTATGCTGAAGAATTAGTAGAAAAAGGCAAAGCTTATTATTGTTTTTGCAGTGAAGAAGAACTAAATGCTATGCGCGAAAGAGCCAATGCCCGTCATAAGCCATTTTTGTACGATGGACGATGTTCACGTTTGACTAAAGAAATGGTTCAAGAAAAACTTGCTAGTGGCATACCTTATGTTATTCGCCAAAAGATGCCTAGAACAGGTGTTACTGTGGTTGATGATGTTATCTATGGCAAGATTAAAATAGACAATAGTATTTTGGATGACCAAATTCTTCTTAAGAGTGATGGTTTTCCAACTTACAACTTTGCTAATGTCATTGATGACCATTTGATGGAAATAACCCATGTAATTCGCGGTAAAGAATATCTAGATCAAACCGCTAAATATAATTTATTATATGACGCTTTTGAATGGGAAAAACCAACTTACATCCATGTTGCTATGGTTCTCGGTGAAGATGGTAACAAGTTATCCAAGCGTAATGGTGATGCTTCATTCATGGATCTTTACAACGTCGGTTATTTACCAGAAGCAATTGTCAACTATTTGAGTTTATTAGGTTGGAGTCCTACTAATAACCAAGAACTATTCACAATGGACGAACTCATCCAAAACTTTGATGAACACCGGATTAGCAAATCATCCAGTCAATATGATGTCAAAAAACTGCAATGGTTTAATGCCCATTATATTAAAAAAATGCCTGACGAAGATTACTTAAAATGGATTAAAAAATATTTTAATAGAGATGTTTCTAATAAGAGTACAGAATGGGTAGAAAAATTACTTCTTATCTATAAAGATCATCTAAGTTATGGTGAAGAAATAAACGAACTAACAGAAAATTTCTTTAATCCAGTTATCTCACTAACTGATGAAGCTAAAGAATTTATGGCTAGTGATCCGATTATTCCGGATGTAATTAAGGCATTTTCTAATGAGATTTCCAGTATTACTGAGTGGAGTATCGATGCCATCAATAATGCTATTAATAATGTCAAAAATACAGTAGGAGCGAAAGGAAAATTACTATATATGCCCATTCGTATTAAAGCTAGTGGTCTTATGCATGGACCGGAACTTGCTGATACCATATATTTAATTGGGCAAGATACAGTAATAGATAGATTGAAATGAAAAAGTTGATAAGAATAATTGTGGGGTTGGTAATTGTTGGTTTATTAGGTTTTGGAATTTATAAAATATTTATCGATTGTGAAAAAGTAAATACTTTTTATGATAAATATTTTACTTTACAAGAAATGGACTATGCTGTTGTAGAAGATGAACTCATTGTTAAACTTTTAGACATCAAAGATAATCGCTGCCTTGAAAGTGATTGTGACCGTGAAGGCCAATATCTCGTTAAATTAATAGTCCTAAACGATGCCAAGTTTGCATATGTTGAATTAGGAACTTTAGAACCGACATCTGTTAAACTCGATAAAATAAGTTTGGAATATACTATCGAATTGATAGATGTGGATACTGATGGAGCAACTATGACCGTAACTCCAAATGAAGAAGAATAGGTGAACTATGAAATTATATAATACATTGACAAGAAAAGTTGAAGAATTTGTTCCTTGGAACAAGGATACTGTAGGTTTTTACACTTGTGGACCGACAGTATATCATTATGCCCATATTGGTAATATGCGTAACTACGTTGGACACGATGTCCTAGATAAAACTTTAAGATATTTAGGCTACAACGTTAAAAGAGTAATGAATATCACAGATGTTGGGCATTTGACAAGTGATTCTGACTCTGGTGATGATAAAATGGTTGCTAGTGCCAAAAAAGAAAATAAAACGGTTATGGACATTGCTCGGTTTTATACTGATGCCTTTTTCCATGATTTTGAGCTGTTAAATAACCGAATGCCTGATGTGGTAAGCCCAGCGACCGTTAATATTGATGAATATATTAAAATAATTACCAAATTATTAGATACTGGCTATGCATATAAATCTGGTGGCAATATCTATTTTGATACAACCAAATTAGATGATTACTACCAACTTACTAATCACAAAGCAGATGAAATGGTCGTTGGTGTTCGTGAAGGTGTCGAAGAAGATGCTTCTAAAAAGAATCAAAATGACTTTGTTTTGTGGTTTACTAAATCGAAGTTTGATTCCCAAGAACTAAAATGGGATAGCCCTTGGGGCTTAGGTTATCCTGGCTGGCACATTGAATGTACCGGTATAAGCATCAAATACTTAGGAGAATACTTAGATATCCATGGCGGAGGAGTAGATAACATATTTCCGCATCATACTAATGAGATTGCTCAAAGTGAAGCTTACCTAGGACATAAATGGTGTAAATATTGGTTTCATAATGAACATTTAAATGATGAAACTGGTAAAATGAGTAAAAGTCACGGGGCAATTCTTACTGTCAGTGTCCTAAAAGAAAAGGGTTATAATCCATTATCTTTTAGATATATGTGCTTACTTAGTCATTATCGTCGCCAACTGGTATTTTCATACTCATCTTTAGATGGAGCGGAAAATGCTTACAAGAAACTTTTAAGTCGAACTAGCGCTTTAAAATTCGGCGAAGATGTCGATGAGAAGGCTTATGATGAATGGAATAATAAGTTTAGAAGTTGCCTAGAAGACGATTTAAATACTGCCAATGCCATTACGACATTATACGATTTATTAAAAAGTGATTTAAATGACGATACAAAGTATCATTTAATAAGTAGTTGGGATGAAGTCTTAAGTCTAGACTTATTGAAAAAAGAAACTATAAAACATGAAAAAGAAGATTATATTTTACAAAAAATTAAAGAACGTAATGATGCTAAGAAAAATAAAGACTATGCTACTGCCGATGCCATTAGAGAAGAATTATTAAATATGGGAATTATTTTAAAAGATACTCGGGAAGGAACTGTTTACGAATTAAAATAATGCGTAAGTTATTAATCAATTTATTAATTCTTCCTTTATTTTGTATTCCAACATTAGTTTTTGCTAGTGAATTTGAATTAAGTGCTGAAAATGTAATTCTCTATAATTTAAACGACAATAACATTCTCTACGAACAAAATAGTAATGAAATAACCAGCATTGCTAGTTTGACAAAAATGATGACAGCTCTAGTTGCTATCGAAAATATATCTGATTATGATGCTTATGTGACAATTACTTCTGCTGATTTTGTTGGAACAGATGGTTACTCCAAAGCTGGTTTTAACGTTGGTGATGAAGTAACTTATCGCGATTTACTTTATGGTATTCTCCTTCCTAGTGGGGCAGATGCCGTTAATGCTATAGTTAGAAACACTTTGGGATACGATGACTTTATCGCTGCCATGAATAATAAAGCAGAGGAAATTGGCCTTAAAAACACTTCGTTTTCCAATCCTGTTGGCAAAGATGATGAAGACAATTATTCAACTGCTAGTGATATCGCCAAACTTTTAATGTATGCCCTAGAAAATGATCTTTTTAAAGAAATATTTACAACTAAAGAATACACCGCTACCAATGGACTAACTTTAGAATGCACATTATATCCATATAAGGATATTTTAGAAATTGATAAGATTGTTGGCTCTAAAAGTGGTTTTACGCGTGGAGCTGGTCGCTGTCTTGCTTCAATTACCACATTAAATGGTGTTGATTATCTACTTGTAGTAATGCATGCTACTACTGATCAAAACTATAGTGCTGTTCAAGATTCGATAACTATCTATAATTATTATAATGATAATTATAGTTATCAAACAGTTTTATCGACTAGTGATATTTTAAAAACTATTCCTATTAAATGGAGTAAAGAAAAAGAATACCAAATAACTTCTTCAGAAGATGTTGAATTATATTTAAAAAATGGCACAGCTGATGAGTTAGAAGTAACTTATGATGGAGTAGATGAAATAAAAAAATTTACTCAAAAAGGTACTAAGTTAGGAACTATAACTATATCAGATGGTGATGATATGCTGTATACTACTGATGTCATCTTAGATGAAGATATTGCGTATTATAATCCAGTAGTTCTTGCTGTCGGTATTATCATTTTATTAGGAATTTTATTCCTATTTATTAAACATATCAAACGTCAAAGAAGACGTCGAAGAAAGAGAAGATAGTGTAAAGTAAAATACATTCATTATCTTTTCTTTTTTCTTCATGCTATAATAATTGAGAGGAGAAATTATATGATTAAATTAAATCATTTAGGTATCATTGTCGATGGCAATGGTAGATGGGCAAAAGAAAGGGGATTATCTCGTAGTGAAGGCCACAAGGCTGGGGCCGAAGCCTTGCGAAAAATAATTCTTTATCTATCTCGTGAAAAGCTAGTTAATTATCTGAGTCTCTATGTTTTTTCAACTGAAAACTTTGCTAGACCTAAAGATGAAGTAAATTATTTGATGGAACTTTTCATGAAGTGGTTTACTACTGTAAAAAAAGAATATCGTAAAGAAAATATTAAAATATACTTCTCTGGTCGTCCTGAATATTTAAAAACTAACATTGTTGAAGCAATGAATTCCTTAGAAAAAGAAACAGAGAATAACACTGGCTTAGTAGTAAATTTCTGCCTAAGTTATGGAGGCCGTGCTGAAATAGTTGATGCTACAAAGAAGATTTGCCAAGAAGTTTTAAATGGCAATATAGCTATAGATGATATTGATGAAAATTTATTTGGAAAAAATCTATATCATGAGTTACCAGATGTCGACTTTTTAATCCGTACAAGTGGAGAAAATAGAATAAGTAACTTTATGCTATGGCAAATTTCTTATGCTGAGTTTTATTTTCCTAAAACTTATTTTCCTGACTTTACCCCTGAAGAACTTAATAAAGCTTTGGAAGAATATGCTAAACGTGATCGTCGCTTTGGTAATATTAAATAATTGTATATAAAAAGTAAACTAACAAATACTATTTAAGAGGTGACTTATGAACAAAATTGTAATAATCGGTTGCGGTAATGTGGGTATGAGTTATGCTTATGCTCTAGTTAATCAAAAATGTAATGTCGATGAATTGGTTTTGATTGATTTAGATAAAGAAAAAGCTATCGGTGAAGCCATGGACTTAAATCATAGTATTCCGTATTCTCCTAACCATATGACGATTAAATCTGGGGATTATTCAGATTGTAAAAACGCATCAATTGTCATGATTGCTGCCGGAGCTAATCAAAATGTCGGAGAAACTAGACTTGATTTGATTCATAAAAACACCAAAATTTTTGCAAGTATTATTGACCAAGTTATGGCTTCTGGATTTAATAACATATTTTTGATTGCTACTAATCCAGTTGATGCCATGAGTTATATAACTTATAAACAATCTAAATTGCCAGCATCAAAGATTATTGGTACAGGTACTAGCTTAGATACTGCTAGACTTCGTTATATCTTATCTAAAAAATTTGAAATAATGCCTCAGAATGTTCATTCCTATGTTCTAGGTGAACATGGTGACTCTGAATTTGTTGCTTGGAGTAGTGCCATGATTGGTTCGGTTAAAATAGATACAATGTTAAATAAAAAAGAAAAAGAACAAATAAGTGAAGAAGTAAGAACTTCAGCTTATGAAATAATCAAGAAAAAAGGCAATACATCATATGGTATAGGCATGTGTCTTCTTCGTATAACTAATGCCATATTAAATGATGAAAATGCTATTATCACCGTATCAGCCTTCGATCATAATGTCTACATCAGTAGTCCTTGCATAATAAATAAAAAAGGAATAAAAAGACGTCTAAAAATTGACTTAACTGAGGAAGAACAAGAACTATATAATAAATCAAAAGATATAATAAAAAAATCATTAGAAAATTAACTATGAATTTTTATTTTATAAATAATTGAACAATTATAGTATGGTAGTCCCACCAAAGTTGATTATGGAGAGCCTGAAGGACTCTATGAAGTAGAAATGCCTTGTAGTGATGCAAGGATAGTCAAACATGTTTGACTTTTGTTCTATAATTACTTGTATTATATATTTACATGTTATATAATTAAAGCGTAAGATAAAGGAAGAGATAATTCATGCAAAAAAATAATGAAAAGAAAGTGCTAATATTTTCGATGATAGCTGTCGTGTTGTTAATTATAGTTGTAGTGGGAGCAACATATGCGTTTTTTACAGCGCAAGGTGGAGTTAGTGCTAATACTAATGTAAATGTGCAAACAAATACAACAGATAGTTTATCATTTAGTGTTGGTGAAGCAATAAGTATAACAGCCAACCAAGATAACTTTGCCCAAGGTTTGGGAAACCAAGCTGGCAGTACTACAGCTAGTGCCACACTTACAGCGAACAATGCGACAAATCAAGCAACTAGATATTATTATTTATATTTAGATATTTCTGAAAATGAATTTACCCATACTATTGATTCTAACACGCCAGAATTGTTATTAACTATCATTGACCCGGAAGGAAATCCAGTTACAGCATTATCGGGGCTATCTTATAAAGAAAATGTAACAACAAATGTAACAGATGGAGAAGCTCAAGTAATAAGTGGTTTTGATATAACAACACAAACTGGTCTAATTACACTAGCAGCTAATTATGAAATAACTGCAACTGAAACTCCAACAACTCAAGAGTGGAATGTAACAGTAACATTTGTCAATTTGGATAGTGACCAAGAAGGAAATACCGATAAAACATTTAATGCTTCTCTAATAATTCGTGAGGAAGTATTGCCTACCACTCTAGCAGAAAAGTATGTCCAGATGGTGGCAACTTAGTAGAATGTATTACTGAACTTAATTCTTTGGCTGGAGATGGTGCCGATGGCTTATATTATCACGATGGCATAGGAACATACACCAATGCTAATCAAGAAGCTGAAGATAATTCATATCGTTATAGTGGTGGTGATTACCAAGTTACTGATAAAGCCATAAGTGAGGGTTACTTACGAATCTCAAGTGCTAATTTTTCTGAAACAGATAGTGTAATAAATCTTTATTGCGAAGATGAAAAAGGTTATATAGGACTTACATGTTCTGAGACAGAAACGCATTATTATACAACTGCTTATGATGAGACTGAACATTATCATACCTATGAAGAAGCCTTAGAACAAGCCGTATTAGATGGTTATTTAACCAAAGATCATGTTAAAAACTTCATATGCTTTGGCCCAGGCGCAGAAAATTCAACTTGTCCAGAAGAAAATTTATATCGTATAATTGGGGTATTTAATAATCAAGTAAAACTGATCAAATATGATTATGCCGATACCACATTACTTGGAACAGACGGCGATTATCAAGGTACTTCGGAATCTTTCATCAGTGGTCGTCCTCAAAATAATACATTATATAGATATTATTGGAATTATAGTAGTGGATCTAGTTCAACAAATGACTGGAATCAAAGTAGATTAAATACAATAAATTTAAATACAAACTATTGGAATTACTTGACAACAACTTGGCAAGAAAAAATAGCCAATACAACTTGGAAAGTTGGAGGAAATACATACGATGCTATTAGAACTGTTACTGCAAAAGTTGCATTTAATAATGAAATAGAAAGTCCAGCCGAAGCTACAACATATCAAGATGAAATAGGCTTAATGTATGTAAGTGATTATATGTATGCTGCAGACCCAAGTGGTTGGCTCAATATTGGATATGAATTTGGTGCTAAAAATGATTATCAAGCAATAAAAGGAAAAAACTGGATGTATATGGGGGCTGCAGAATGGACAATAACTCCGCGTTACGAAGATGATGATACGGTTTTTGACATAGTTACGACTGGTTCGATAACTCGTAGTACAGTTGTAGATATCTCAAATGTTCGTCCAGTATTATACTTGAATTCTGATGTTCAAATCACTGGTAATAATACAGGTACTAAAGATAATCCATATCGTTTAGTAATCTAAATGGTGCTAGTTAATAGCATCATTTTTATTGGACAAATATTTGTTTTGTTGTTATTATTATAATGGTAGTACCTCAGTTCGGCGTATAGTATATAAAGTGTGAAGTTATTGAGCTTCGTTAATTAATGGTAAGCCGAGCATTACATAGTTATATTTTATGTGCCTGAAAAAATTTCTACATTTCAATTATAAGTCGTATGCCTTAATTGGGCACGTACTATTTTGTGAGGGGCAGTGAGACTAAGCCTTTCACTTAGAAAAGAAAGAGAGATGAATTCGAGACTTGTCTACTTGATATAATATGAAAGTAAGTGTAATTGTACCAGTTTATAATAGCGAATTGTATTTGCGTGATTGTCTAGATTCTTTAGTTAATCAAACTTTAAAAGAATTAGAAATAATTGTTGTAGATGATGCATCAACTGATAAAAGTTTTGAAATAATGATGGAATATAAAAGAAAATATCCGGATAAAATAAAAGTTTTTAAAAATGAACAAAATAAAGGGCAAGGGGCATCGAGAAATATTGGTATGTCTCTAGCAAATGGTGAGTATATAGGATTTTTAGATAGTGATGATTATGTGGCTAAAACTATGTATGAAGATTTATATAAAGCTGCCATAAGTAATAATCATCCCGAAGTTTTATCAACTCGTCTTACATTTGTAAAAGATAGCAGCTATTTAGATCAAACTTTCCCTAATGATCCATATCAAGTTAAGTATACTCCTTTAGCAAATCCAGATAAAGTTTTAAATGAATCTCCTTCAGTATGTAATAAAATATTTTTACGCTCTTCTATGAAAACCAAGTTTTTAGAAGATTGTATGTGGGAAGATGTTGGTTTTACATTTTCCAATCTTTTCAATGCTAATAACATAATAAACCTAAATAATATAGGATATTTTTATCGTAAAAGTGCAACTGAAGGAGTATCAGCTAAAGGGTTCGATTTAAATTCTAATTTATTAGATACCTTTAGAGTTGCTGATCAAATTGGTGAAGAAACTAAGAAAACGGGCCGATATGAAAAACTAGAAGCTTCAATAAAATTTAAACAAATAACGACAGTTTTACAAAGAGCTGCTGAAGTTTTAAGGTGGAATGTACCTGATACTAGTAAAGAAAAAATAATATTCAATTTACACCATTTGATTATTCAAAAATATGGTGAATGGCGAAATATGGATATTGGACTATTATCATCAGTAGTTGGAATAATTGAACTTGATAGGATAAAAGAAATAATAAATAAATATGATATAGTTCCGACTTCTCCAGATGAAGAGGTGACTAGTGAATTAAATAAATTAGGTGGGAGATAATGGATAAAATAGAAAAGCTAAATAAAATTATCAAAAATAGTAATAACATTGTTTTCTTCGGTGGAGCAGGTGTTTCTACTGCTAGTGGTATTCCTGATTTCCGTAGCCAAGATGGCTTATACAATCAAAAATATAAGTATCCCCCAGAAACAATTTTAAGTCATACATTTTTTGCAAGTAATCCAGAAGAATTTTATAAATTTTATAAAGATAAAATGAATAGCTTAAATATAAAACCTAATATCGTTCATACTAAGTTAAGAGATTTAGAAACGTCTGGTAAATTAAGATGTATCATTATTCAAAATATCGATGGCTTGCATACAAAAGTCGGTAGTAAAAATGTTTTAGAAATTCATGGAACAATTTATAAGAACCATTGTATGAATTGTAACAAGGAGTATAGTGCTGAATATATCTTTAATTCTGAAGGCGTCCCTAAATGTTCATGTGGTGGCATAATAAAGCCTGATGTAGTTTTGTATGAAGAACCCCTTAATGATTCTTTTGAAAAAGCAATTAAATATGTTTCTTCTTGTGATACTTTGATTGTTGCAGGAACATCTTTAATGGTTTATCCAGCAGCATCACTTCTAAATTACTTTCATGGTAGTAACTTAATATTGCTCAACCGTGACCAAACTCCATATGATAATTTAGCAACACTTGTCATAAATGATGACTTATCTAAAATTTTTTCGCAAATTACCTTGACTTAGAGTAAGGTCTATCTGCTATTATTAACTTATGGTGATGAAATGAAGATAAGTGAAGTAAGTGAAAAATATAATATTTCTACTGATACTTTAAGATATTATGAAAAATTTGGTTTAATTGATAATGTTAGTAAAGTGTCTGGTGTTAGAAACTATAGTGAAGAAGATTGTTCCAGAATTGAATTTATTATCTGTATGAAACATGCTGGACTAAGTCTAGAAGATATTAAAACTTTTATTAATTTAAACAAAGAGGGAGATAAAACGATTCCAGCAAGATTAGAGATATTAGAACATCAAAAGAAAATACTGGCAGCTGAAATCAAAAATAAAGAAAAAACTCTGGATTATTTAAATTATAAAATTAATTTATATAAAGGAAAGGAGAATAAAAAATGAAGTTAGTAGTTTACTTTAGTTACACTGGACACACTAGAGCCTTAGCAGAAGAAATTAAAGAAAAACTTAATTGTGATATTTTAGAACTAAAAAGAGTAGAACCATATTCTAGTGATTATAATGTAGTAGTAAATGATGAACAAAATAGTGAAAACAGTAATATTATTCCCGAAATAGAAGATATTATTTGAGTTTCGGTGAAAAAAATAGTTGACAAGAAAAAATCAGAAAATGTTGATAACTTTTCTGATTTTTGATTGAAAAATAAGGTAAAACACTCCAAAGTTTAGTATAATAAAGTTGTATACTAAATTATCAT
>CALVVH010000035.1 GCA_944363805.1 uncultured Bacilli bacterium
ACTTCTTTTTTACAATGTGGACAATACTTGACATATTTTATCCGTGTCAAACATTTTTTATGAAGTTGATTAAATGCAACATCATTATCTTGTAATATGGGGTTAATGGTAATTGGAATATTCACTAACCCAAAAGAAATACTACTTTTTTTCATCAGTCTACCTCACTATCTTTAAACGTAATATCCTGATTGCTCGGTCCTTCAATACACTTGCCGTCGATATCATATCTTGAACCATGACACAAACAATCCCAAGTCTTTTCCACTTCATTAAACACTAACCCACACTTCATGTGCGGACACCTATTCAAAACAATATGTTCTTTATTATTTTCATCCTTATAAATTGCTACATTTTTGCCATCTAACTTTGTATAAATAACATTCTTATTATTTACATTTTCCTTGCCACTTTTTAAAATTGCTTTGATGCTACCATAAGCATCCGGAAAGAACCTAACAACTTTATTCCAACTTAAAAGTCTATCTGGCCTTAAAAGTTCAATATACTTATTCTGTCTTTTCAAAATAATATCGCGCAATATCATACTAGCTAGTGTTGCATTAGTCATACCCCACGTGTTATAACCACAAGCAATTAACACCCCATCATCATCTTCATCAATTTTCCCTATCAAAGGTAGATAATCATTAGTAATAATATCCTTATTACTCCATACATAATCAAAATTATATTTTCTCTTTAAGTTTTCAAAATTACCTTTAATACTTTTAATATTAGGACTAGCCATCGAATTAGTTAAATAAATTAAATAATTATTTTTGTCATCTTGATGATATCTATATGATATTGTTTCATCATCAATATTAATAGCATTTACATTTTTAAATTCGTTAACCTTTTTCGCTCCAACATACGATGTCTCCACATGATTTTTAAATGGCAACAACAACGGCAATAAAAAAAATGGATAATGGGTAGCAATAATAACATGTTTACACTTGATAATATGCTTATTTACATGACATTTATAAACTCCCTCTTCTCTACATATCTTTTCTAACTTCGAATTTTCATAAATATAATCTTGCCACATATTTTTTAAGCCAACCACATATTTTACCGGATGAAACATATATGTATCATTTACTTTGATAGCACATTTAAAATCTTCCTGATTCTTTAAAAATTCGGCATTAACCCCTGCTTCCCTCAAAAAATTAAATTCTTCTTCTAAAGTTTCCTTATTATCATCATCATTAGTAAAAAGATAAGATGAAGATTCTTTAAAATCACAATCTATGTTTTCTTTTTCAATAATTCTTTTTAACTCTTTTATTGCAGTTATCTGACTTTCTAAATATTCCTTAGCTACATTTACTTTTCCAAATCTACGAATATTCATATATTCTTTTTCTTGCAAATACGTAATCTTCGCCGTACTTCTGGCAGTTACACCTTCCCCACATCTATTGCGTTCTACTAAAATAGCATCAACATTCTCTTTACGCAGTTGATAAAGCGTTGACAAACCCGTAATTCCCCCTCCAACTATTAAGGTGTTACATTCTAAATCTTTAGTTATGTGCTTTAAAGTTTTACTTTTTACATCTAACCATATACTTTTATTTTTCATAAGCATCATTATTAGTATGTCAAATAATTATCTTTTTAAACTACTGACTAGGCAAATTGCTTTTAATGTGCTACAATCGTACTAGGTGATTTAATGAAAAAAACAGGGAAATTAGTTTGTCTTATAATGGCTGGCCTACTTTTAACGGGATGCAATGATAGCGAAGTAGAAAGATTAGAAGATCAAGTTGATCATCTAGAAGAAAAAATCGATGCATTATTAGAACAAAATAATATAAGTACCCCTAGTACAGGAAATACCAACAACACTGTAACAAATGATGGTGAGGGAACAACAACTGTCGATACTTCCGAAATTTCTTCAACTATCTCCGGATATAATAACGAAGCTGAAGATATTCAAAATAGCATCGATAACTTAACCATTCCAAACAGTCGAAGTGAAACTATCGATCTATACTGGGAATGGAAAAGAAATATTGAAGAATTAGAAAACAAATTAGATCGCTATGAAAATGAACTTGAAAGAATGTATCGAAACAATGAGCTATCCTATACCGACTATCGAACTTTTGATAGACAAATAGAAGACATCGAAAATATTTTAGACCGCGCCGAAGACGAACTAGAATACCAAACTAATTATGATGATTAACAAGCACTTAACACGCTTGTTTTTTATTGGTAAAATTTAGCAATCATTTGTTCGTAAAATGTGTTATAATATTCTTGGTGATTTCCATGACTTTAGAAGAAAAATTAAAAATCCTTGCTGATAGCGCCAAATATGATGCATCATGCTCATCGAGTGGTAGTACTAGAGCTAACAAAACTGGTTTAGGTAACGCTGCAGTAAATGGCATTTGTCACTCTTTTTCATCCGATGGCAGATGTATTTCTCTACTCAAAATTCTTCTTACCAACTGTTGTATCTTCGACTGCAAATATTGTATAAACCGCCGAAGCAACAATGTTCCAAGAGCCATATTTACTCCAGAAGAGATTTGTGATATTACAATTAACTTCTACAAAAGAAACTACATCGAAGGATTATTTTTAAGTTCTGGTATTATCAAAAGTCCCGATTATACAATGGAGTTGCTAATTAAAACTATCTATCTCCTTCGCAACAAATATCATTTTAATGGCTATATCCATGCTAAAGCCATACCTGGTGCCAGTGATGCTTTAATCAAAAGATTAGGAAAACTAGTTGATAGGATGAGTACCAACATCGAACTACCAAGTGATACTAGCTTGAAGCTACTAGCTCCCAATAAAAATAGTCGAGATATTACTAACATTATGTCTACTATCAAAAATAATACCAACAAGTATTTTGCTCCCGCAGGTCAAAGCACTCAAATGATCATCGGTGCCACCAAAGAAAGCGATAAAGACATTATGACTAAAAGTAGCACTATGTATAGAAACTTTCACTTAAAGCGTGTATTCTATTCAGCCTATATTCCAATTAATAAAGATTCTTTGCTACCAACTATTACTACTCCCCCATTAATCCGAGAAAACCGTCTTTACCAAGCTGACTGGCTCTTACGCTTTTACAACTTTACTGTTGCTGACTTATTCGACAAAAATGAAAATTTTAATGTCTTAATGGACCCTAAAACTGATTGGGCTTTAAATCATTTAGAATATTATCCCAAAGAAATTAATACAGCATCATTTAATGAACTAATTCGTATCCCTGGAATTAGCATTACCTCTGCCAAAAAGATTATGTCCTCCCGTAAATATTTCACCATTGAATTTTCTGATTTAAAGAAAATGGGAATAAGTCTTAAAAAAGCTAAATACTTTATTACTTGTAACCATAAATATTTTATTGATCCAACAACAATTACTAAAAGTACTATCACCCAAAGCTTAATTGCTTTAGAGCCAACTTTAAAACCCAAAGTTGTTCAACTAAGCTTATTCAATGAATAATTACATAATAATCTATGATGGTACTTTTATTAACTTACTTTCTACAATAAAATATTTATTACTGAGTCATATTAAACCCCAAAATATCGTCATCGAAGGCACATACTCCCCCAGTCTATTTGAAATATTAATCAAACCTGATATAACCAACGACGAAAAATTTATCAAGAAAATAATCGCAACTAGTTCTAAAGAAACATTTAAAATAATCTATTATACTTTTTTAAGTGATGCCCCCAATAAAGAACTGGTACTTTACTTCTTTATTTTAAATACCTTTATCTACCATGATAAGATAATTTATCATCGACACCTAAATTGTGTAAACACTGCCCTAAAACTAAGCCATCACGTCAGTAGTGAAAACCATAAAATGAAAGGATTTACAAGATTTAAAATGATTAACAACCACTTCTTATATGCCGAGATTTATCCTGATACAAATATTCTAGAGTTACTTTCAAAGCATTTTCAAAAGCGTCTTAAAAATGAACTTTGGATAATCAAAGATACCAAACGAAATATCTTAAGTATTTATGACACCAAAAACTATCACCTTATCTCTGGTGAAAACATCCAATTGCTCGAGCTAGAAAATAATAATAGTGATAACAACTACGAAAATCTATGGCGTACTTTCTTTAAAACAATAGCAATTAAGGAAAGAGAAAATAAAAAATGTCAAATGAGTTTTATGCCTAAAAAATATTGGCATAATATTATTGAAATGGAGGATTACAATGCAAAGAATAATTAAAGGAAATGAATTACTAAAATATATCGATGAAGCCATCACTACTCTGAGTGATGCCGTGAAAGTTACTGTTGGTCCAAACGGAAACAATGTCATAATTAATGAATCAAATTATACTCCTTATATCACTAATGATGGAGCTACTATCGCCGCTGCCTTAGCATCCGAAGACGAAATAACCAATACCATTATCTCCATCATCAAAGAAGCGGCCCTAAAAACCGAAGCCGATGTTGGGGATGGTACAACAACTACTATTATTTTGTTAGAAAGCATCTACAAAAACAGTTTAAAATATATAAAAACATCTAATAACGCACTCACTCTAAAAGACGAGTTAAATAAAAGTACAAAACGAATCATTGCCAAACTAGAAAACTTTAGTCATCAACCTAGCAACCAAGAACTAGAAAAAATTGCCAGTATCTCAGCCAACGATAATGATATAGGTTCCTTAATAACGAAATTCTATCTAACTTTGAATAAGAGCAATAACATTAAACTACTCGAAAATACTATAAATTCCAAAGATTATGTTCAAAAACTATCAGGGTATTTTCTTAAAAATATCCTAGCATCCCTATATTTTTTCAAGGAAAAAGAAATTACTGTTAAAAATCCACTTTTAATACTGTTTTCTAAAGAAATTAACTTTACTCAAGAACTTGAAAAAATAATTTATGATGCTAACAACCTAAATAAAGATTTGATAATTATTGCTGATAGTTTTTCTGATTCGGTTATAAATGATATCTTGGCCTTAAACTATGAAACAAAGCAAAAAATAATCTTATTGAATAATCCTGAATATGGTACTAGAAGATTAGATATAATTGCTGACCTAAGTATTTTAAGTCGCGCCCAAAAATACGCTGACTATTACCTAGGAAATATTCAAGAATTTAAACATGAAGACGAAACTAGCACAATAATCTATGACAATTTAGATGAACCTAATAAATATCTCGATGATTTAAAAGACTCTATTAGGAAAGAAACTGATGAATATGAACTCGCTTTCTTAAAAGATCGCCTTAGTAAATTGACAAGTACATATGGTCTAATATATATCGGTGGTAATACTCAAATAGAACGCCGCGAAAAAAAGATGCGCTTTACTGATGCTTTATGTGCTTTAAATGCCTCTCAAGCGGGAATTGTTCCAGGTAGTTCTCTGCCATTTTATCAAATTAGTGAGGAATTAGTAGTCAAAAACACTGCTGATGCCATTTTAAAAGAAGCACTAAAAGCTCCATTAATTCAAATATTAAAAAACAGCAGTGTCAATCATACTGAAATAATTTCCCAAATAAAAGAAAATAACTACCAAATTATTTATAATGCCAAAAATAAAACATTTGAGTCACTTAACAACACAAATGTTTTAGATAACAAGACTGTTTTGACTTATGCCCTAACTAATGCCACGTCTATAGCATCTTTACTCCTTACAACATCTCATTTAGTAATCAATACAACTAAAACTAATTTGAATTTAGAAAACTTATCTACTGAAATCTAACCCATATCAGTTAAATCTACACCTTCAGCTTCTATCATATCTGCAAACTCTACTTTAAATCTTTCTATTTCTTTCTTCTTAGCATCTTCATAGATGTTTTTAGCATTACAAATAGCCTTGTAGAAATGTTTTAAAGTAACTATCTTTTGATTATCATATAGCGCATATGTAAAAGCATTAGCTACTATTGTTAGACATATATCCGGATATCTACTGGCAACTTCATATACCCTTTTATACTCATCTGTCATCTCTACAATAAATGCCATAATTTTTTCCACCACAAATGGTTGATAATTGAGTTTTACACCAATTTGTTTTTCTAATTTAGGTATTGTTCCCATAAGTATTTTTACTACCGTTGGTTTATCGGCTTCCAAAACTTCAATTTTTTGAAAACGTCTTAGAAAAGCCCTATCTCTCAAAATATATTGTTCATATTCTTCCGTTGTAGTAGCTCCAATCATCTTTATAGTTCCTCGGTCCAATCCTGCTTTAAGCATGTTAGCAAAATCCAAACCACCCGCTTTATTAACTAGCAAATGCGTTTCATCGATAAAAATAATCGTATTCTTTCTTTCTGCCAATTCTCTAACCAACAAATCGATTCTATTTTCTAATTGTCCTTCACTATTGGTAGACCCAATTAAACTCGTAATATTTACTTTAATTAAGGACCATCCCCTCAAAGCATCTGGAACTATTCCTTTTTGAATTCGATATGCCAGTCCTTCGACAATTGCTGTTTTCCCAATCCCTGGCTTACCAACTAGCAAAGCACTTTTTTCTGGTGTAAGAAGTATCAAAATAACTTGTTTTATTTCTTCATCCCTTGCAATCGCCGGATCAGTAATATATTCTTTATTTGTTAAATCTTCTCCATATCGCTCCAGCATACTTATTTTTTCTTCATTCATTACAATGCCTCCCCATCTTCCATATATTTTATCACATATTCAACCAAACTTTTAGCAGAATATTTATTAATTAACTTTTTTTGATTAGCAATTAGTTCATTTTGTAAATCTCTATCAGCTAGGAGCCTCTTAGTTTCTGATACAACTTCATTCACATTATTAGCCCGCAGACTCATTTTATTATTGGCAAAAAAGTTGGCATTATAATCCTCAACTCCTGGGATAGGCATCATATGAATTAGTGGTTTATTCATCGCTGCTATTTCAGTAGTTGTAAGGCCACCGGGCTTCGAAATAACTATCGTGCTCGCCGCTATATAATCGTTCATATTATTTACAAATCCTTTAACAATTAAATTAGGATTATCGATTAACTCTAACTCCTGTTTTAATTTATCATTACTACCACAGATTACCACTAAATAAACATTATTAATTTGTGCCAAAATATTTAAAACTATATCTTTTATTTGTCCAAATCCCATACTACCACTAGTAAGTAATATTACATCCTTACCTACTAACTCGGGAATCTTTTCTGTTACAAAAAAACTAGAAGCCACTGGAATCCCTGTTGGCAACAATACTTCTTCTTTAAACCCTTTCTTAATAAAATCATCTTTTAATAAAGGACTAGGTATTACAAATATATCTGGATTAGTTTCTTCCCAAAACGGAATACATTCATAATCTGTTGCTACATTAATAAATTTAATATTTCTTGTTTTCTTTATTTTAGTCATCGTAAGACAAGGAAACAAATGCGTCCCTATAGCTAAATCATAACCGTTTTCTTTTAAATATTTATCCAGTTTCTCTTTTACTAGCACATTTAAACCATAAACAGGACTAGGTATATTAGTCTTACTATATAACTCCCCTAGTTTATATACCCCACCAAATATTCCCCCATTACCTTTAGTAGAATCTAAATATAATTTCTCTATAATATTCGATGTATTTTTACCCACTAAATCCAAGTAATTTTGGACATCACAAGCAATACCAAATGATTCAAATTCCTTTTTTATATAATTAGCACAGGCATTATGTCCTCCACCTGTGCTACAAGTTAAAACTACTACTTTCACTCGCCATCTCCCCAATTATTATTAAACATATTCGTCAGATAATCTTTATTAAATGTTTTATCTAATATCCCTTCGTAAGCATTTTGAGGTGGTATCCCTCTATCTTTCGCTCTAGCCCTTTCTACCGCACTGTATGTAAGTAGCATATCAAATATTAAAAATATAGCCAGGGCAACCGCAATCTTTTTTCCAATATTATAATCGAGTTTTTTTATAAAATTGATAACAAATGGATAAATAACTTTAATCCAAAATATTGCCAAAACACCCCAGAAAAGAGAATACATCAAACAAACTCGACCATTAATATTAAACGGTTTCGCCGAATAATCCCAAGCTGTAAATCCTAAAACTAATTCCATACCTAAACTCATTATATACTCTAAAACTGTCCCACCAATAAATCCAATAATAAAAAGTTTAAAGTTATTATCATTTCTATATTTATAAAGCATCGCCGATAAAACACAAGCACATAAACCATATGCCATATTAAATGGTCCAATAACAACTGCCGAATGATTAATAATAACCCCTTTTTTGATGTAGGTCCACAAGCCTTCGATTACCCAACCAGCCACACAACCAAAGACAAATATCCAAAATAGATTATATAATTTCTCAATAGTCTCTTTTTTCATAATACATCACTTATTCTTTGCACAATTAAATTATATCATGAATATAAAAATAAGAAAACTGAAACAAATTAACATTACAAAAATTTAATATTTATCAAAAAATAAAAACAAACCCAGGAAATACCTAAGTTTGCTTAAATACTTAATGGCGCCCGATGTAGGACTCGAACCTACGACCTAACGGTTAACAGCCGTGCGCTCTACCGACTGAGCTAATCGGGCATTACTCATTAAGTATATATAAAATTTATTAAAAAATCAAGAGTTTTATGAATTTTTCTTCAAAAAAGGTACAAATATTACAAATATGGCTTCATTTTATTGATTTGTCCCTCTAATTCATCTAATAATCCTAAAAGAATTTTTTGTTCATCCTTATTCAAATTATCCATATCATTATTTTTAAAACCATTTAATTTAAGTATACCTTTATTCATTCCTTCAATCATCATTTTGACAATCTTTTTATCATCATCTTTTATTAATTTAATATCCGTATACATTTCATTAAACATTTTAACAAACATATTTATTTCCTTAGGAGTTTCACTTTCCTTATTAAGAAGTTTACTAATATCAAGTTTATATTTTTGATAAACTTTCTTTTCAGCAACTATTATATCTTTTAACTCCCGACATAATATCTTATCTTTAACTTCATCGATACCTACAATACCCATCGTTACAACTTTGTACATTTCATTTAATATATCTATATTGTTCAAAAAAAATCACCATTTATATTATGGTGACTTTTTCCTAAATTATACTTCTTGCACAACTGCAATAATCATCGGTTTACATTCGGTTTCTTGATATAAATAATCGCTTAATTTTTCTCTTATTTCTACCTTAATTTGGTTAAAATCAATATAAGTTGGAGTAATATTCTTATTAATTATTTCTTCACAAATATGCTTAATTTCTTTTATCATATCTTGAGAATCTTTTACATAAATAAATCCTCTCGTGGTAACTTCTGGTCCCACAAGTAATACTTTATCATGTTTATCAACAGTAGCACTAATAAGAACAATCCCATTTTCAGATAACATTTCTCTATCTTTAATAACTAAATCTCCAATATCATCATTACTTGTTCCATCAATTAAGACATCATCAACCTTTACTTTAGCAAAATTATCTACTAATTTACCATCGACAAACGTTACAACATCGCCATTTTGTTTAAGTAAAATATTGCCATCAGGAATCTTTAAAGCACTAGCCAAATTAGCATTGTTAACCATATAGCGATATTCCCCCTTGACGGGCATATAGTATTTTGGATTAATTAGCTTAATCATCAGCATCAAATCTTCCCTTGAAGCATGATGCAAAATTTCTTTATCCGTTGGTACAGTTTCTATATCACAACCAAACATTGCTAGTTCATTTTGTAATTTAACCAAAATCTTTTCTGTACTATCATATCTAGGTTCTGCAAAAACAATGGTATCTGTACTTTTTAAAGTAACAAATTTATCATAGTTATTTAGTATCTTATTCATATTTGCATAAGGTTGCGTCTTGTCATCCATAATTAAAAGGATTGCATTATCGTCATTGACATTTGATAAATCTCCTAAAATTTCGGGACTATAATCTAAATATCCTTCTTTCTTACTAAAATTAACAACATTTTGTAAACGCTTTCCCATAATAACAATCTTGCGATGACTATTAGCAGCCGCTTCAAAAATTTCCGCAATTGTATATAAATGACTTGGTAAGACAGAAAACAAAATTCTCTTATCATGATGATTAATTATATTTTTCCAATACTCTACCAATCGATGCTTTGGTGACGTATGCCCACTTTTTTCTGCAAAAGTTGACTCACACATTAAGCAAAGAACACCTTGTTTTCCAACATAAGCAATTTTACCCAAATCCATATCATATGCCCCCTGCATACTTGGATCAATTATAAAATCACCTGTATAACAAATAGCTCCGTCTTTAGTATTAATAACATACATTACAGCGTCAGGACAACTATGAGCAACCGCTATTGGAAAAATGGATACTGTTCCAAAATTAATTTTTCGATGTGGTTTAATCATTACAATACTTTTTTCGTTAACACCATCTTCCATAAGCTCAAATTTAGCAAATTTCGTTGCGTACACCTTAAGTTCTGGTATATCTTTAAGTAAATCTGCAACAGCTCCCATATTTTCTTTATGTCCATGGGTAACAAATAGACCTTTTATTCTCTTACGGTTTCTAACTAAATAACTAAAATCTGGCATAATATAATCTATTCCTAGTAAATTTCCACTAGCAAATTTAATACCAGCATCAAACACATAGATTGCATCATCCACTTCAACAACATAAGAGTTCTTTCCACTTTCAGAAAGTCCTCCCAAACCAAAAATCTTTATTTTACTCAACATAATCACCTTCTAAAAATAAAAAAATAAGTTCTTCGGTACTTAAATTATACCAAAAAACCTACTTTAAATCAACTTCTTTCTTCTTTGATAAGCTCACTAATCTTAACTATATCTAAATCTTTATAAATGATACTATTAATAATTAATTGAATACTCTTTACATCCGTATTCTTATTAATATAATAGATATCCCCACTGCTTACATTATTTTTTATATCGATAATACTACTATTATTTATAAGCTTTGTCGCCTGAACTAAATATTTTCCCTTATCTTTACAAACATCCAAATTGTTATTTGTAACATAACAAACATTAGCATTTGTACTATACTTATTAATAAGTGACTCTATATCATCAAATTTAGCTACTTCTCCATTTATTTGTTCTAACTTACAATTCTTATCAAAGTTATTCATGGTAACTATTACACTAGCTTCATAATTATGACTTACAAAATAATCAATAATTTCTTGATCATACTCTAAAATAAAAGCAACACTATTTTTTAAAGGATTTCCTTTATTTATTACTTTATCAATATTGCTATCTAAAGAGACTTCAGGATAAGTTATATCATACATTAAATAATATGAATTAAATGTCTCTATATCCTTCATATTATAATAACTATTTTTTATATCTACTACTTTTCCTGTTAACCCTGGAATAATATAATCTCCTTCAATTACAGCATTAACACTAGCTACAGCATAGTCTTCCATATTCAAGGCAATTTCTTTATATAAATCGTTATTTTCAAGTACATAATTGGCAATTTTTTCTGTATAAAAAAAACTAAACATAACAATGGCTATTATTCCCAAATTTCGAAAAAGTTTCAAATTACTTCACCCATAATAAATATATGAATAAAGAATAATATTTTTCAAAAAAGAATAAAAAGCTAAATGGAAATTTCCAATTAGCTATCCAATTCTTTTTTTAACTAACTCAGAACCTCTTTTAGGATCTTCAAATAATATTTCATAAACCAACTTATCTTTCCTAAGTTCATCTATAAACATTACTTCTTCCTTAGTCATCGTGCGATATTCTGGCACATCAGCAGTTTCAACTTTAATAATATTCTCTGTACCTAATAAATAATCTGAAGTTACACCTAAAATGTGCATAAATTCAATAATAGTTTCTAAAGCTGGATTTCTTGTTTCTTTTTCATAACAACAAATCGCGGATTTGCCAACACCCACTAAATTACCTAATTCCTCTTGAGTTAGATTTTTCTTTTTTCTAGCATCTCTCAATCTATTACCTTTTAGCATACTACCTCACTTCTCCATTTTTAGTATATCTAAGTAAAGAGAGATAATGCACATTATTCACCTATAGTAAACTTATTTTTTATCTTTTGACTTTTCTTTATTATTACTAGACAAAAATGTTACTCTTTCAGCAATAACTTCCGTAATATATTTTATTTCATTATCTTCAGTCTCATAACTTCTATTTTGCAAACGTCCTTTAATTCCTAAAATATCTCCAGTATGACAAAATTCACTAGTGTTAGAAGCTATTCCATTCCACAAAATACATCGAATAAAGTCAGTCTCATAAATCCCATCAGTGTTCTTAAACGCTCTTTGAACTGCCAAAACAATTGAGGTATACTTCTTTCCTGATTCAGTTTGTGTAACCGTCGGATTATCTGTAAGTCGACCAACTAAAACCACCTGATTCAACATGTCGTCCTCCTTTCAATGACACTTTACCAATAATATCGAATTAATGCAAATCACCAATTTACAAAATTTTGGACATATTTTGACAAAAAATTAACCAAAAATGTATTTTTTTATTTAAAAAGTCTCAAATAAAAAAAATTAGTAAAATTTCTTAAAATCACAACTTCTAAATTACCTATTGTATTTTTGAGATTTATATAGACCTCTATATAATAATCATACTTTTTACAAAAACTTACTTATCACGCATACATTCGATTGATATAATTAATTTATCATTCAGGGGACATTATGCAAACAATATTAATAGGATATGTTTTAAAATTAT
The DNA here is from genome assembly GCA_944363805.1 of uncultured Bacilli bacterium. The sequence goes on from CALVVH010000035.1 coordinate 12,872, forward strand.
ATCCTACAGATAAACAAAAAGAATTAATTAATAAAACTATTGGATGTACTAGATTTGTGTATAATCATTTTTTTAGATGAGAAAATAAATGATTATAAAAAAGCAGGTAAATCTAAATCTTGTTATGTCCAAATAAAAGAACTTCCAACACTATGTAAAGAATATCCTTGGTTAAGTGAAGTAGATAGTTGCTTTTAAGAACAGTACTATTTAGTCTAGACGATGCCTATAAAAGATTTTATAGTAAATAAAATGGATTTCTAAAATTTAAAATTAAGGATACAGGAAATGTATGTGCAAAGTTTAGTCTAAAATAAGTGAACAAAAATAGTAGGATGGCGACCATCCGAAATTGGTCTATGAAGGATCAGAAAGACTCTGTGAAGTAGAAATATCCTTTGGCAACGAAGGATAGTCAAACTTGTTTGACTTTTGTCTTAAAATTTGCTAAACTATTTACAGAATATGGAGTGTTTGAGATGGGAGAAATAATAAATTTAAGTGAACAAATCAAAAATAGGTTTGAAAGCCAAAAAGAAAAATATCCCAATTTAGCAGGATTTACTTACGATGAAGAAAATGATACATTAACATATAATGGTCAAACTATCAGCCCAGCTGGGTATGCTTTAAATCACATTGATTCAGCATTTTTTCAATTAGTACCGCAAGATATTTTTGAATATCTAAAAAATGGCTTTTACTTTCAAAGTCCTAATGAACTATCTAAAATAAGAAATATGATAACTTCTGAAATGGTTATAACTGAAGAAGAAGAAAAACAACTTAAGACCTTTGTCAGACAATATTTTAAAAGACTCGCTATCTATACTAATAATAAAGTTTTATTTGATGATGGCATGCAAGAAGATATTGACCTAAAAGACTTTGTCAGAAATTTACTAGAACGGCAAAAAATAATAAATGGTGTTCGCACCGGAATTTATCACAGTGTCGCCGCTAATATAATTACGGATGAATATAATGCTATCGATAGCGAATTAAATAATAGCCAAATAAATTTAGATGTTAACACTGAATCTGAAGGAAAAGCTGATATCAGTCAAGAAAGAGAAATGAGTTTAACACGCCAAAAGCCAGGCTTTTTAAGCCAAGAAGAAATCGACCGCCAAATTGAACAAGAACAACGTTTAGGTATGGCTGGCTTTACCAGTATAATCCTAATTATTGTCTCAGCTGTAACATTTGGTATGTATCTAGCTTTAAAATTAATGTAATTTAGGTCACTCAAAAACAGGATTCGACTCCTGTTTTTTTTGTTTCTAATAATTTTCTTTTTTAAGTTCAAAGAAACTTTGTGGATGTGCACATACTGGACAAACAGCTGGAGCTTCTTTACCAACAACAACATGACCACAGTTACGACAAATCCAAATTGCTTCGCCTTCTTTGCTGAACACTAACTTATCTTCAACATTCTTAAGAAGTTTACGATATCTTTCTTCGTGTTCCTTTTCAATTGCGGCAACGCCTTCAAAAAGAAAAGCAATTCTCTCAAATCCTTCTTCATGAGCTACTTTAGCAAATTCAGCATACATGTCAGTCCATTCATAGTTTTCACCTTCTGCAGCATCAAGTAAGTTTTCTGCAGTTGTAGGAATATCACCACCATGAAGTTCTTTAAACCACATTTTTGCATGTTCTTTTTCATTATTAGCAGTTTCTTCAAAAATTGCTGCTATTTGTTCATAACCTTCTTTTCTTGCTTTTGATGCATAATAAGTATACTTATTTCTTGCTTG
>CALVVH010000036.1 GCA_944363805.1 uncultured Bacilli bacterium
TGAACTCTATTTAACTCCTCTGAACTCTATTTAACTCCTCTGAACTCTATTTAACTCCTCTGAACTCTATTTAACTCAGCCACCATTAAAATTTATTTATTTTTAATGGTGGCTTTTATAAAATAAAATTTTATAAACTATTTCATAATATAATTACCATACGTATCCCTTTTATCAGTTCCGGTCCAAACTATTAATTCTTTTTCCATTAATTTATTTAAAACTTTAACAGCAGTAGGTTTACTTCTTTCAATCATCTTTGCCACTTCCATTGATGTAATGCTTCCATTTTCATATATGGTTTGTAATACTTTCTTTTCTTGGTAACTCAAATCATTCCATACTGCATTTATTTTTTCTTTCTTTTCTAAAGTTTCTCTTTTTCTTTTACTTCTCGCTTCTATATTATTATCCAAAACTAATAATACAGAACTATTATTGGGTGTAGAATAAATTGGTTCTTTTAAGAAAAACTCTTTCATTTCTCTACACATTCTTTTTATACCTTCATTTAGTTCTCTAACTATACCCAATTCTGCTAATACTCGAGATATCTGTGGATTTCTAGAATATCTTTCATACTTCATATTATCTAGAGTTACTACCCCACCAAGTCTCCCCGGACTTTTTATCTCCATTCTATCATCATAAAGCTTGATGGTTATATGGTCTCCATAATTAGAATAATCACGATGAATAATAGCATTAACCATACCTTCATACCAAGCAAACTCCGGATATTCAGGGATAGTTTTGAAAAAGCCATCGGGATGCAAATAAGTAAATTCTCTTAATTGAGATTTTATAAAATCACTTGCTTCATTAATTATCCTATATAAACACCTATCAAAAGTTTTATCTTTTACTATATTCATGTCTGTTCCAACTTGAAATTCTGTTCCTTCAAATTTTAAAACTCTAACTCTTGCTTGTGGAAAATATATAGTTGGGTTTTTACCAAACAAAAGCATACCTGCATTAGTTAAAGAATACTTACCATTATAATTAACTAAAAATCCTCTGGCCTTTAAAACTTGTTCATTGGATAAATTTGTAGCGTGAATTTTTTCTTTATATATTTCCATTACTTCTTTATCAACATCATCAATACTTGTACTTGGAAGCACTATTGTTTCAAAGTTTCTTTCATGTCTTTCATATTCTAAACTTCTAATTTGATCATGAGTAAGTTTAATAGTAGAATCTCCTTGCCTTAAATAAACTTCATCTTTATTATTATGTACTACAAAGTCATTTGCTGGTGAAACGTGAAATAATATTAAATGATCTTCTTCACCATTGGTATTTTTTATGTTAATAATCTCTATTTTATAAACCGGCGATGGTTTCAAAAAATTATTAACTACTTTTTGAATATTGTTTAGTTTTGTATCTCCTACTTCACTAAATCCTTCGATTTTACCATCATCGGTTATACCAACTACAATTGTTCCTCCATTAGCGTTAGCCATTGCTGCAATCTCATTTGCTAAATCATTATTGCTAATTCTAGCACTTTTTCTTTCAAAATAAAGATTCTCAACATTATTAGTTAAGTATTCCATTGTAAGAAGTGTATTAAATTTTGATATATTCATAAGCCCCCCATATTTACTGATTTAACTATATCAAATTATCTATATTTAATCAACACATTATTTTACTTTTGGAAAACTTTTGTCTAAAAAAAATAGTCTTGCGACTATTCATTAATTTCAAAATCTAATAATTGATTAGCAATATCTTCATACATGTCTTGGGAATGCATTATGGTATCAATCAAATACTTATTATCTCTATTATATTCTTTTAATCCTCTGAGATAATATTCTTTATCTTGATCTAAAATTATAAATGGCATAATATTGTTTTTTAAACATTCTTTAAACATAATTATTCTGCCAACTCTACCGTTGCCATCGCCGAAGGGATGAATACGTTCAAATATAACATGAAACCAAATTATATCTTTAAGTGATACTTTATTTAAAGAATTATAATCTTTTAATAGTTTATCTAATTCTTTTTCTACATCCTCTGGTGGGGTTGTTTTAATTATATTAACTGTTCCAATTATATTAGGTACTACTTTAAATCCTCCGACATTATATCTAGGATTATCTTCATCGGACGTTCCTCGTTTTAATAATACATTCATTGCAATTATCATTTCTTTAGAAAGTGGTTTATCTACATTATCTAACATATAATCAAATAATTTAAAATGATTTTTGGATTCAATTAAATCATCTAATTTGATTAAATTATCGTCTTTAGGTATAAATGAAGATGTATCAAAAATGGCTTCAGTTTGTTCTTCAGTTAACTTGCTTCCTTCAATTTTATTAGAATTATAAGAAAAAGCAACTTGAGAAAAATGATATATATTTCCTTTAAATTTGCTTCTTTTCTGTTCTATTAATTCTTTTTTTATTTTTGCAACATCCATTTTGACCTCCAAAATTTATTATATTATATCACACTTTATTCATCTTTAAATAAACGTAATAAAGGTTTAACTAATTCTAGGAATATAAATGATGCTAGGTTTACTAACATTACAAAGGCAAATTGCGACATAGTAATTATTTCTAAACCAAATAGTTTTCCAGCAGGTGTAAAGAAAACTATAAGTTGGATAATAAATAATATTAAGATACCAATATTTAAATGTTTATTAGAAAATATTCCTTTTTCAAATATTTGGTCTTTTAAACTACGGCAGTTATACGCAAAAACAAATTCATTGATAACTATACTAAATAATGCTAGAGTTTGAGCAATATTTTCTCCACTATCTCTAAATAAGAAATAAACCATGATACTAATACCAGCTTCAAGGATTACGGAAAATATTAGAAAAGCCATGAAAAATGGTGTAAATATTTTACGATTTAAACCATTTGGTTTTTTCTTCATATTGTTTTTAGAAGCACTTTCAAAAGCTAAACAAATGGATGGCAATGTATCAGCAACCAAATCAATGTATAAAACATGGATAGCTGTAATTATATTACTTCCCATAAACATACCAAGTAAAATAATAACTATTTCAGTAAAGTTACTAGATAGATTATATAAAACATTGGTTATAACATTATCATAGATTCTTCTTCCTTCAGATACAGCAGTAGTTATAGTATTATAGGAATCATCTAAAAGAATGATATCAGCAACATTTTTGGTTACATCGGTACCACTTTTACCCATGCCCACTCCGACATTAGCAAGTTTCATTGCTGGAGCATCATTGACACCGTCCCCAGTCATAGCAACAACTTTACCCATCTTTTGTAAGGCTTTAACTATTTGAACTTTATTTTCTGGGCTAACGCGAGCAAATACCGAATATTTATTAACATATTCCATTACTTCTTTAGTTTTTAAATTATTTAAATCACTTGCATTTATTCCTTCATCATCAGAATTACAAATTCCTACTTCTTTACCGATGGCTAAAGCAGTTGCCAAATTATCTCCGGTAAGCATTATTGGTCTAATGTGAGCTTCACGACAAGTTTGGATAGCACTTGCTACATTTTTACGAGCTGGATCTTTTAAACCAATCATACCTACTAAAATAAGATTTTTTTCTTCTTTAAAATAATCATCTTCTTTGGTTATTTTTTTATCGATTTCTTTAAAAGCAAAGGCTAGTACCTTTAATGCTTCTTCGGAAAATGTTTGTTCCATTTTCAAATATTCATCTTTGTATTTTTTAGTTAACTTTTCTAATTTACCATCGATTAAAATATGACTTGAATTAGAAAGTATGGATTCTAACCCACCTTTAGTATAGATGATTTCTTTTTTACCAGATGGATAAATTGTACTCATCATCTTACGATCAGAGTCAAATGGTAGTTCTAATTTTCTTAAGTTTTCTTTTAGATGCTTTTCAATATTTATTTTTTGTTTAGTTAAAAAGGTACTTAAAGCCACTTCAACAGAATCTCCCGTATATGAACCATTATTTTCTTTGGTGGCATTATTACAATACATCATGACATCGATAAGTTCAGGATATTTTTTGATGTCTTTTAAATTTATGACTGATTCGTTAGTAAATATTTTTATTACTTCCATTTTGTTGGTTGTAAGAGTTCCGGTTTTATCGGTACATATTACTTCAGTTGCTCCAAGTGTTTCAATTGCTGCCATATTACGGACAATCGATTTTTTCTTAGCCATCTCACTAACTCCGATGGAAAGGGTTGCAGTTATGGCAATTGGTAAACATTCAGGAACACTAGCAACAATCATTGAAATACAAAGCATTACAACATTTAAAACTGTATAATCCATGATAACGCCATAACATAATACAAAGGCAACTAAGAATGCTGCAATACCTGAGATAAATGTCGAAATCTTTTTTACTTTTACTTGAAGTGGTGTTATTGGTTCTTCTGATACATCAATAGTTGCAGCTATTTTACCAATTTCGGTATCCATGCCAGTTTCGACAACTATTGCTTCTATTTTACCAGCAACAACTACTGTACCAGAATAAACCATGTTAGAACGTTCTGATAATAAGGCTTTTTTATTTATTTGATTGTCATTTTTATCGACACTCATGCTTTCTCCGGTTAGTATTGCTTCATCACATTTAGCAAAATAACTTTCAACAATTCTAGCATCAGCAGGTACTTTATCTCCGGCTTCCAAAATAATGTAATCACCATCAACTAAATTTTCCGAATTTATTTCTTCTAGTTTGCCATCTCTTTTAACAGTGGTTTTAGATGATTGATAACTTTTCAATTTTTCAATTGCATCTTCGGCTTTAGATTCTTGTAAATAACCCATGAAACAATTTATTAGGGATGTTCCTAAGATTACAATTGGTTCAAGAAAATCACCATTTGTAAAAATAGCATAAAATAAGGACATTAGCCCTACTACTAAAAGAAGAATAATCATGACATTTTTAAATTGATCGATAAAAATACGCAATTTGCTTTTTTTGTTTTTTTCAATCAGGATATTTCTACCATAAAGATTTAATCTTCTTTTAGCTTCTTGTTCGGTTAAACCATCTAGCATTGTTTTATATTCTTTTAATATTTCTTCTTTACTTTTTTGATAAGCATCGTTCACTATTATCACCCTTATTATTATACAACAATTTTTGACCAATTAAAAAAATTTAAGACATTAATCTTAAATTTTTACACATTATTTTTTATTCTTCTTTTTCTTTTTGGATTTTTTCTTGTTATTGACATTATCATATATTTCTTCATCTAATTTAAAGTCTTCACTGATGACTTCTTCAATCTTATTTTCTTCTACTGGTTGTTCTGCTTTTTCTTCTTTACTCTCAGAAACGTTTTCAGGTTCATCTTTAAATTCGACTTTTTCTACTTTAATGTCTTTCTTCTTTTTCTTCTTGCCACGACCTTTAGTAATTAATATAATAAACATGATTACTAAAATGACGCTAAAACCAATTATTATGTAAGAATAAAGTTTATTTTTTTCCAGTAATGAATTAATCATTTCATCATCGTATTTTTGAATACTTTGATCAGTTTTATCATATTTGAAGAATCCTTCTTCACCAGTTTCAACATTAATTCCATAGATGATAGCAAATCTTGAATCACTTGAAGTATAATAAGCCGGAACTTCAATATCATTAATTGTAACTGTTCCCAATTCATAACCATCTAAAGTATTATCTGTTTTTTTGGGATAAATCGTAAGTTGATTAAACTTTAATTCGTTATAAGCTGTATAGGAATTATTATCAGCATCATATATATATAAAGCAATATTACCTGCACTATCTTTTAAACCAACTAAGGTAAAACCAGTAAGTTCACTAGTGTAAGCCGGAATATCAAAATCACCTATTTTTACTGTTGTTTCAGTGTAAGCATTGACTGCTGGTAAAAACTCTTTTATTTTAACAACTGTATAATTATCACCGTCGATAGTAACATTTATTGGATTCGAATCGGTTACATCAACCGTAATTGTGTATGTTTTTTCACTACCATTTTCTGCTCTTACAACAATTGGGAAAGTATTAGTTCCTTGAGTAACTTCGAAAGTACCTGTTCCGGATACGGTTGCTGCTGAATCATTTTCAGTAGCATTTATCGTAACTTCTTTAGTGTCTTCAGGTACAGTTACCGTATATTCTGTAACGTCTTTAGAAAACTCTGGAGATAATTCAAAACCTTCAACAGATAAACTTTTTAAATTATTATCTTTAGAATAACTTGCTTCTAGTTCTTCTTGGGTTATTATCTTGACTGTTTTACCTGTAGATGTTATAGACATTTTTTCTTCGTTAACTGCATAAACATCATATGTTCCAACTTTTAAAGTTGTCGCCCCTGTTTTCTTAGCTTTAAATGTAAATGTATACTTTTTTGAACTCACTCCCGTAGTTGATTGCATTACACTTGCCATTCTAGTGCCACCAGAATCACTAGTAGAACTTAATAATTCCAAGTAGTTTTTATCATAATCTAGATTCATTTCCCAACTACCAATTTTTGTAGAACTAGATAATGTTACAGTAAGTGTAATTTTATTTCCTACAACAACTTGAGAAGACCCAGTTATTTTAATTGTTCCACTAGCTGCATTAACACTTAATGGTAATAAAATTAATGTTATTAATGATAAAATTATAAAATTTAACTTTTTCAATTTATCCTCCTTTTTATTGGGTAATTGAGCTTAAACCCAAAATGTATTTTTGCACTTGCAATAAATCTAAAGCATTGATTTTACCGTCTCCTGATGTGTCCCCCGATAATTTATATGTTCCATTTAATGTATTAATACCCAAAATATGCTTTTGCACTTGTAATAAATCTAAGGCATTGACCTTGCCATCTCCTGATGTATCACCTTTAATTATTATTTCTAAAGTTTCTACACTACTTGAATTATTGATAACTACTTTATAACCTGTTGCAACTATACCATTATTAACAACTGAACCAGTTTGATTATAAATAGTTACAGTATTTGGGCCACCAACCGCTTCAAGTGTTGATTTAATATTTGAAACATCTGTACCTATTGCTATTCCTGAGATATAACCACTAGCATATTTATAACCACTAGATGTTACTATTGTACTAATTGGTAAACTACTTGGCGGATTATTTTCACCACCATCTACTGGTCCATTAGGACTATTATTTATTGTAGCATCCATATTATTAAAAACTGGAATATGGAATATGAAAGCTGATTCTAATATTCCTAAATCACTATAAGTTTTATAATTTGTTGCAGATTCGCTAGATGGTGCTGCAATGTTTGTCATATATTGATGAGTAGCAATATCAGAAGGATTACTTTGATTAACATTAAATTTTTGTAAATAGCCAGTATGTTGACCAGCCCCAATATAATTATTAGCAATTTGAGATAGTCCACCTTGGATGGCAGCATTCACACTATTCCATCCTAGACGATAGGCATAGTTTAAACCACAGTAAGCGGTTCCATAAGATTGAACACACGAATCACTAACACCAAAATTGTAAAAATTATAGTAACCTTGATAAGCCGTTGCACTACCTGTTAGTTCAATAAACTTTTGCCCATATGTAGTATTAGGGTCTGCTGTATAACTACCACTATATAAACTATATAGGGAATCAGAATTTCCTAATTCTTGAAGCATTCTGGAAGCAGCAAATATAGGGCTTACATTTAAAGTAGTAGCATTACTATTTATTACTTCTGCTAGATTAGTACCAGCATTTAAATGGTATTTATAAAATGAACTACCACTAATAATATTAGTTACAGCAGTTACATAAGATGAGGCAAAATTATTATCATAATTTTGGGCTTGAAATTGGAAGATAAATCGGTCAGATAGGAAGTTACGAGGATCCATATAATAAGCAATACCTGTTTGATTTATACCAACATAACCACTATCATATGCTGTACAAGTAGAATCAATAAAACCACTATTTTCATTACTACCATAAATTAAATTCCAACCACATGGGCTTTCTTTTTCAATAATGTAACTCCAGTCATAATTTATTTTTAAAGGAACAAATTGCCAATTAGGATGTCTTTCTTTTAAAGCACAAAGGCCTCCCCAATAACTTGATGGGAATCCTAAATTGCTCATTTCTTGTTCACATGTTGTTGATGGTGCAACATCATCAGTACTATAACTTCTAACAACATCGACATGGTCACCACAAACATAACCAGTTGCTGTACCATTATAATAAATTTGATACCAATCACTATTACAATCATAATGGTTATTTGTATCAGTATAGGTTTTATCTTCAACTAGGTTATAATAAGAACCAATATAAGCCGAAGATATTTTAGTATTTTGAGTGCCTGGACCAGTACGAACATTACAAGATGAGTTGATATATGCCCTGGCAGTATATGATGTTGCGGAAACGTTATGTATTAAGAAAAAACTACAAACGAAAAGTGTAACAAAAACAATTATTTTTCGCACTTAAAAAACGCCTCCTTACCATCTTATTCATATGTATTATATCATTTTCGAGTAAATTCGACAAATCATATATAGAAAATCCAGTAAAAGTATGTAAAATAACTGTTATTTTTTCGTAAAATATAATATAATAGGTTTAAATGTGGTGGTTGTAGATGGGAAAATCGTTTGATAAAATCGATATTGTTTTTATTGTATTAATTTCTGTATATCTTCTAGCATTAGTTATCGGAATATTGTGGATTATTTTAGATAAACTGGAAAAAGCTAAGATGAAGATTACGAATCAAGTCAAGGCAGTAAAACAAGAAGTAAAATTTAAAACAGAAGAACCTAAGTTAGCAGACATTACGAGCATTACTAAACCTAAGAGTGCCGAAGCTAAGAAAAAGAAAACAACAAATAATAAAAATAAATCTATTACCATTAAGAAAAAAACAACCGAGGCTAGTAAGACAACTGCTAAAAACAATGTTAAAAGCAAAAATAAAAACAATTCTTCTAATAGGTCTAATGGTTACGTAAGTCCTACTAAGAGGAAGAAAAATAATAGAAAGAAAAAAGGTGCTTCTAAAAATAAAAAATCAACGAAACGTTAAATCGTTGATTTTTTTATTCTCCTAAAATTATATCGGGAAGTTCCTCATCAGAATCTTCTTTGTCACTATTATCTTTATCAGAATTAGATGATTCATCATCTTTGTTATCTTCTTTGTCCGAATTATTTTTATCGGAGTTTTCATCTGATGGGACATTTTCAATTGGTGGATCTTCAGGTTCTTCATTAACTGCCTCTTTACTATTTACAACATATACAGTAAGTTCATCGACAGTTGAAAGTAACACACCAATAAATTCGCTTTGATCGCCAATTAAACCAACAGCAACATTTGCGTTATAATGCTCATCATCAGGGTCGACATATTCAATATGAAAGGAAATACCATGGTCACTACAAAATTCTTCAGCAACACTAACTGTACTACCTATAAAGTTCGGTAAAGTGCTACTAGATTTTTCATTTCTTAGACCACTTCCTGGACTAGTTATTTCGTATGGTTCATTAACTGAGAAACTAAATGTTTTAATTACTTCTTCGTCTTCCAAACCTAAAGTTACTTTTAATGCATGCTGAATATCTTCAAGCGAATCGACATAATAACCTTGAGCTGATGTCGTAGAACCCATACTTGGAACATAAACTGGCAGACTATATGTTTCTAAATATGCCTTGTTAATATTAAGTAAGTCTTCTCCTCCTATGACATTGGAAACCATATTCTTTATAACATCGTAGCCAGAAAGAATTGTAGTTGTATCCATATTAGTTGCAACATTATTGCTTATAGCTTTTAAGATATTTTCTAGTTCAGTAATACTACTAAATTGAAGGGCTTTTGAAGCTATAGCTTCAACTACTTGTTGTTGATGTCTCACCCGATCTAGATCACCACCGATATACATATGACGGTTTCGCGCATATGCAAGAGCTTGTTCACCATTTAAAGTTTGTAATCCTGGTTCAATGCAGATTAGATTATCTCCAAATAGACGGTCGGAATTTTGTTCACACATCATGCCATCATATTTGTCAGCATTATAAGTCGGAGCTTCAACATCAACTTCAACTCCCCCGAGTGCTTCGACAAGGTCGACAACGCCTTTAAAATTTATCTTAACATAATAATCTATTTTAACATCAAGAAAATTACTTACAGTATCAATTACGCAACTCGTTCCATAAGCTGCTGAAGAATTTATTTTAGCATATCTATCACCATTACAAGCAATTGGAACATAAGTATCTCTTGGAATACTTACCATAGTTGCTGTAAGAGTGTCTGGATTAAAAGTTATAAGCATTAAGGTATCTCCATTGAATGCAGCATTAGCATTTAAGCCAGCAGCTTCTGAATCTACTCCCATAAGCAAAAATGTCAATGGTTCTTCAAAAGTTTTGTTGCTAGATAAAATCAAATCTTGATTTTCCATTTCTTCATTGTATTCATATAATACTTTAGTTTCAGAAGCAATATCTTGGTATTGTTCTTCGTTACTAAATAAGGTAACATAATTTCCAGGAACAAAAATAGCATCAATGTTGCCATTATATAGATCTCGCAACATTATATTGTAATCACTATAATCAGTAATACTATTAGCTAATTTTTCTTCACTATATAACTTTTGAGCTAAAACATTCCATTCTACTTCTGTTTCATCATCTAACAGGCCAATTGAAGAATCATTATCAAAATTCGTATCTTTTAATGCAATTAAATAAGTAGTATAAGTCAATTTATCATTTTCTGTAATATTGTCGATATTACTATAAAGCATATTTATATAATAAGAGCCAATACAAAATATAATGATAAATATAATTGAAATTATGGAAGTAATAATCAAAGCTTTATACTTATGACACAATAAGTTTATGAGATTCCAAAAGCAATATAAAACAATGTAGAAAATGAAAAATACAATAAAGACTATTCTAAGTACTGTTTCTACTCCCGTTAAACTAAGTAAACTTTTAATGAAAAAGAATAGACTTATTATATAGGCTATACAAATGATATAATAAATATATCGTAGTACTCGATTCGATTTTTTGAGTTTCCTAAAAAATTTGTTCATCCCTTTTATTCTCCTGTCACATATTCTACTACATATAGTTTTTCATCAGATTCTATTAGAGTTAACGTAGCATCAGTATCATAACCTAAATTTTTTTCATATGACCAAGTAAGTTTAACTACATAACTATCAATGTCCTCTTCCCCCATTGTAAAGGTCGATATTTCTACATCGGAACTATCTATTTTACTAACCTCTGGTAATTCCTGTCTTCTTTTGCCATTTGAGTTATTTTCCATTGTTTTATAAATAGTATCTTCGACATTTGTTTTGAAGTTGTCCACGCTACTAGGATATACGTACTCAGTACTACCAACATCATAACGATTAACTTTATTATCCATCGTAAATAAATCGATAACAAATAACTCTGCTAGAAGCTGAGCATATCTTTCATAATCTATTTCTTCACTAGAAAGAACACTTTTTAATTCATTATAGGTATTTTTCATTAGTTCGGTATCACGGTCATCGAGTGTGTAATCAAAATTGTCAATGCTGTCAACCACCTTTACAGGTTCAGCTGGAGTACTTTTATTGAGTAAAACAAAAGCTACAACTGAAGCAACAACAATTATTATGACGATTATTATGATTAAAACTACTTTGTATTTACGCTTCATATCATTCTCCATTCATTTCAACTGAATCTAGTAAGTCGTAAACTATTATCGAGTTAGATATATCTAGTCTTTTTTCAGCAATAGCGCTCAAATTGCTAATATAATCTTCATCAAGACTTTCATTATTTAAGACTTTATATTCACCAGTTGAATTATTATAATAAACTTTGTTAGTTAAAACATTACCATTAGGATATACTACTATATTATCATCTTTAACTGTAAAGATATCTTCTCCAATAGCGTATTTATTGTATATGCCATACATATTTAGTATGGTTGCTGCAATATTATACATACCTGTTGTATAGGTTACCTCACCACTAAAGGTATTTCTTAAGTCTGGGTCTTTAGTCCAGATAACTAATGGGGTATTTTTATTTAGTTCGTGAGCATAGTAGTCATATTCAACATAATTTGGGTCACTTTCTTCATAAACTTCCCCAGTTTCGGGATTTAAATTGTAAAGATAATTTATTTCACTACGTAAAAGTTTAGCATCATGGTCTCCAAAAAAGACAAATACTGTATTATCAAAAGCATCAGAAGAATTAATGTAATTTAAGAAATCTCCTAAGGCCATATCGGCATAGTTAGCACTCTTAATATATTCTCCGACAGATGTATCAGATAAATAATCTTCAGCATGTTCAGTTACTTCACCAGTTAAAGGATCAACTGTATAATAATGGCTAGTCAAATCTAAGGTGCTATGTTCACTACCTATAGAAAACGGTGAATGATTAGATAAAGTTATAATGTAACCCATGTAGTTTTCATAAGTATTTTCAACGTTTTCCATTATTGGAATTGCTTGACTAAAGAAAAGACGGTCATTAATTCCTAGGTTGATAACATCAGCATCAGTGTAAGTAAATGATTCTTCGAAATACATACCTTCATAACCCAAAGAAGGATGAGCTCTATCCCTACTCCACATGCTAGCTAAATTTCCATGCATACTGAATGGGTAATAACCAAGATTGCTCAAATATTTAGGAATAGTAAAGTATTCTCTATCATAATAGTTGGTAAAAACAGCTCCACTTGCTGCTGGCATAAGTCCAGTAAGTAAAGTAAATTCAGTATCGGAACTCGTACCAACGCTTACTTGAGGATAAAAGTTAGGGAAAAACATTCCTTCACTTGCTAGTCTATTTAAATTTGGAGTTACTTGTTGCCCATTGAATTCTAGGTCCATCAAGAATGTTTGCATACTTTCCATATGGACAAAAACAATATTTTTTCCTTTTAAAATACCAGTATATTCATTTGATTCAGGTTGAACCTTGGCGTCAAAATATTCATTAAATTCAACAAGAGCATCATCATAACCAAATAAACTACTCGTTTGAATAGTCAAAAATTGAATGAGGTCATTAAATTGATACATAAGTATGCCAAAACGATCAACTATATAACTACGATTCCATTGCTTGGTAAGCCGACTATAATCAGCACTCGTAGCAACACCAAAACTGTAAGCTAAACAAAGTACACCTACTAAAACTGTTGTTATTAGCATTTTTTTACTTTTTTCAATCTTATCAATAAAATAATAGTAAGCGGATGATAATAACTTTTTGTGTATTAAATAAAATAATATAGGGAAAATTACATACATGACATCGACAAAACGAAGGCGTTCAAATATCGATCCAGTTACAGTTTCGGCTTGTCCTACAGTACCAAGTTCTCCAAATGAGGCAAATGATGTATAAAAAGTGTAATAAATTGAACTAATAATATTAATTAATGTAAATATTATCAACCAAATGAAGTAATATTTAAATTGATTTTTGGGTTTAATAAAATAACCTAGACCTCCGACGATAAGGATAATACCTAATTCAGTTATAAATGGTTTAAAACTAAAAAACGTACCTAAAGTAAATTTTCTTACTAACATTGTACCCAATAAGGCAAGTATTACATAAGATATAAATAGACGATTAGTAATTATATATTCAACGACATTTTTACGTATCGCTCTAAGACAATTTAATACTTTTTTCTTCATATTTTCCCTTCTTACTTAAACAATTATAACAATAATTACATTTTTTAGCAATTCTTCTTGCAAAAAAAGTAGATATTTGATACAATTTATTTACGCAGGTGTAGTACAATGGCTAGTATACGACCTTGCCAAGGTTGAGATGGGAGTTCGATCCTCCTCACTTGCTCCAAAGAAGAATCTGCTCAAACTTTTGAGCATTATGATAAATATCAAATTCAGAAATGGATTTGATTTTTTTTCGAACTTCTATGCAACTTTGTAGTACATAAAAATCATTCTAAAAAGAACAAAAGTCAAACAAGTTTGACTATCCTTGCATCACTACAAGGCATTTCTACTTCATAGGACTCTTTGAG
>CALVVH010000037.1 GCA_944363805.1 uncultured Bacilli bacterium
CCCGGTGACATATTATATAACTTTGAGACATTTTCGCAAGTTAACACTTAAGACATTATCACAAATTAATCATAAATTTTGTGAAATTTAATGTATAGTGGTTGACATTTTTAGACATTTGTATTATCATCTATAAGTGCGAAAAAGGGTGAGTTTTTATGGATAAAATAATAAATATTGCAGTTGTTGCCCATGTCGATGCTGGTAAATCGACATTAGTTGATGGGTTACTTCGGCAAAGTGGAGTTTTTAGAGATAATGAAGAATTGGTAGATTGTGTCATGGATAGTGGGGATCTGGAAAAGGAAAGAGGTATTACTATCACTGCTAAAAACTGTGCTATCAAATATAAAGATTATAAAATTAATATTGTTGATACGCCAGGTCATGCTGATTTTTCAAGTGAAATTGAAAGAATTATTAAAACTGTTGACACAGTTATTTTGTTAGTGGATTCAGCTGAAGGTCCTATGCCTCAGACGAGATTTGTTTTAAAAGAAGCATTACAAAATAATTTAAATCCTATTCTTTTTATTAATAAGATTGATAAGAAAGATGAGAGGGCTACGGAAGTAGTTGATATGACATTTAATCTTTTTATGGAACTTGGAGCTACTGATGAACAACTTGATTTTCCAATTCTTTATGGTAGTGCTAGAAGTGGTTATGCGGTTTATAATATGGGTGATGTTGGTAAAGATTTAACACCTTTATTTGAAACTATTATCAATAATACTAAACCATTTGAAGGTAATGAATCTGACCCACTGCAAATGCAAATTAGTCAACTTGCTTATGATGACTATATAGGTAGACTAGGTATTGGAAGAATCAATAAAGGTAAAATAAGTGTTGGCGAAACAGTGGCTATTGCGAAAAATGATGGGACAACGGAATCATTTAAAGTAACTAAATTATTTGTCAATCAAGGAATTAAAAGAGTAGAAGTTAATACAGCATATTATGGAGATATTGTAACTGTTGCTGGTTGCGCTCATGTATCTATTGGGGATACAATTTGCGATAAGAATCATATTGAACCATTACCTAAAATAGTTATAGAAGAACCAACACTTTCGATGAATTTCTTAGTAAATGATTCTCCATTTGCTGGTCAAAGCGGGAAATATTTAACTAATAGACATTTAAAAGAAAGACTCGATAGAGAACTTGAAACAAATGTAGGTTTAAAAGTAGAAGTTTTGCCGGACTCTGATGGCTTTAAAGTAAGTGGTCGAGGGGAATTACACTTATCGATATTACTTGAAAATATGCGTAGAGAAGGATATGAATTATCGGTATCGAAACCAGAAGTAATATTGAAAGAAGAAAATGGTCAAAAGTTAGAACCTTATGAAAAAGTAATAGTAAATGTACCAAATGAATATTCCGGAACAGTAATCAATTCCTTAAATGAACGTAAGGGAACTATGCAAAGCGTTACACCAGGAGAAGTGGGATATACTCACTTAGAATATTTAGTGCCAACTCGAGGACTTATTGGTTATCGGGGAGCGTTTATTACAGAAACTAAAGGTGAAGGAATAATGGTTCGTTCATTTGATTCATATGGTCCTTATGTTGGTTCAATTCAAGGAAGAAAAAATGGGGTATTGGTATCAATGGAAAATGGAACAACTTTTGGTTATTCATTATTTAATTTAAGTAGTAGAGGAACAATGATAGTTGATCCTGCAACACCAGTTTATATTGGAATGATTATTGGTATTTGTAATAAAGAAGGCGATTTAAATGTTAATCCTTGTAAGAATAAAGAACTTACAAATACAAGAAGTGCCCATGCTGATGAAGCAATCGTATTAAATAAAGCCAAGAAATTTACATTGGAAGAAGCTTTGGAATTTATTGAAAGTGATGAATATATTGAAATTACTCCAGATGAAATAAGACTTAGAAAAAAATATTTAGATCCAAAAGAAAGATATCGTAGAAGTCATTAGTAATTAATGGCTTTTTATATTGTTTTAATTATGTTAAAATGATTAGGGTAGTGGATATGAAAAAGAAGTATTTTATAATAGCAAGTATTATTATTGTAGTTTTGTGTATATGTTTATGTGCTCCAGGTTTGCAAAATGATACATTTTATACAATCAAAATTGGAGATTATATCGTTCATAATGGTATCGATATGCAGGATCACTTTTCTTTTCATAATTTACCTTATACTTATCCGCACTGGTTATATGATTGTCTCGTTTATTTTATATATTTTATCGGGGGATTTACTGGTTTATACATATTTAATATCATTTGTTATATTGCTTTGATATGCTTAATTTTTTACTTTAATTATAAGAATAACTCGAGTAAGTTTTTATGTTTAATTTTTAGTGTCTTGAGTATTTTTATGCTCAGTACTTTTATTGCTACACGAGCACAAGTTATGAGTTATATTATATTTGTATTGGAATATATTTTTATTACTAATTATTTAAAAAAGCCTAATAAATGGTATTTGATAGGATTAGTTGTTTTGTCAGCACTTTTATGTAATATGCATGTGGCAGTATGGCCTTTTTATTTCTTGGTGTTTTTACCATTTTTGGTGGAAAAAGTAATTGCTAAGGTTATTAAAAGAAAGAAGATAGGACATATTGAAATAAATGATTATTCCCATGTTAAATATCTTTTTCTGGTTATGATTATAGCTATTATTCCGGGATTTTTAACTCCGATTGGGGATACACCATTTACTTATTTGTTAAAGACAATGCAAGGAAGTAGTCAGGAATACATATTAGAACATATGCAACCGGGGTTATTAGAAATGCTTATTTTAGGAATATATAGTTTGGTACTATTTATTTTGACGATGTTAGGAAAAATTAAACTTCATCAATTATTTTTAGTATTGGGATTAACTATTATGGCTTTTACATCAAATAGACATATGGCTTTATATACAATTTTTATATTTCCAATAATGGGAGTATTACTAGGCAATATATTAGATAATTGTAATATTGATGTAGATAAGTATTTATTTAAGTATATTTTATCTAATAAGGGAATAGTTGTAATGGGGATATGTTTAGTAGTTATGTTAGGGGTATATATATGTAGTGATAAAGAATATATTGCTAAAGATTTTTATCCAGTTGATGCTACTAAATTTATCAAAGAAAATTTAGATTATAAAAATATAAGACTTTTAAACGAATATAGTTATGGCAGTTACTTGATTTTTAATGATATTAAAGTTTATATTGATTCGAGAGCTGATTTGTATACTAAAGAATTTAATGGAACGAAAGATATTTTTATGGAATCGACTGCTCCGACTTATGGTAAGATTGCCAAGGATTATGAAGTTACTCATATTATTTGTGAAAAAGGAAAAATTTTATATAATTATGCTAGCAGTTCAGAGAATTTTCATTTAATATATGAAGATGATTATTTTGCAGTATATGCTAAAAATGAGTAATATTTTTATATTTACGATTTAGGGTTTATGTGTTAGAATTATACTAGGTGAGACAATTGTGAAGAAGTTAGATTTTGAGAAAATGACAAAATTTATTAAGAGTAGAAATTTCTTTATAGCTGTTTGCGTCTTTGTTTTAACTATTTCGACGATAGGATTTTCTTATGCGTCTTTTTTTACAGTTAAGACTAACTCGAATAATCAGACAGTGACGACTGGTACTTTGGCGGTTTCTTATGGGGAGGAGTCTTCAGCAATTCAAAAGAATAATTTGACAGGCATTAGTGATGCTGAGGGGTTGGCACAAAGTGAAGCAAGTTTGATTTACATTCAAAATACGGGATCACTCGATGCAACATTTACTTTGAATGTCGGTTATGATATGGAAAATTTTTTGGCAAGAAGTAGCTATAAAGAAAGTGATATGTTGACACCACTCGATTATATTAAAATTGCTGTGTATGAGTATAATGGTATTAATGATGAAACTTTAGTAGTGGGACCAATTACGGTTGCGGATTTACCAATTTATTCAGTAAATAATAGTGATCCTAGATATAATCGATATTCGATATTATTTGATGTAGTAGGAAGTACAACATCGGGTAATGCAACAAAGACTTACCGGGTTAAAACTTGGCTTTCGGATAAAGCGATAGCTGCAGCAAGTTATTCTTATTTTTATATCGATACCCAAATTGTTGCTGAAGTAGAAAATGCCGAAATGAACTATAATTTTAGTGGAGTACTTACAGATACAGAAGGAAATAATTTAAGTAATGCAACTATTTCTTTACAAAATGGGTCTTTAATTAGTACAACTGATGAAAGTGGAGTGTTTAGTTTAAATGGAATATATCCTGGGACATATAATGTCGATATTACTTATAATGATGTAATATATAGTGGTAATTTGACTGTGGTTGAAGGTAGTAGCAATAACTTAAGTAGTTTGGGGACAAATTTTGTACCTGCAGAAAACGAAACTATATATGATATTGCTAATAAATATAAAACAACTTTGAGTAAAATTGTTAGTACCAATAATTTGAATACATATGCTAGTGCTGCGGATTTGACGATGGGATTGACATATAATTTACAACCGACGTATCAGTTTACAGGAGGGGCTGAGGCGAATGTTACTGGTTTTAACATTGTAATCGATACGACGAATAGAACTTATACCATGAGTTTTTAGAAAAGTGATAAAAAAGTGAAGAAAAGAGTTGATTTTAAACTTTTTTTTTGCTAATATTAAAATAGAGGAGGAAAAAGAATGGAAAATAGAAAAAATACGATTCTATTGACAGTAATCGCAGTAGCAACTTTATTAGTTGCAGTTGTTGGTGCAACATTTGCATACTTTACAGCACAAGGAGGTGGAACGGCATCTACTAATATTAAAGTAGAAACATCTACTTCATCAAATTCAAGTTTTGAAGTTGGAGCTGAACTTTTATTACAAGTTAACCAAGTTAATTTAGCTGAAGGAATGGCTGGTCACGTATCTACTACTGATAGAAATGGCGATGGTACACCAGATCCTAATGAAAATGGTCAAGTAAGTAAAGTTAATTGGACTCCAAGTACTGCTGCTGAAGATGCTGATGATTTGAGTTTCTGTTATACAGTTGATTTAATTGTAAAAACTAATGAATTTGAATACATCGATGAAACTGTTAGAAATACTGCTCAAGCTGCTGGAACTACTATTGATGCAAGTTTCGATAATACACCAGAATTATTGTTTACTATTTCTAAACAAGCTGCTGGAGCACCATCAGCTACTGAAATAACTGGTAGTGGAATTACTGGTTTAACTTATGTTACTGTTGATACTACAAAGACTGGAACAAGACCTGAAGTAAGTGGTTGGGATATTACGGAAGCAGCTGCTTCGACATATAATATTCCTGGTACTTTTACTGCTGGTAGCGTAAAGGTTCATCAAATCGTTGGTACTGCTGGACAATTATCAACTGACACTTGGACTGCAAATGTAACAATGGTTAACCTATCAGTTGACCAACAACACAACACTGATGCAGAATTCAATGGTACATTGAAATTTACTGCTGTTAGTTGTACAGATGGATCACCATTAAATCCAGAAGAACCTTAATAGTTGGAATTAAGTATGTAAACTGTCAATTAGTTTGGCAGTTTTTTTCTTTTGCTCTTTTTTTTATGCCATTTTCATTGTACAATATTCTTGGTGGTTATATGAGTGCGTTATTACTAACTTTGGGAAGTGGTTTATTTTTTTTAGTAGGTATTATTATTTACCGATTTGTCAAACATAAAAATGAGCTTACAAATGGAGCAATGGCTTGTGCATTGGTCGTAATATTTGGTTTGATTATTTTGGATTTGTTGCCAGAAATTATGGAGATTAATGCCTGGTATTTGTGGATATTTGTGGCTTTAGGATTAAGTTTACTTTTATTCGTCGATAGACTTGTGCCACATCATTATCATGAACACCATGAACATGATGAAGAAACTAAAGGACATCAAGACCATATAAGACATATTAGTTTTATTACGATAATTGCTTTATTGTTACACAATATGATTGAAGGAATGGCTTTATATAGCGTTGCTAGCAATAATTTACAAAGTGGTTTAATGATGTGTTTAGGTATTGGGTTACATAATTTGCCATTTGGTTTTCAAATAGCAAATTATAGCAATAAAACATCAAATAAGCTAGCGGTAGTATTGTTGATATTGTCAGGACTTATTGGTGGTTTAATCATCTATTTATTTGGTAATATTAGTGAATTTGTAACTGGAATAATAGTTGCTCTTACATTGGGAATGCTTCTTTATATATTACTTTTTGAATTATTGGGAGAAGTTATTAGTAATATAAAGCAAAAGGCAACAATTTGTGGTATAATTATAGGGATTCTAATATTAATATTTATTAACTTGATATAAGAAGGGAAGATGGCTTATGAAAAAAGTATTAGTAACTGGGGCCGCAGGTAGTATTGGTGTTCATGTTATTAAATATTTACTAGCGGAAGGTAAATATGAAGTCACGGCTTTGGATTTAAAAAATAAGACAGTATTTAAAAATCTTAGAAGATTTAAGAAAAGAATTAATATATTATATGGTGATGTTGGAGATAGAGTATTAGTTGAGGCTCTAATCAAAGACCATGATATTGTCATTCATTTGGCATCAGCTTTGCCTCCACTTGCAGATATGAAAAAGGGGCTAGCGGAAATAGTTGATTATGATGGTTGTGAAAACATCATTCGAGCAATCAGTTATTATAACCCGAAGTGCCATTTATTTTATGCATCGACGACGAGTATGTATAAGATGCATGAAAATCCGACGGTTAGGTCACATATAGAACTTGATGAATACGATTATTTTTCTATGGCAAAATATAAGACAGAACAATTAATTAAAGATAAGTTGAAAAATTATACAATTTATCGTATTCCATTAGTTTTGAACAATCCACTCAAAGACCATTTTATGTATCATGTTAATAAGAATAGTGTTGTAGGAGTAATAACTAAGGAAGATGCAGCATATGCATTTGTCAAAGGAATTAAGTATTTGGATAAATTGAATCGGAAGACTTTTAATGTTATGGGAGAAGAAACTATAGCTTATAAAGAATTAATAAATAAGTTATTAGAAATAGATGGGTTAAGTTTTAAGTATGTTTTTAGTAGATTGTTTTTAGAGAAAAATTATTATAGTCCAGTTTGTGCTGATGGAGATGAACTTAACAATTTGATTGGTTATCGCAACGACTCTTTGACGGAATACTTCAATCGAATGCGAAGTAGAGCAAAGAAAAGAAAGGTAGCTAGATTTTTAGCTAAACCATTCATTAGAAAATGAAAGTTGGCTTAGCTTTAGCTGGTGGGGGTGTGCGTGGTGCTTATCAAATTGGAGTGTATCAAGCATTAAAGAAACAACACATTAGAATCGATGGCTTTGTGGGAACAAGTATCGGTTCTTTTAATGCAGCAATGTTAGCATCAGGAAGAGATAAAGAACTTCTTAAATTTTGGCAAAATATCAATGTAGGAGCTATTTTGGGACTTACTGATGAATTGATGACGGAATTGCAAGAAAAGAAAATGGATTGGGCTTTAGTTAAAGAAGGATTTAAGAATTTTAAAAATATCTTTTATAATAAGGGACTTAGTACGAGTGGATTAAAAAAGATATTAGAAAACTTGGATATTGCTAAGACTTTATATAAAAGTAAGAAAGATTATGGTTTAGTTACAGTACGATTTAATGATTTTAAGCCTCTTTATTTGTTTAAAGAAGATATTTTACCGAAACTCTTAGATGAATATATTTTGGCTAGTTGTTATTTGCCAATATTTAAATTGGAAAAGATAATCGACGGCAATTATTATTTGGATGGGGGATTTTATGATAATGTACCAGCGAATGCTTTACTTAGAATAGGGTATGATAAAGTATATACTGTCGATTTAGAAGCTATTGGGATAAAAAGAGATTATTTAGATAAGAAAAAGATTATTGAAATTAAACCATCACGAAATTTGGGAAGTATTCTAAATTATGATTTAAATAAAATAAATGATAATATTAAATTAGGATATTATGATACTTTAAAGATAATTAAAAAATTGGATGGTTATCGGTATATATTTAAAGTAAGAGGGAAATGGTATTATAAGTGGTTAGTTCGGAAGGTTAGAAAAAAAACTTTGGAAGAAATGCAAAAATTCTTTCGGACTAAAGATGAAAAGAAATTAGTTATTAAGGCCTTAGAGTATTTAATGCATCGAGAAGAATATAGTTATTATGAAGTTTATACAGTGGAAAAAGTAAT
Organism: uncultured Bacilli bacterium; assembly: GCA_944363805.1. Next base: position 8,299 of record CALVVH010000037.1, read on the forward strand.
TAGAAATATGCGAGGGAGAAAAAAATATGGAGTTTATAGATTTATAAATCAGTTGTAATTATCAATTGCCTATTAATAAAGAAAATTATGCTTTTGTTACAATCGAAGAAATGGTACAATTAAGAGGGGTTAATTTAGATTACGATACGACTTATTTTAATTTTTTATCTTATAGGAAATTGCTTTAATTAATAAAAAGACAATTGACATACATATGTTTGTTTGATATAATTGATTTATCAACTAAAGGGGGTGAATAAAATATAGTTGAGATACTTAATAGTCTAAGTAATATTGTTAACTTGATAAAAAAATTATAAATGATAGAACAAAAATAGTAGGGTGGCGACCATCCGAAGTTGGTCTATGGAGAGTCCACAGGATTCAGTGAAATAGAAATGCCTTGTAGTGATGCAAGGACGCCAAACTTGTTTGGCTTTTGTTCAAGGAGTGAAGAAAAATGGGAAGAGCATATGAAGTTAGAAAAGCCAGTATTCAAAAGACTGGAGCTGCAAAAGGAAAATTATATACGACTTTTGCAAAAGAAATATATTTGGCAGCAAAGAAGGGGAGTCCTAATCCGGATGCCAATGTGGTATTAAAAAGATTGATCGATAAGGCTAAAAAGCAACAAGTGCCTAATGATATTATCAATAGAGCAATAGATAAAGCTAAAGGTTTAGGACAAGATGAATATCATGAAGTTATGTATGAAGGATTTGGACCTGGAGCAGCAACTTTGATGATTAAGTGTTTAACTGATAATGTCAATAGAACTGTTGGCATGGTTAGAGCAGCTTTTAATAAGGTTAATAAAAGTTTGGGAGTAACTAATTCGGTTGCTTATAATTATGAACATTTAGGAATATTATCGTTTAAATATGATAATGAAGAAGCTGTATTTGATGCTTTACTTAATGCTGGTATTGAAATAAATGATATTGAGAATGAAAATGGAGAAATAGTTTTATATCTTAGTCCGGGAGATGTCAATAAGGCTAAGGATGAGCTCGAAAAACTAATTCCTAATATCGAATATGATCTAGATGAAGTTGGTTATTATGCCAAAGAAAATATTACTTTAACTGGTGAAGATAAAGAATTATTTGATCGTCTTTATAAATTACTTGATGATATTGAAGATGTATCTGAAATATATACTAATGTAAATATGGATTAATTATGGATAAGAAAACTTGGAAATTAATTGCGATAATCTTTGTCAGTTTGTTGTTATTTTATGGAATATTACTGGTTTTTGGTGGTGATATTGCTGGACTTTTGTATCAAGCATTATTTTATGGCAAATATAATACAATGTTTATTTCAGAAATAGTTTTGTTAATTTTTGCTTTGGTAATGCTAGCAGTAAGAAAGAGACTCAATATTTTAAAATCACATGGTAAATCAATTGTTTATGGCATTAAAAGAGGAATTCCGATATTTGTTGTCAGTTTTATTAGTTTAATTAGTAGCATAATAGGAATAATGGGAGAAAAATTAAATGTTCCTAACTTAATTAGCTTAATTATTCTAGCAGTTACTATTGGCATGGCTGAAGAATTTTTCTTTCGAGGACTTATTCAAAGTGAAATAGTCGATGTTTATGGTAAGAATAGGAAACAGGTTATTATATCTGTGGTTGTAAGTGGAGTAATTTTTGGCTTAGTTCATTTATCTAATGCGTTAAGTGGGCAAGATATTATTACAACTTTTATGCAAGTATTACAAGCATCTAGTTTAGGGATACTTTTAGGTTCTATCTATTTTATAACCAAAAATATATGGTCAGTGGTATTCTTGCATGCGTTTTATGATTTTGCTATCATGCTAGGGGAAGTGAATAGTTATAAGGATTGTATCAATAGTACAGATATATCGACGGTTATGTTAATATTTACCTTAGTTGCATCTTTAGTTTATGTAGTAATCTATTTAGTTGGGGCTTATCTTAACTTGCAAAAAAGACATGTAAATGAATATATCAAAGAAGAAGTAACTGATGAAATAATAGTTAAAGATAGGGAAAATGCTACGAGGGCTAAGAAACTTGTTGTTGTAGTAATTGTTCTTTTGTTTTTGGTATCGCCTTTGATTCCAGCAGATGAAGTGAATGAGTATCAAATTTGTTATACTTATGAAAAGGTAGATATAAATGGTGAAGTTAATTTTGCACTCGATGATGAATTTGTTTTAAATGATGTAAAATTATATGTCGATGATCATAATTTAGTTATGGAAAGTATCGATGGAGAAAATAAGACGGTTATTGAAACACTTGAAGATGATATATATGATATCTATGTTTATGAGATGGATAATAATTATCATATTTTACTTAATGCTAATGAAATCCTATATTATGGAGTAGTAAGTAAAGATAGTGTTGCTATTACAAGCGAATTTACAAGTATTTTAATTAATAGTTTTCAAAAATATGATGTACCAGAAATTATGGATATGGGTAAACTAGAAAGCAATGATGGAGTGTATCCACTTGTAAAAAGTTATGTAAGTGACTACTTTATTATAAAAGATAATGCAGTGATGGTAATTGAGTAAGTAAAGTTTAGAGAAACGCTATAAATTGCGTTTTTTTTATGTTGAAAAAGACATAAGACAGTGTAAATATGCTTAATAAATATATATAAATAATGATGGTTAGTGGTATAATAATTATGAATTGGTGAGATGTAATGAAGAAGTACAAGCTAAAAAAATTTAACGTATTATTATTTACTTTTGTAATTCTAATGTTTTTAGAGTTATCTTTTAGAATATTAACAAATGTTACAATTTTTAATATAAGTTTTTTGTATGTAATTTTATATAATATTTTTGCAGCATTACTAATTAGTTTTATAGCTACTTGGGGAAATGAAAAATTTAACAAAGTTATTTATTATATAACAATTTTTATTGTATCTTTTATTTATGCACTTCAATTGTGTATTTATAAGATGTTTGGTTTTTATTTTGATTTGTCTTTACTCAGTGCAACGGATCAAGTTGCAAGCTTTGCTGGTGATGGTTTGAAGTTAATTTTAGAAAATATCTTGGGAGTTATATTATTATTTTTACCATTTATTTTATTGCTTATTTTTATTAAAAAAGTAGTTATTAATAAAAGTGAAATTAAATTTAATATTATTAAATTGATAGCATTAGTTTTAGTTTATCTTATTTTTATTGCATCACTATTTATAAATAGCGATGGTATCAATTCGGCGAATGATCTGTATTTTAATGTAAGTAATAATGAACTTAATATAAGAAAGTTTGGTGTTCTTAATGCTTTTAGAATAGATATCAAAAGAAGTATTTTTGGCTTTGATGTAAAGTTAGATATTCCGGATGATTATGTTGATCCAGATGAAGATGAGGGTAAAGATAATGATGATGTAGATGAACCAGAGATAGTTTATGAATATAATAATTTGGATATCGATTTTGATTCTTTAATTGCTAGTGAAAGTAATAATACTATTAAGATGATGCATGAATATTTTAAAAATGAAAGTGGCACATTACAAAATGAATATACGAAGTATTTTGAAGGTAAGAATTTGATTTTGTTTATGGCAGAAAGTTTTAATGAAATTGCTGTAAGAGAAGATTTAACACCTACTTTATATAAACTTGTCAATAGTGGTTTTAAATTTAATAATTTTTATACGCCGACGATAAGCAGTACAATTGGAGGAGAATTTCAAGAACTTACAGGTTTAGTGGCAGCATCTGGTTTCTTGTCACCTTGGAAGAGTGGAGAAAATTATTACCCATTTGGGGTAGCTACAGCATTCCAAAATAAAGGTTATAATACATATGCATATCATGATCACACTTATACTTTCCAAAGCAGACATAAGTATTTGGCAGCTTTAGGATTTGATAATTATATGGGATGTCGTAATGGTTTAGAAGAAAAAATTAACTGTAAGCAATGGCCAGAGAGCGATGTCGAAATGATTGAAGCAACATTCGATGATTATATTACAAGCGAAAATCCATTTATGGTTTATTATGTAACAGTAAGTGGTCATGGCGATTATGGTTTTGATTATAGTGCGATGGCTCGTAAACATAAAGATGAAGTAGCAGGTTTAAATATTAGTGAAAAACCATTATCTTATTTGGCAGCTCAAATAGAGCTCGATCAAGCGTTAGAATTGTTAATTAATAAGTTAGATGAAGCCGGTAAGCTTGAAGATACTGTCATTGCTTTAGTGGGAGATCATTATCCATATTATTTATCATTAGATGAAGTAAATGAAATTGCTAGTTATGAAAAAGATAGTGTTGTTGAAATAAATAGAAGTAACTTTATTTTATGGAATAGTGAAATGGAAACTGTCGAAATAGAAAAGGTCGGTAGTCAAATAGATGTGTTACCAACAATATATAATTTGTTTGGCATAGAATATGATTCAAGACTTATTATAGGTAAGGATATACTTAGTACAGAACCAGGACTGGCTATATTTGGTAATTCTTCATGGGTAAGCGATAAAGGAACATATTTTGCTAGTAGTGGTGAATTTGTAAGCAAAGATGGTAGTGAAGTTGATGCCGATTATGTAAAATATATGAATAGTATAGTAAGTAATAAAATTACAATGAGTAGATATATTATGACAAATGATTACTATAGAAAGGTTTTAGGTGGATAGTAATGTGTGGAATTGCAGGAATTGTAACTAAAAGAGAAAATAAAAAAGAAATAATTGAGATGATGAGCAAGAGAATAGAACATCGAGGTCCAGATGGAGAGGGATACTTCTTCGATGGGGATGTTGCTCTTGCTCACAGAAGGCTTTCAATAATCGATTTGTCGACGGGTAATCAACCGATGTTTAATGAAGATGATACTGTAGTAACTGTATATAATGGAGAAATATATAATTATGTCGAACTTAGAGATGAGTTAGTTAAAGCTGGTCATAAATTTAAAACTAAAAGTGATACAGAAGTTTTAATACATGGATTTGAAGAGTGGCATACTGATTTACCAAGGCATTTAAGGGGAATGTTTGCTTTGGCAATATATGATAAGAAAAGCAATGAATTATTTTTAGCAAGAGATAATTTTGGAATAAAACCTCTTTATTATACAGTGATGGATGGAACTTTTATGTTTGCATCAGAAATTAAAGCTTTCTTAGATACTCCGGATTTTAAAAAAGAATTAAATGAAGATATTTTACAGACTTATTTGGAATTTAGTTTTGTGCCGACGAATGAAACTTTCTTTAAAGGTGTGTATCGTTTGGATGCAGGATCTAGTTTGCTTTATAAAGCTGGGGATATAAAGATAGATAAATATTTTAAATTGGATTTTAAAGATAAAGAACAAACACTAGCTGAAGCAGTGGAAAGTATTAGTGAAGTAATGAAAGATTCAGTTAGTAGACACCTACTTAGTGATGTTGAAGTTGGTTCATTTTTATCAAGTGGAATAGATTCATCATATATTGTGTCTTTGGCGAAGCCT
>CALVVH010000038.1 GCA_944363805.1 uncultured Bacilli bacterium
GCCCAAAGTTTGTTTCATTGGCAGATATATATATTTCATCACCAAAAGAAAAGGATAAAAGATCTGTTGTACCTGTTATAACATCGACATCTGTTTCTTGACTTCCTCCACCTTGAGCGACAAAGAAGGCATATGTTGCTCCCAATACTACGGCAACTAACGTTAACGCTCCTATTCCCATAAATACTAAGCTTTTCTTATTTTGCATATTATCCATCCTCCGCGCTATTTTGAGTATAACATATTTCCTTTTTGTTGTATATAATTAGTTTTTTTTAAAAACAAAAACTTCTCGAAAGAAGTTTTTGATTTAATTTAATTTTTTATTATTAATTAAATCTTTTAATTAATATACCAGCTGCTACAATTCCAATTATTGAAACTGCTCCCAAAACAATGTAAGTTACAACATTGTCGTTAGTACTTGGGTTTTCAATTGGTTCTTCAGGGGTCGTAGTATCTGGATTTTCAGGAACTGGATCAGGTATTTCAGTTGAAACAAAAGTAATATTACCATTTTCATCGACACTAACTTCGTATTTATCAGTTACATCGCTTTGTAATGTTGCATCATATAATGCATAATCCGCTTTATCAGCAGCTGCGTTTAATGTTGCATTGCTTACTTTTAAGCTTGCTTCATTACCATCGGTAGGATTGATAATATTTCTAATTGGTGAATTATTTTCAGAAGTTAATGTTCCTCCGTTTACTTCAGCAACAGCTGCATTATCTAATGCATAAGCATTTTCAGAAGTTAATGTTCCTCCATTAACTACCATAACACTGTTTTCATTATTTTTTAAAACGTTGCTGACAGCAGTAAATGTTCCGTCTTCAATCGTAAGTACTGGAGTAACTGATGTGTCTTCGTATTGAATATTACCAATCATTGAAGTATCAGTTGAAGTACTTGTGAAAGTTCCTCCATTAATTGTAGCAATTCCTTCATTACGAACAATATAGAAACTATCACTAATAGTATAATTTCCATCTTCGATAATTAGTGTTCCTAAATTGGTAATTGGACTATATGTAGATCCTTCAATATGAGTCACTGTTCCGGTATCACCACTATCGATGATAGTTAACTTACCACCTTTTAGTACTTTAATAGCTTCACATTCTTTTGTAAAGTTTTCAAAGGTAAAACCATTTAAGTCTAGGATAACTTCTTCACCGTTTTCAATAATCAAATCTTGATTGATATCTCCAGTTAAAGTTACATAGAATATATCTTCTCTTACTTCTACATCAACATTTGGATCCCAACCAATGAATACTTTATCAGGTGCTTTTGATTCATCTACTGTTGAAGCATTAACACCAGTTACAAATAATAACATCGATAAAGTTATAACCCCCAATAAACAAGTAAATCTCTTCATGTTTCTCCTCCTTTATTATATTTTTATTTTACTTGAAGTTTTTTTAAAAGTCAATATGAATATAATGATTGACAAACATTTTGACAAAAAAAGCTTTTAGCAGATTGCTAAAAGCTTAGACTCAGTTAATTTGCTTTACTTTTCTTTAAGTAAAGAGCAGATCCTGCTACACCAGCAAGAGCAATAAGTCCGATAATACCGTAAGTAATTACGTTATCACCAGTACTTGGATTTTCAACTGGAGGATTAGGAATTTCTGTGTCAATGAATTCAACTACATAGTTACCATTTTCATCTTGAACAAGTTGAACGTCGCTTGTTAATAATGATGAAACGTTACTGCTGAATATACCATTTGTGATAAATCTTGGTTCTTCATAAGTTTCAGCAACTACGCTATCTTTGTCTTTAGCAGCAACGAATGTACCACCATCAATCTTAAGTGAACTTACATAAGATTCTGTAGCAGCAGGTGTTTCACCATTCATAGCAACACCTTCATAGAATGCATTACCATTTGCGCTTTCGAATGTACCACCGTTGATGGCGATAGTAGTTCCAGCAGCGTATTCAGCATTTGAAGTAATGCTTATGGCAGCACCTGTATCTTCAGTACCATCGTTTCTTGCTTCAGCAGGATTTTTATATTCTCCAGTAGCTTTGATAGTTCCTCCATTAATAGTAATAGTTCCTTCTTTAATAGCAACACCAGTTTCACCAACTAATGTAGGACCAGTTCCATCTTCTTTACCGATAACTAAGATACCAGATTGTGAATGATGAATTACAACTGCATCACCACCAACTTCAGCTTGATCAGCTTCATCAGCTGCAGTTATACTTCCACCATATAAATAGATTTCTGTATTTTCTGTTCCTTCGCTAGTTGATTGAATAATACCAGATCCAACAGCATTAACGCTACCATCATTCATTGTTAAAACAGTCATGCCCAATTCGCCATTACCATAAAGTCTGATACCATTGTAACCTGTAATAGAACCACCATTAATTTCTACTGCATTACCAGCAGCATTAGCACTACCTAAGTTAATAGCAGCAGAATTTTTTGAACTAATTGGAGCTGTAATAACACCATCGTTAACTACCAATGAAGCTTCACCAGCCACATTATTACCCCAAAGCATGATTGTTCTAGTTGCATTTGTACCAGTTGATTCAACGACACCTCCTTCCATGATTACTTTTGCTGCTCCTCCGTCAGCTACAGGGTTAATTTGGATTGTTCTATCAAGACTAGTGATAGTTACTTTATCAAGTGTTAAAGTACCTGCAGTAACTAAAATTCCTCTTTGAGCACCAGTAATTTTACCTGCAGTATCAGTACTATCAGTTAATGTAAATTCAGTATCTTTAGCATTAAATTCTAATACATATTGATCACTACCAGTAATATCATTACCGTTTAAATCAAGAGTAATTTCTTTGTTAACAACTACTTTACTTGAAAGAGTAACATCTTCGTTTAGAGTGATAGTTTCTCCAGCTTGAGCAGATGCAATAGCAGTAGCTAAATCAGTGTAATCACAATCACTAGTACATACTGTTTTAGCGTTTGCAGCAAAAGGAAGACCAAACATTCCAAGTAGACCAACTAAGAAAATATTTCTCTTTTTCATTTCCATTCTCCTTTCTATTTTAATATTAACACATATTAATTTTTTCTTCAATAGATTATTTTAATAATATAGTTGTTCAATTATCAGAAATATTACTAATTTCAGAAAAAGAGTTAAACAAATTTGGCATAATTTTACACAAATAGGCAAGCAGATTTAGGCCAGCGAGCACATTTTACCAACTTTTCATTGGAAAGAAAAAAATGCTAGTAATTAAAACTAGCATTTAATAAGCATCGATATTGATTTTGACTTTTTTCATATTTTTAGCTAAAGCAAAAGCTTGAATAATTGTTCTTAAGCTACTGGCATTTTTGCCATTTTTGCCAATGATATTCTTCATTTCAGATTCAGGGACAATTATTTCAATTATCTTGGTATCTTCATCAGAATCAAAGCATTCTACTTTTACCAAATCTGGTTCTTTAACTAAAGATTTTACTAAAAAGTCTGTAAATTCTACAACATTCATAATTAATTACCTTTTTGGGTCTTTGATGCAGCAAACTCTTTAATAATGCCTTCTTTTCTAAGCAAGGCTTTAACAGTATCTGTAGGTTCTGCGCCATTTCCTAACCATTTTAAAGCTAATTCTTTATCAATTTTTACTTCAGCAGGATTAGCTACAGGATTATAAGTACCAACTGTTTCGATAAAGCGTCCATCTCTTGGGCTACGGGAATCAGCAGCTACAATACGATAAAATGGTTTTTGTTTAGCGCCCATTCTTTTTAATCTCAATTTTACAGCCATAATTTTTCCTCCTTCATTAAACCATAAATAATTTACCATATTTAATAGTATGTGTCAACCTTTTTTTGTTGACATGTTATTTAGTTTCTTTTTTGTTTTCGAATTAGACGTAACTCAGCATCAATAAATTTATCTTTATCAGCAACAAGTTCTTGCATTCTATTTAAAAAGTCTTGATACTTTTGGTCGGGATAATACATCTTGGCGTAACCGTCTTTCCCATACTTTGAAGCCAACTTTTTATAGGAATATTCGATAACATCCATATCAGTGGGATTTTCGCTCTTATGTTTATCACGTTGAAAATCAATGCTTCTTTGCAACATTTTTTCAATATCAATGGCCCTATCTGCTGATGAAATAAGTTTACCATAGGTACTTCTAGCAACATATTCTAAACTAGCTCGATGGTCAACGATAGCTTCGTAGATAGTTTCACGTTCAGCATCAGAAAAAAATTCTTTCATAAACCTGTCAGATGCAAATATATCTGCTGAAACTTGTTCATGATTTTCAGGGTCAAGTTTATAACCGATGTCATGAAAAGTCGCAATAGTATAAATCATATTGGGATTTAAATCTAAATTAAATACTTCATTTAATTCAAAGCTTCTATTTATGACATCTTTAATATGTTCTATTCCATGACCTCCAATATTGCTATTATATTGAGGCAAAATTACCTCATCAATGTATTTTTTTAATTTTTGATCAATTGGCATTTTCATCACTCCATAATAACTATACCACATTTAAAAGCATTTTAAAAGCATCAGTTCGATGCTTCATTTAAATAATCTTCATTTATTTCATCCAATTCCGGATTATCTGTTTCATCAAATATTTCTTCGTAGTCATCTTCATCTTCTTCGACGCTAACTTTCACTTTAGTATCACCGACGATTTCAACACCCATTTCTTTTTCGATATCGAGTTTGACAGTATCTCCATCGACATTTACATTAGCAACTGTTGGTTGACGAAGACAGCGCACCATTATTTCAGAGGCATCACTCAAGCTGTGATCTTCTTTTAGAGGAATATTCATTGTATCACTGTACGTAAAATTTTTAGTAGTTACTGCTGTATTTTTATCTCCATTATAAGAATACCAAACATTGACATCAAAAGAACCATTTACTATAACACTACCGTTTTGACCTTTAGCACCACTAAACTTATGGTTTATTACCCAGCAACCTAAAACAGTATTTGGTATTTCTTCCGGATTTAAAGAAAAAGTATTGGTGCTTGTTTTTTTGGCTTTGCCAATTACTGCTTTTGTGACAATTTCTTTAAAACTAGACATTTAATCACCTTCCTAATTAAATATATGCAAATACTAGACAAAAGTACACTCTATTGCTATAATTAACTTAAAATAGAGGAAGATTATGAATAAGAAAATTTTAATTACAGTATTTGTCTTACTAATATTAACATTTGTTATCGGGGGTAATATAACTATATCTAAAATATATAAAGAAGAAAAAATAAGAAATGAACAGCAAGAAAAAATAAACTATACTCTAAGTAAGTATGAAGCTTTTAGTAATAAAGAAATTATAAATAACGATGATGCGGTAAGTAAGTTTTTTAATCAAATAATAACTGAAGAAGAAAAGCAAGAAAAAATAGATGAAAGTAAATTACTTACTAATTTGGATGATACAAATAATACTTTAACTTTAATTGAAGAAGAGATAATTAATTATGATATTAGTTATCTTAATAATATAAATGAAGAGGCTTTAAATAATATTATTCCAGAGGATGTCGATAGCAAGACAGTCTTAGAAATGTATCAAAGTAATGAATTAGTAAAAAATATAAATGAAGAAAAAAGTAAAAGAGAAAAGTATTTGGAATATTTAAATGAACTAAAGAATGATGTCAATTATTTAGTAGAAAATAAAGAGTATTATTATAAAGATAAAGAAACTTATATATGTAAAAAACAAGATGTATATACTAATATAGATAATATAAAACGAAAATATAATTTGAATATCAATATCAAATATGAAAATATTGCTAAAGAGGTTCCTATTCTTTGTTATCATGGAGTTTTAGATGATGCTTGGGGGGCTACTACTTTATTTGTGAAGGTTGCAGAGTTTGAAAGACAGATGCAATACTTAAAAGAAAATGGTTATACTCCTATTTTTATATCGGAAATTGCTGATGCTGGAGCTTATGAAAAGCCAGTTGTCTTGACATTTGATGATGGTTATAAAGATGTTTATACTTATGCTTTCCCTATTTTACAAAAATATAACTTTAAAAGCAATTTTTATATTATAAGTGATTCTATCGGGGGAGATGTTTATGTTACTTCAGAAATGATTAAAAATATGAGTGATTCAGGATTGGTGGAAATTGGGTCCCATACCGTAAGTCATCCCCTACTACATACTCTTAGTAAAGAAGAAATTGATTATGAACTTAAGTCTAGCAAAGAAAGACTAGAAAAAATTATTGGTAAAGAAGTAACGAGTATTGCATATCCTAGCGGAGGATATAATGAAGATGTATTAGATATAGCAAAGAAGTACTATAAATACGGAATTAGTACTGATTGGGGTAAGGAAAAAAGTAATAAGTTAAATCAATATAAATTAAAAAGAAAATATGTTTACAGAGAATATAATTTAGAACAGTTTAAAGGTTTGTTATAAGAAATAAAATATGGTATACTATGTTTGGTGATTAAAGTGAAAGATGATTGTTTATTTTGTAAAATTGCAAGAAAGGAAGTAGAAGCAAAAATACTATATGAAGATGATGATGTAATGGTAATAATGGATGCTTACCCAGATACTGATGGTCATACTTTAGTAATACCCAAAAAACATTATGAAGATATATATAGTATTGATAGGGAAATATTCTTAAAAATAATCGATACTGGTAAGAGATATGCTACTAAACTTATGACAACACTAGATAAAAGTGCTTTGACTTTTTTAGTTAATTATGGTGATGCTCAAGTTATTAAACATTTTCATTTGCATTTGCTTCCCAATTATATGAATAAGACACATGATTTTAGTAAAGAAGAAATATATGATAAATTGAAGGATTAATTATGGCAAGAAGAAAAAAGAAGTTAAAAAAGAAAGCGTTAGCTTCCTTAATTATTTTAATAGTAATCGCTATTGGAGCTTTTGCTGGATATCAATATTTTTCAAAAAGTGATAAACCCATAGAAAATAATACTGGAACAAATAATAATTCTAATAACAATACACATGAAAAACCTAAGGAAGATGAAGTGTATGAACTCAGTCTATTAGCTACTGGGGATGCTCTAATTCACAATGCTATATTTTGGGAATATTCTACTGGGGATAAAAATACCGGACCGTTTAATTTTGATGGGGCTTTAGATTATGTTAGAGATATTATAAGCGAATATGATATTGCCTATTATAATCAAGAAACTCCAATTGCAGGTGGAACACCATCAGGATATCCGAGATTCTCTACTCCATCAGAATTTGGAGATGCGATGATTAAAGCGGGATTCAATATGATTTCTACTGCTACAAATCACACTATCGATAAAGGTGAAAATGGAATAATTAATTTTTATAATTATTTAAAAGAACAAGATGATATTGTTTATAACGGAATTGCGGATAGTGAAGAAGCAAGAAACAATTTTATAATTGGAGAAAAGAACAATATAACTTATACAATGTTATCCTACACTACTTCGACGAATGGTTTACCAGTTCCAGCTGGTAAAGATTATTTGGTAAATGTCTATGATAGTGAGCAAGTAAAAGAAGATATTGAAGCAGTAAGAGATAAAGTCGATGTATTAATAGTGGCTATGCACTGGGGTGTTGAATATGCTAGCAATCCTAATGATAGTCAAAAAGAAATAGCTCAGTATCTAGCTGATTTGGGAGTAGACATTATTATAGGATGTCACCCGCATGTACTTCAACCAATTACTTGGATTGATGATACATTGGTAATGTATTCTTTAGGTAATTTTATATCCAATCAATACGGAACAGATGATTACAACAAACTAGTAGGATTTATGGCAACTCTTGATATAACAAAAACTGTTACACCGGAAGGCGATGTAACAATTGATATCGATAATTTAGGAGGAGAACTAATATTTACAAAATATAATGGTAACCCTATTACAACATCTAACCATGATGGACATGTAGTAATACCATTCAGTAAGATGACTGATGATAGATATTTAAGTGATTATAAAAGAATATATGAAAAATATTCAGGAGTCTTAGAGAGTATGGGAACAGATTTAAATATAGTTCCCCTACCAGCATAAGTGCAGCAATGCACTTTTTTATTTGCATGTCGATTTTTGTCGGACTCTTTTTCTTGCAATTACATCTATTTACACTTAGAATAAATAACCGTTACCTTTAGTCTAGTCTCTTTACTTTGCCGGATTCCGGCTTCAGGGGGTTTTCTTCGGGAGATCAGGATGAAAGCGAGGCAAGGCTATGAACGATAATGAATTTTGTCTAGTAATAATAATTGTGATTCTTGCTTTAATCGGCAAGATAAATGAGAAAAGACGCTAAAGCGTCTCACACATAGTGCAGGCGTTACCACCACTATTGGTAACACTTACATTTATAATATATCAAATTTACTTTGTTTTTTCAATACATTTGAGTGTCGATTTTTGTCGGAATCTTTTTCTTGCTTTTGTATTGTTTTAACTTTAGAATAAATAACCGTTACCTGCTAATGGTAGTGCTGATGCACCTGAGTAATTTCTTTACTACTCAAACTTGGGGGTTTTGGAATGAAAGGGGCAAAAGATATGAACAAAAAAGAAAATATAAGTACTCTTTTAGTAATAATAATCTTATTGATTGTAGTAATACTACGTTTAATATAGAAAAATAGACACTAGCCTTGTAGTCCCATTTAATGGGCAGGTATAGTGTCTGTACACCAAATGCAGGCATTATCCACTAGGGGTAACACTTACATTTATAATATATCAAATTTACTTTGTTTTTTCAATACATTTTAGTGTCGATTTTTGTCGTACATTTGAGTGTCGAATTTTGTCGTACTCTTTTTCTTGCAATTATATTTATTTACACTTAGAATAAATAACCGTTACCTTTAGTGGAAGTCTGCTTTACTTTGCCGGATTCCGGCTTCAGGGGGTTTTCTTCGGGAGATCAGGATGAAAGCGAGGCGAGGCTATGAACGATAATGAATTTTGTCTAGTAATAATAATCGTGATTCTTGCCTTAGTGGGTAAGATAAGCGAAAAAAGGCGCTAAAAGCGCCAGCACTATTGCAGGCGTTACCACCACTATTGGTAACACTTACATATATAATATATCAAAATAGTTAATATTATTCAAGCATTCAATTCAAAATTTTATACTCTGTTATAAAAAACTGTTATATTACAATCCTGTATGGATCTGAAGCTGTTCCGGCATGACCTTCATAGATTTGGACATCGCTGTTTAGGTAGAATACAGGACGGATACCATGAGTATTATAGACATAAATATAGGTCCAGCCACAACCACCGTCACCACTAATATAAAATGCTTGATTCATATTATCGGAACGACATAAAATCGTCCAATCCGCAAAACCTACATACATCCAATTATCTCCCTTAATTCCACGATATTCATTCGACAAATTATTTTCGTCACGAAAAATCTTTAACCAATTATTGGAACTTACTGCATACATGTAATCTGACAAATACATTAAACCTATCTCGTCTTGATATGTTGTTAATTCAACCGGAGTTACAATTTCATTTTCATATACCATTTTAGCCGTTACACTTCTTATATTTTCCATTGTATTTCCACCAACTTGCCATGTTGTATTTGCTATCTTGCTTTGCCAATCACTTTCTAAATAATTCCAAAAGTTTGTATTTAAGTTTACTGTGTTTAACCTACTTGCACTCCAATCATTAACAGAAGAAGAACCATCGGCATTATTGCGATAATATCTATAAATAGTATTAGCATTTTTTAATTTTCCACTCCAAAACTCCCTTGTATCTGTCATATTATAATCTCCATCTACTCCCAACATCGTTGTGCTTGCATAATCGTATTTGATTAATTTTACTTGGCCATCAAATACTCCAATTATTCTATATAGATTATCTTCTGGACAATCTCCAGATTCTGCTCCAGGTCCAAAGCAAACAAAGTTCTTGACATTATCACTAGTTAAGTATTCATCAGTTACTGCTTGGGTTAATGCTTCTTCTAATGTATCGTAATGTGTTGTTTCATTATATGCTGTGGTATAGTAATGTTCTTGTTCAACAAGGCAACTTGCTCCAACATAACTCTTACTTCCATTACAATAGAAATTTATCACCCCATCTGTTTCGGTATTTGCTGCCGTATATACTCTGGTTAATCCAGCTTGTATTGCTATATCTGTTACTTGGTAATCGCCACCACTAAATCTGTATGAATTATCTTCGGCTTCTTGATCTGCATTGGTATAACTTCCTGTTCCATCGTGATAATATAAGCCATTCACTCCATCTGTTGTATATAATGTATCTGTTATATAACTCGCAAAGTTAACTCTAGTTTGTAATGGTTCAGCTTGAATTATTAAACTTGCTTCAAAAGTTTTTCCAGTATTACCTACTTGGTCAGTATCAAGATTTACAAATGTTACAGTTATGTTCCAGGTTTGTGTTTCTGTTCCCGTTGAAGTTATTTCATAGTTATCAGCTATTTTTATTACATCACTTACTGTTGTGATATCAAATCCGGAGACATCTCCTACTTCTACATATTTATATCCTGATAAACTTGTTAATTCTGTTCCATCGGGATTTTCTATTGTTAATATTAGTTCAGGTGTATTTGTATCTACTGTATATTCAAAATCATTACTTGTTATATTTAAATACAAATAATAATTTCTTGTGGCAGTATTTGTGGCATTATTCGCCGTCAATGTCGCCGTTGCAGTTGTACTGCCTGCTTGATTTCCCAATCCTTGGGCAAAGTTATCTTGGGTTGCTGTTATATTTATTGCATCCCCCACGCTAAATGACAAATTATCGGTAGTATTAGTTTGGACATTAACATTAGTGTTAGAACTTCCACCACCTTGAGCAACAAAGAAGGCATATGTTGCTCCAACTACTACAATTAAAAGTGTTGCTATCGCTATAATCGATAACACTACAGTCTTGTTCTTCTTTTCCATTTTAAATCATCCTTTCAACTTCTCTTCTAGTATAGCAAACGACTATCAAATTTCTTGTCGAATTAAGTTATACAATGTAATTTAAACATGACGATACTAGGCTATATTTGAATTATAAAAATATTCTTTTTAAAAGTCAATTTACGTAAAATTTAAATTTTAATACCTGTTTTTAGAATTATGGAAGTTTAATCAAAAATTAATTTAAAAAATAAAAAAAATCAAGAATTAAAACAATTAATTCTTGACAATAAATTGACAATATCTACTAGTTTTTAAAGGCTTTAAAGAATTTATTCCACACCTTACCACTAGAATAATTTAATATACCTACTTTATAGATTTTTAAGCCAAATTTTAGTAAAGCATAAATAAAGAGAATTAATATTACAACAGATATTAGCATATCAATTACAGTTATTTGGCCAAGGACAAATAATGTTGGAGAAATGAATACTGATAAGAAGGGGATATATGATATGATACGAATAAATATCGAGCCATCGAACATTGCTGCCATAACTGCTAAGTAATAGCCAGCAAGAGATATAAGCATAATTGGAGTTTGTAATTGATTGAAGTCTTCAATGTTGACTGTCATAGATGCAAGTATTCCCGCAACTAAAGCATAAGCGATAAATGATAAAACTATCATAATTAGAGCAATAGGAATAACTAATATTAAAGTATTAGTTAAACCACTTTCATTAATCATACTAAATATGGAACTAAAATCGATAGACATGCCAAGAGATGGGGAACTAGGTAAAGCAATACTTACTAAATAAGCAATTATGCTATATGTAACTAGTAGTAGTCCTTGTAAGATAACAAATAAGTTACTTGCTAGTACTTTAGAAAGCAAATGGGCTTTAGGTGAGACATTGGAAATAATTATTTCCATACTTCTAGTTGTTTTTTCTTCACAGATTTCGCCCCCGACCATTTGTACTAAGAAAATAATTAACATGAAAAATGGTAATATTAACGTTGGAAATACACTACTCATAATCATATCCATATTTTCATCAGTTGTAGCTTCCTCGCTTAGAATAGTTCTATCAATAGTAATAGAAGAAGAAATATTAGCTAAGATTGTAGGATCAATATTAGCGGACATCATACCAATAGTAGTCTTGGTAGAATTTAAGGCTTGTACTAATAATTGATAAGTTAAATTATCGATTTTATTATTACTAATAAGTTCACTTTTTAAATATTCTGTAGAATCAGGATTTAAGACAATGATAAGTTCATCGTTTTGTAAATCTTCAGTAATTGCAGTGATATCTTCAGTGCTCAAGGTTATAGCAAAATTTTCTTCTTCACTGGATGCCTCTAAGTTTGCACTAAACAAATCATAAGCATTAGCATTGTCAACAACGATAATGTTAGTTTTAGATTCAAAATCTCCACCAAAGAATTCAATTATTGAAGAAATGTTTAGCAAAGCAACAATTGCGATAAGCAAAATGACATTCGTTATGACAAACCATTTTGATTTAATCTTTTTATTAAAACTTAGTTTAGTAAGATACCAAAATTTCTTATTCATGTAAACCACCTACTTTCGCAATAAATATTTCATTTAAGCTAGGTTCAGCTACATCATACTTTGTTATATTGTTATTTTTGATTAAAGCAAACACTTGGGGAGCAACACTCTTATTTTCGATTTTCACTTCTATTTCCCCGCGGACATGTTCCACGCTTATAACTCCTTTAATTTTTTGAATGGCTTTGGTATCGATGTTTTCACCCTTAATTAGAATTGTTTTCTTAGCGTATTCTTCTTTGATTTCTTCGAGGCTACCATTTAAAATGGATTGGCCTTTAACAAGTAAAATAAGTTTTTCACAGAAGTCTTCAATATATTCCATTTGGTGCGAAGAAAAAATGATCGAACACCCCTTTTCTTTTAAGTAATAGATAGCTTCTTTCATCAATTTAACATTGATTGGGTCAAGACCGGTGAATGGTTCATCTAAAATAAGTAATTTAGGTTCGTTGATGATTGCTGATATAAACTGAATCTTTTGTTGATTACCCTTAGATAATTCTTTTATCTTACGATCTTTGTAAGAAGTTATTTCAAAGTGCTTTAACCAGTAATTTAGTCTTTCAGTGATAATTTTTTTATCCATTCCTTTAAGAGTTCCATAAAACTCGATTTGTTCTTCAACTGTAAGTTTGGTAAGCAGACTCCGTTCTTCAGTAACAAAACCAATGTAATCGGTTTCATGATAATCGATTTTTTTGTCATCGAGGGTAACTGTTCCAGAATTTGGTTCGAGTAACCCCATAATAATTCTAAATGTCGTTGTCTTGCCGGCGCCGTTTTCTCCGAGAAGGCCAAATATTTCACCCTTATCTACTGTAAATGATAAATTATCTACAGCTACTAAATTACCATATTTTTTAGTAATATTTTCTACTTTTAGCATATAAAACCTCCGTAATAATATTGTACTAAATTTCTAACGAAAAGTCTATGAAGATGATATATTTTACTTCACAAAAAAGTACAAAGCTTGTAA
>CALVVH010000039.1 GCA_944363805.1 uncultured Bacilli bacterium
TGTATGTAAATAGATTATAATCTAAATAGGTGAACAAAAAAAGTAGGGTGGCGACCATCCGAAGTTGGTCTATGGAGGACTCAAAGAGTCCTATGAAGTAGAAATGCCTTGTAGTGATGCAAGGATAGTCAAACTTGTTTGACTTTTGTTCTGTTGTAAATGTAAAAATGAAGGAAGGGATAAAGTGAATTTAAAAAAACTTAGTGAGTATTTTGTCCGTTATATGTTCATGTTTATGGTGCTTAGTGTTTATATTTTAGAACCAATGAATGTGAAGGCAATGGAAATTGAAGAAGCAGAAACTTTACAAGATTTAAAAGATATTTTAGCAGATTTAAAAAGACAAAAAAGCGAAAGCGAAGCAGAGGGGGAAATGACGCAAGGAGAGATTAATTCTAAGCGTCAGGAAATTGAACAGGCCAATAAAGAAATTGCTAATGCTAAACATGATATAGAAAATGCTAAAGCGCAAATTGAAGATTATAATCAAAGAATTGCTGAACTCGATGAACAAACACAAGAGTTAATGGCTTTTTATCAAATTATGAATGGTAATAATGCTTATATGGAATTTGTTACTGATTCTAGTAGTATGACTGAACTTATAATGCGAGCCGATGCAATTGAGTTACTCTCTCAATATAATCAAGATAAATTGATAGAATTAGAAGATTTGATTGAACAAAATGAAAGTTTACAAGTTGAACTTTTAAAAAAACAAGATGAATTAGAGAAAAAAATCGAAGAAAATAGAGTTAAAATAGCTGAGTTAGAAAATAATTTAGCGGGGATAGTTGATGCAACGGAAACTATTGATGATAGAATTACTTATGCTGAGCAACAAATAAAGTATTATGAAGATATTGGATGTAAAGATAGTGATATTTTATCTGTTTGTGAAGGTGGTACTGGATATAATTCGACTTGGTTAAAACCTCTTACTAAAGCTTATGTTAGTAGTGCGTATGGATGGAGATCTTTTAATGGTGGAGATTGGCATGATGGAATAGATTTATCGGGTATTAGTGAAGGAACTCCAATTTATTCTATTGGTACTGGAGTAGTAAGAGCTATTAGAGATGCTAAAACTAAATGGGAAACTACTGGTGAAAAGTCTTGTGGGGGAAATATTATCTATGTAGAATATAATATTTTAGGAAAGACTTATACGGCAATGTATGTTCATGTTTTAGATATAAATGTTTCTGTTGGAGATAAAGTTACTCCTAATACGGTTATAGCTACAGTTGGTGGGGGGTCTAGTACCTGGAATTGGGATATGAAAGGTGATTGTACTACTGGAACTCATCTACATTTTCAATTAAGTGAAGGTGTAAATTTGAGTGTTTCGGCAAATAATGCTCATAGTATTGAGCCACCAGGATATCCTAACAAAGGTGTATGGTTTTATTCAAGAACTCAATGGTTCGATTAAACTGATATTAAGTTATCAGTTTTTGTTTTATTTTGTCGCAAAAAATGCTATACTTTTAATATAGTTAATAGAAAGGGTATGGATTTATGCAAAATGAACCGGTAAAAAATGATAATCAAGTAAATGGAGGAGTCACACCTAATGAAAGTACATTGGGTAATACTGTGCCACCAGAAACACCACAGGTGGTTAATAATAATGTAACAAATAGTAATGTTACACCAAGTGAACCACAAAATAATAGGGTTGACAATCAATCTCCAATGGAAAGTCCACTGGAGATGGGTGAGGCAATTAATATGAATAGTGTTTCAAATGTAGCACCGATGACTATGTCTAGTAATAGCGGAGAAGTTAATCAAAATAACAATGCGCAAAAGAAAAGTAACAAGAAGTTATTTATCATCATTGGAATTGTTGTAGCAGTTATAATTTTGCTTTTAGTTGTTTCATTTATTTACATTAAATTTAAGTTTACGGCACCAAAGTTTATCGATGAAAAAGTAGAAGAATTTTCAGCAACAATCGATTCGATGTTTTCAGAATATTCTTTGAATTCTTTAGAAGATACACACATGTCTGGTGATTTAACCTTAAATACATCAATGGAAGATTTAGCTAGTCTGAATGGTTTGACAGTCAATTTTGATGTAGGATATTCACTTAGCAAAGAGATAATAGATTTAAATTTAGAATTATTAAATGGTAGTGATAGTATTGCTAGTGGAGAAATATACATCGATGATACAGCAATGTATATAGATTCAAGCGAAATATTTAATCAAGTATTATATAGTACATTAGAAGAAAATCCTTTCGGAGATATTAATAGTGAAGAAATGCAATCTTTGATGGATATAAATAATTTTAAAGAATTTATTAAGAACTTTACCAAGTATATAGCTACAGCTTTAAAAGAAGGGGAAGTAAATAGTTCAGTGAGTGGTTTAAGTGCTAAATACACTTATATAATTAATGAAAATAATAAAGAAGCTTTCTTAAATAAATTAAATGAATTAGTAGATAATGATGAATCTATGAAGTATTTCTTGATGTTATTGACAAATACTGATGATGTAACATTCTTAGATGTTCCAGATATGACTTTGGAAGTTGAAGTTAGTGTTCCTAGTGGTGATGTTAAAAATTTTAACTTTGTTATGGAAGATTTAAAAGTTAGTTTAAATGAAATAAGCAATGATAATTATGAACTTACCATCAATGATAGTACTGTAATTGATGTAAAAACTGATGGTGATAACATAAATTTATTTTATGAAGATGATTTAGGATTGTTTGATATTACATTTAATAATAAAGATTATACATTAGATGCTAATATTGAAACTAATGGTCAAGTAATAAAGGTAGCAATTACAAATAGTAATGCTAATACTAAGAATACTAAAATAGAATTAGATGGTACTAGTATGGAAGGAACTGCTATTAATTTAATAATAGATAGTACAGTTGTAGTAAAAAGTAATGAAGAATCTGATACTGTTGGTAATATTACATTAACTTCTGATATAGCTAACTTGGAACTAGAATATAATGTCAATACAAAAGTTGGAACGGATTTAGTATCAGAAAAGACATTTGATGATATGAAAGATATTAATGATTTAACGAGTGCTGATGAAAATACGATTAATAATAATTTGATTAATATTCTTAGTGAATTGTTTCCAGAGTTAGCTGGAAGTATGAACAGTTCTAGTGAGCAAAGTTTCTTAGTAAATAGCAATGTTATTTTGGCTAGTTATGAATTATCAACTGCTAGTAGTGTATCTTGTATTAGTATAACTGATTTAAGTAATTTGGGCTTGATTGAGACTGATGGTACCTTTCAAGGTAAATTTGTCAATAATAATGATGGTAGTTATACAGTGTGGATAACTGATGGTAACTATATGGTTGTTAGTAAGAATATTAATGGTAATGAAATAACTGATGTCGATATTCAAGAATATGATGCAAGTTTATTTTTAAGTGATTATTATACTTGTAATCAAGTGGTTTTATGATAGTAGAAAAGATAGTAGTTGGATATTTAGAAGAAAATTGTTATATTGTTACTAAAAATAATAAAACAATCATAATTGATCCAGGTGATGAAGCTAGTAAGATAATTAATGTTGCTAAAGATAAAAATGTAGTTGGTATCTTAGTTACGCATCATCATCCTGATCATATTGGGGCTTTAAAAGAAATTGAAGAGTATTATAACTTAAAAGAAACTAAAGAAGTTGAAAGTTTTGATTTTAAAGTTATAAATACTTCAGGGCATACAAAAGATTCAGTAAGTTATTATTTTCCGAAAGAAAAAGTTTTATTTGCGGGTGACTTTCTATTTTTAAATAGCATTGGTAGGACTGACTTGCCTACCGGTAGTGATATAGAGATGCAAGCAAGTTTAGAACTTATTAGTAAGTATCCAGATGATGTAATAGTTTATCCAGGTCATGGAGAAGCCACAACTTTAGGACATGAAAAAAATAATTTTAGGTATTATTATTAAAAAGTTATCGACCACTTTTAGTACTGGAGTGGTCGATAACTTGTTTTTTTAATATGTTTTATCAGAATATGTATGGGAGTAGATAATTGGTTCCATGAATTCAACGTAATTTAAGTAGATTATTCGGATTAGATACCATAAATTATTGGTATTATCACGAATGATTAAATGGTCTTTTCCAGCTTCTTCGATTATCCCTTCATATACTTTATTTTGCCAAGCACTACTATCAGGGTAAGATACATAGGCTTTAATTCTTTGGCCTTTATTAAGTCTTAATATGTTTTCAATGTAGCTTTGCTCCCTAGGTATTGCTCCAGTATTTATTTCGTTAACTGAAATGTTTCCTGGTGGTGTTGTGTAGTTATTGCTTGGAAAAGTCGGGTTTTGATAATAGTTACCATTCATATTTATTTCACCTCAAAACAATATATGCATCTAGTTATTATTAATTGCTAAAAAGTTTATAATGTTTTATAATGTTTATAATAGGTGATGGTAATGAAACTTGATGGAGAATTAAAAGAAATTATTTTTCAAGGTTTATTTTTTGTGATTGGTGTATTTTTATATGCGCTTTGTTTTAATTTATTTTTAATTCCCAATGATTTAGTAGTATCTGGTTTTAGTGGAGTGGCTATTGTTTTTCAAAGATTATTTGGGTGGGATGCTACAACATTTATTTATATAACTAATGGAATTTTACTAGTAATAGGTTTTATTTTTTTAGGATGGAAACTTACCAAAAGAAACATTGCTGGATCAATAATGTATCCGGTGATGATTACATTATCTAAACCCGTGGCGACATTTTTAAGTAGCTATATTATTGGGGATGATTTTTATTTAGTATTGTTGTTTGCAGTTTTATTATATGGTATAAGTAGTGGACTTATTTATAGAACTGGTTTCTCAACTGGTGGTTCTGATATAATCATGCAAATATTAAATAAGTATTTAAAGATTAGTGAATCTAAAGCAATGATATGGGCAAATGGTTTAATAATTGTTGTTGGTATGTTAGTATTTGGTTTTAATAAAGGGGTTTATTCATTTATTATTCTTATTTGTTCAACTTACTTTATTGATAAGATTATGTTTGGTTTATCCGATAGTAAAGTATTCTACATTTATACTAAAAAGGTACGAAAGATTAAAAAACTTATTTTGGATGACTTTCAAACAGGGTTTACTAGCATTCCAAGTCGAGGAGGTTACTCTAAGAAAAGAAATTTCATGATTATGTGTGTAGTTTCTAATCGAGATTATTATTTGTTTAAACAAAAGATATTAGAAATTGATCCTAATGCTTTTATAATCATTAATAGTTGTTATGAAGTTAATGGGGGAGTTAAAAGAAGGACATTACCTTTCTTATAAATTCAAGTATTTAAATTACTTGTTTTTTTGTTTTTTTCTATTATAGATTTGGGATAGGGTTTTCTTTCATCAGTTAATTCTAATAAATAATCAGTTGATGTATTGTAATATTTAGCTAGTTTTATTAATAACTCAATTGGGAGTTGTCTTTTCCCTATTTCATAAAAACTATATGCAACTTGGGATACATTTAAAATCTTAGCAATATCTGATTGGGTCAAATCTCTATCTTCTCTTATTTCTCTAATTCTCATTTAGAATCACCTAGCATTATTCTAAAATAAAACAAATTGTTGTATTGATTTTTAAAACATATTGTTTTAAAAATGTATATAACAATATGTTTTAGAATGGAGAGTGTATTTTTATGAGAAAGAAGATAATTGTATTGGGTGTAATGTTTTCATTAGTCATTTTATTAATCTTGATTTTAAATATTAATGAAAATAATGAAGTTATTTATTCTGAGAAAAGCAATCAAATAATAAATACTAATGCACTAACAATGATGTATGAAACTGAAGCGGGAAGCGGAGAATATCAAGTGGTTAGTGATACTGCTTGGCCACAGGATGGATATGTTTTTAATACGGAACTTTCGAAGTGTGAAAATGGAAGTTCATTAACTTGGAATGATGAAAGTAAAAGAGTAGTAATGCAAGCAAATACTTCTGATAAATGTTATGTGTATTTTGATGTTGCACCAAGTATAACTAATTTTGCTCAATATATAACTGATGTAGTTTATATGGATGTTGATGGAGAAAATGGATTATACTTACATGATAGAGCAGGAACATACACCAATTCTGACCAAGAAGCTGGAGATAATTCTTATAGATTTAGTGGAGCAAATCCAAATAACTATGTGTGCTTTGGTTCAACAGAAAGCCCTTGTCCAGCAGAAAACCTATATCGTATAATAGGAGCTTTTGATGATGATAAAGATAGTAATTATCAGATAAAATTAATAAAGAGTGATTATACAACAAGTGCAATGTTAGGAACAGATGGTAGAGATTATGGTGGAGCTTATTCCTCTTCAACTTCAAATTATAAAGGAAGTATGGATACAAGTACAATAGCAACATATATGTGGAATTATGATACAAGTGTAAGTGAATATGGTTCAAATAACTGGACGACAAGTGAATTTAATACAATAAATTTAAATACCAATTATTGGAATTATTTAGGTACATCTTGGCAAAACTTAATAGCAGAAACAACTTGGCATTTAGGAAGTATGACATCAAGTAGTAATACAGCAAAAGCATTTTATGATGAAGAAAGAAATAATGCCGGATATGGAAGTAACCCAACAACATATACCGATGAAATAGGCTTAATGTATCCAAGTGATTATGGATATTCAGCAAGTCCTGATGCGTGGGTAACAAATTTAGATTCATATAACAGTTCAACAATAACATCAATCAATTGGCTGTATATGGGGTTAAATGAATGGACAATTACTCCGTACTCTTCGCACTCGAGTTTCGTGTTCGTTGTGAGCTATAGCGGCTACTTGTACGACGACGCGTACTACGGCCGTTCTGCCCGCCCTGTCTTTTATCTAGAATCTAATGTCCAATTACAAGGAGGAAGTGGAACTTTAAGCGATCCATATACTTTGTCAGTGTGAGAACCTTTAAGCCTCCGCTGGCGGCAGTCTCCACCCTGAGGTCGCGAGTTATCAACATAAATTTATATAAAAAACAATGTTAGTATAAAAGATTCTTGATATGGTATTGGGTGAATTAGAAAGTTTTTATCTAAGTGATGAAGAAAAAGAAAAAATAATTACAGAAGATATATATTGTAAAATTCTGTATTAAATTATAATCTAGTATGAATAGTAAACATACTGGATTTTTTCTTTATCTAACTTTACCTTTCTTGGTATTTGTGATAGACTTAGTTTAGTGATGAATATGAAGAAAATTGTTATATTTGGTGGTGGAAGTGGACTTTCACAACTTTTAAAAGGAATAAAATTATTTCCAGTAGAAATTACTGCTGTAGTTACTGTTGCTGATAATGGGGCAAGTACGGGAAGACTTAGAAGAGAACTGAAGATACCTGCAGTTGGTGATATTTCTAAAGTAATGCTTAGTATGGCTAATGTCGATCAAGATGTAATTGATTTAATGAATTATAGATTTACGAAGTCGAAGACTTTGGGTAATCATTCAGTAAAGAATTTACTTCTTACAGCATTACTTGATTTAAAAGGTAATTTTGATAGTGCTATTCCAATACTTGGGAATATGCTCGATTTAAAAGGAACTGTACTACCTCTTACAGAAGATAATATCAATTTAGTTGGAGTAACAACAGATGGTAAATTAATTAAAGGAGAAGAACAAGTAACGAAGTGTGCGAGTAAGATAGATTATGTAAAATATGATAAAGATTTTACTGTTAATCCTAAAGTAATAAAGGCTATTAATGAAGCTGATTTGATAATTTTTTCATCTGGAAGTTTGCTTACAAGTATTAGTCCTCATTTAGTTGATAAGGGATTAGTAGAAAAGATTAATAAAGCTAAAGCTGATAAAATGTATATATGTAACTTGTTTACTCAACCTGGTGAAACTGATGATTTTACTGTTAGAGATCATATAGATTTCTTAGAAAAATATTTGGGTAAAGGAAGTATCGATGTTGTAATTGCTAATAATGCAATTATGAGTAGTAAGTTAGCTATGAAATATGCTGATGAAGAACAAAAAGATCCGGTACTTTTGGATATGCATGAATTAGAAGATACCAATATCTATGTAATTGCCGATAAGTTGTTTACAATTGAAAATGGTTATTATAGACATGATTCTTTGAAAACAGGATATTTGATATTTTCGTATTTGATGGATGGTAGAAAATAATGACTTTTACTACTATGTTAAAAGAAGAGATTTCCAAGAATGATTTTAACATCGTGGAAGCCAGATATGAGTTAATAGCATTTTTAAATTGTCTAGCTAAGTTTGGAAAAGATGAATTGTTGATAACTGTAGAAAATGCTAGTATTGCTAGAAGAATATATAAAGAAATTAAAGAGATATATGATGTAAATCCCAAGATAATTATTAGATTACAAAAAAGATTTAAAGTAAAACAAATATATATATTGAGTATTAAAGAAAGATTGGATTTTATTAAAGATTCAGTTAGTTTAGGAACAAAGATCGATTTGGAAACGCTTGTTACTGATGAGGAAAAGATTGCTTTTATTGAAGGGGCGTTTTTAGCAGTAGGGAATGTTTCTAATCCGAGTACAAGTGGATATCATTTGGAATTTATTTTTACGAAGGAAAGGTTAGCTAAACAGGTTCTTAATTTACTCGAGTATTTTAAATTGAATGCTAAACTTATAAAACGGGGATATAAAACTGTTGTCTATATTAAGTCAAGTGAAAATATTAGTGATTTAATTAAGTTATTTAAAGCTACAAGTTCTTTGTTTTATTTTGAAGATGTTAGAATATATCGGGATCATAAGAATATGGTCAATAGGCTCAATAATTGTGAGATAGCTAATCAGGAGAAAACTTTTAAAGCTGGACAAAAACAATTAGAGGACATTAAATATTTGAAAGAATCAGATTTGTTTGATTTGTTAGATGATAAGACTAAAATTGTATCAACAGCTAGAGAAAAATATCCGGAGGTATCTTATCAAGAATTAGCAGATATTATTACGGAAGAAATGGGTTATAAAATTGGTAAATCGGGAGTAAATCATCATTTTATTAAAATAAATGATTTAGTAAAGAAGCATAAAGAAAGAAGTGAAAAGTAGTTATGAAAGTAAGACTTGCAGGAAATATCCAAAGCGATAGTATTGTCGATGGGGATGGAATTAGAACTGTCGTATGGTTTCAAGGTTGTCCTCATCATTGTAGAGAATGTCATAATCCGGAAACTTGGAATCCTAATGGAGGAATGGAAATAGAATTGGAGGAAGTAAAAGAACAACTTAAAAATCTTAAATATCAAACAGGAATTACTTTGTCTGGTGGAGATCCATTTTTTCAACCTATAGAAGCTTTAGAAATTGCTAAGTATGCGCATAGTATAGGCTTGAATGTATGGTGTTATACAGGGTATACATATGAAGAGATAATGGCTAATGATGATGATAAAAAGAAGTTATTAGAAAATGTCGATGTTTTAGTGGATGGTAGATTTGAAATTGATAAAAAGAGTTTGGCATGTAAGTTTAGAGGAAGTACTAATCAAAGAATTATCGATGTTAAAAAGAGTTTGAAAGCAGGTGAGATAATTAAACTTTATGAATAGTAATGATGAGTATAATTATATTATTTTAGCTAATGATATAGATAAAATATTTTTGGCTAAATTTGCTGAGTATCCAATTATTGATGGAGATATATCTTATGATGAATTGAAAACTAAACTAGAATTTCACACTGCTAAGAGAATAATATTAAATGATACATTTTATGGCTTGAAAGATAAAGAAATAAGAGAAATTATATCTTTGTTAAAAAGACAAAATATTAAGTTTATTTTGATTACTAGTGATATTGAACAGGCTTTGTATGGTGATTATATTAAAGTGTATGATGGAGCGAATATTATTTTGGAAGGAAATAAAGAAGTAGTTTTAAAAGAAGAAAAAACTTTAAAGAAATTAGGATATGGCCTTCCTTTTGTGGTGGATTTGTCAACACAACTTAATTATTACGACATTTTCGATAAAATTTATTATGATATGGATGAGTTAGTTGGTGATTTATGGAATTAAATGAGTTAACTGGGAGAATAGTTGGAGTTATAAGTTCGGATTATAGAGTAGATGATTTTGGGGACAAAACAGTAAAAGAAATAGTCATCAAAAAGGTTAATGAGTCCCTTAAAATGGTTAAGTTAGATGAAAGTATATTGGATAAAAAATTTAGTGATTTATCTAGTAGAAATAAAAATAAAGTTATTTTAGCAAGTAAATTACATGATAAGGAAATAATATTGGTCAATTTTTCTAAAGGGTTATTAAAGAAAGATTATGGCTATTTTAAGACACTATTTAAAAAGATAGTAACTTATAATAGAAAAATAATTTTGGTTGAAAGTAAAATGGATTTGTTTATAAATTGTGTTGATAGAATATATGTTATTAACAATAAAGAAATCAAATATGAAACGTTAGATGTTTTTGATAAAATACTTTTATTATATGCTGATCAACCTAAGATTGTGGAATTTTGTTATAAGTGTGAAAAAATGGGAATAAGATTAGATCATTATACAGAATTAGATGAATTATTAAAAGCTATTTATAGGATAAAATCATGAGATATTTAATTAAATTTAGTTATGATGGGACAAAGTTTCATGGCTTTCAAAGACAAAATGATGTTAAAAATGTTCAAGGAACTTTAGAAAAAGTTTTGAGTGATGTTTTGGAAAGTGAAATTGTCATAAAAGGATGTGGCAGAACTGATGCAGGTGTTCATGCCAAGTGTCAGTGCGCCCATTTTGATTCACAAAGGAAATTAACTAGAGAAGATATCAACATAGTTAATCGATTGTTGAATGAGGAAATAGTTATTAAATCATGGCATAAAGTAAGCGATGATTTTCATGCAAGACATGATGTTAAATATAAAAAGTATGTCTATATGATAAATTGTGGATCTTATGATAGAAGTAAAGAAGGTTATTATTATCAAATAAGGTATGATTTAGATTTAAGTGCTATGAAAAGAGCAGCCAAATTATTTGTAGGGACTCATGATTTTCGAAATTTTGTCAGTGGGCCAAGGCTCGATTATACAACGACAATATTTAAAACTAAAATTAAAAAGAAAGGTGATACAATTTTGTTAGAATTTGTCGGGGTTGGATTTTATCGGTATATGGTAAGGCATTTAGTTGGAGCTATTTTAGATGTTGGTCGAGGAAAAGCTAAAGTGGCTGATGTTGAAAGAATGTTAGATAATCCTTTGGTAGAAAAATGTTTGAGTGTTGTTCCGGCAGATGGTTTGTATCTAGTAGAAATCAAGTACTAAGATTGATTTCTATTTGTTTTTATGATATTATAAGGACAATTTTTGAAGGGAGTATAATTTATGGTTCAAGATGAAAGAAATTTTACAGTAAAGAAAATTAAAAAGTATGAAAAATTAAGTTTTGATCAAAAAAATAGAGCAAATAATAGTGCATTTGGTTTGGCGTATTGTTTAATTACTATAGTTGCTGGAATTTATAATGATGAAACATTAACTTTTGTACTTGCTTGTCTTGCTTCAGTTCTTTCTGCTATTAATATTAAAAATTTAATAGAGGCTCTTTCTAAAAAAGCCGGCTATGATTTGAAAATTGAGGAATTACAAGATTTATTAGAAAATGATGACGAGTTAGGAAGCAGATAATGATAGATATATTAGATATAATTACTTTGGATAATGATATTGATTATGTAGTGGGAGCTAAAACTTTAAGAGATGGGATAAATTATTATTGTTTAGTTAATGAAAATAATCCGGAGGATTTACTTATTTGTAAGAGTAAGGAAGAAGTTAATTTGATGGAAGTAACTGATGTCGAAGTGGTAAAAAGTTTGCTTCCGGGATTTTACAAAAGTATTAGAGAAGCTAAAATTATAGAAAAGTGGTTAGTATTTACAGCCTAAATAAATAAAGTCAGTACTTTTTACTACAATTTTACCAAATTTTCAGTAAAAAGTAAGG
>CALVVH010000040.1 GCA_944363805.1 uncultured Bacilli bacterium
TTGCCATTCCCCCTACTTTCCAACTATGTGTGGCTATTTTACTTTGCCATTCACTTCCTAGTGTATTATAGTATGTTTTATTTAATGTTGTATATATATCTGGTTTTGTTGTTTCATCCCAAGTATTACCTTGAGTATCCCAATCAGACTCCCAAGCATAATCTCCATAACTTGTTGCCTTAATTAATTTTACTTGATTATTGAATACTCCAATTATTCGATACAAGTTATCTTCTGGACAACTTACTTCATCTGTTCCAAAACACACATAGTTATTTGGATTTGCTCCACTATATCTATATGAATTATCTCCTGCTTCTTGATCGGCATTTGTATAACTTCCTATTCCATCGTGGTAATATAATCCATTATCACCATCAGTTCCAGTATAAACTTCATTTATGATATAATCTGCCAGCGTTGTTGGATCTGCTTCTCTATCATAAGATTTAACAGCAATACCAGCATTAAATGTCTTACCCATTGTTGATGCATCTGTTACATCACTATCTACATATAAATATAAATCATATGATGCTTCACCTTGTAAAGGGATATCATCATTATACAATTTATAAATTGTAGCAAATGTTCCATTTATACCAACATTTAATTGATTTTGATCATCACTAGTAAATTCACTTAATGCATTTGTAGCCTCACTAAGTATTCCCTCTGTTAAAATATCTTTTGATCCATTTCTAGTTATTATATAATGAACACTTGAATCTACCAAAGTATTAGTATTAAGAGTTGCTAAATATAAATTAAATCCTACATATGATTCACAAGAACTTGTAACTGTAAATGTATATGGTGTTGTTTGTAATGCTCTATTCTTACTTATAGGATTTGTATTATTTAAATTTATTGATGCTCCCGTATCACTCAAAGTAATTTTTGCACAACTTGATAAACTTACCTCTGTTACTGATGATGAATCTATATTTGCTTGCATAAATGAGTATGTTACTCCCAAAACTATAGTTACTACTATTAATATTGATATTACACTCAAAAGTATTATTCTTGTTCTTGGTTTCAACTTTATCACCTATTTCCTATATTAAAATAATATCATTAAATTAATATTTTTTCAATTGCTAACATATAATTTATTATGAATATAAATATAAATAAAATATACAAAAATAAAAATAGTTTTAATACGTTTTTTAGTAATAATAATGATTATGTAGTAATTAATAATAAAAATAATGCTATATTATATATTTATAGAAATTTACCTAAGTATAAATATATTAAAGTTATGGAAGATATAAAAAACACTAGCATTTTAGTTTTACCTAAAAATACTAGTATTGGTTTAAAAATTGGCGATGTATTAAATCTTAACTAATCACTATATTCATCATCTTTAAAAGTAAACATATAATCTAGAATTTGTACTTCATCCCCCGGCTTTGCTCCCAGTCTTTCTAATTCATCTTCAATGCCCATGCCTTTAAACTTTCTAGCAAAACGTAATGTTCCTTCATCTTCTTCAAATTTAGTCATTTTAAGTAGTGTTTCTATTTCTTTACCACTTACTATCCAGATATCACCATCTCTTTTAATTTGGTATGGTTTATTATCTTCAAATTTATATAATTTAAAGTCACTTTCTTCATAAAGCTTTACTTCTGGAATATCTTTTAATTCTTTGGCTAGTGTACTTATAAGATTATCTATTCCGGTATTATCCATACAACTTATTTCAATTACTTCTAAATCTTTAAACTCCTTTTTAAACTTTTTCAAATTATCTAAAGCATCCGGCAAATCCATTTTATTAGCTACAATTACTTCTTTTTTATTCTTTAAAATATCATTATACTTTTCTATTTCATTTCTAATTATTTGATAATCTTCAACCGGATCTCTTCCTTCACTAGATCCCATATCGACGACATGAGCAAGTATTTTAGTTCGCATTGCGTGTCTTAAAAATTCATGACCTAAACCTACACCTTCGCTAGCACCTTCAATTAAGCCTGGTAAATCTGCCATGACAAAAGATGAACCATCTTTAAGTTTTACAACTCCCAAATTTGGTGAAAGTGTCGTAAAGTGATATGAAGCAATCTTTGGTTTAGCACTAGATATAATGGAAAGTAATGTCGATTTTCCAACACTAGGCATACCAACTAGTCCTACATCTGCTAAAACTTTTAATTCAAGGCGAACTGTTACTTCTTCCCCTGGTTCTCCTTTTTCACTAAACTTTGGGGCAGGCATATCGTGTGTTGCAAAAGATTTATTTCCTTTACCACCACGACCACCTCGAGCAACAATGACTTCTTCGTCATCCTCAGTCAAATCGGCAAGTATTTCATTAGTTTGTGCATTATAAACTGTTGTTCCTGCTGGTACTTTTATAATTATATCTTCAGCATTTTTTCCATATTTATTAGAGCCTTTCCCATTTTCTCCCTTATCTGCCTTAATAATTTTACGATAGCTTAAATCAATTAGGGTCTTTAAACTCTTATCCACTTTAAAAATAATGCTAGCTCCTCGACCACCATTTCCTCCATCTGGTCCTCCCATTGGCACATATTTTTCTCTTCTAAAAGAAGTGCAACCGTCCCCACCAGGACCTGCCATAAGTTTTATAGTAAGTTCATCAACAAACATGTGTATCACCTAGGAATATATTATCATAATCCCATAAAAAAAACAATTGCTCGTAATGTAAATCGAAATACATTTATTTTTTATTATAACGTCACTTTTTCTAATTTTTCTTTAAGAGCATCATGCCATATATTTGTCCTAATATCATTAATTATTTTTTTCTATTTCCTTAAGTTCTATATTCATAATTTCTAAATAATCTTTCTCAGCCTTAGTTAAATGATTTTGCATATATTTATCATATTCTGCATGAGCTTTTTTTTAGGCTTCCTCATGTGAAACAGTCCCTTTCGTATGTAATATATCATTATGTGTCATTTTTAAAAAACTATCTAATTCATTAATCCAGTCTTGCATAGTCATTGCTTTTCTTTTTAATGCATTAATTTCAGCAATATCAAGATAAGCAGACACCAATCGATTTAAAACCTGTAATTCTTCATATGTCAAATAATTTTTTGCTATTTCTGTTTCTTTTCTAGTAGGAATATCTCCTTTAAAATTTGTAAGTCCTATATTATCCTTATTACTATCAACTCTATTATAAACTATTTCAGCAGCAGTATTATTGGAAACAGCAAAATGCATCTTATTTTGAATAGTTTTAAAAAAATTAATTGTAATTTCTTTTTTGGGACTATAATCAATCGAAGTTGCATATATATCTAATATTTTTCGCCAAAAAACTTTTTCACTTGATCTTATATCTCTTATTTTATCAAGAAGTTCATCGAAATATGGATCATTGCCATTACTTTTAAATCTTTCTACATTTAGGTTATATCCTTTTACTAAATAATCTTTTAATTTTTCATTTGCCCATATTCTAAATTTAGTACCTTGATTAGATTTTACTCGAAATCCAATAGCAATTATCATTTCAAGATTATAATAATTAACATTATATGATTTACCATCTTTTGCAGTTGTTCGGAAATTCCGAATAACTGCATCCTTATTTAATTCCTTTTCATTAAATATATTATTTATATGTTCATTAATTGTAGATTTAGCCTTATTATACAATTTACTTATTTGTTCTTGAGTAAGCCAAACATTTTCTTCTTCTAAGATAACATCAACTTTAATGTCATTATCCAATTCATATATTAAAAACTGATTTTCTGTTACATTATTACGTTCCATTCGCACCATTCCCCTTAATTAAAATTAAATATACTTTCACTATTAACCTATGTATATATTATCATAATCCCTTTCAAAAAACAATTGCTCGTGGTAAAATATTAATGGATGTGAGAAAATGGAATATAATGTAGTAAAAAATGCAAATGGCATTTTAAATAATAGCAAATATTATGTAAGCAACCCCACTAAATATAAAGGTAAATGGAATGATTTCTTTGGAAATCACCATCCTATTTATTTAGAACTAGGAACTGGCCGAGGTGAATTTATCATGCAAATGGCTAAAAAATATCCCGAGTATAATTTTATTGGGTTGGAGCTAAATGAATCACAAATTGCCACAGCTGCCAAAAAGCTAGAAAGAGAAAATATTAAAAATTTAAAACTAATCAAAGATGATGCTCGAAATATCATAAATATCTTTGGTAAAGAAATTGATACAATCTACCTAACTTTTTCAGAACCATGGCCAAAAAAACGTGACGAAAAAAACAGATTTACTCATGAATCCTACCTAAAGTTATATGATAGGATATTTAAAAAAGATAAACATATTATTTTAAAAACGGATAACAAAGGCTTGTTTGCCTACTCTTTAGAAACTTTATCTAATTATTGGTACGTATTTGATACTGTCAGCCTAGATTTGCATAATGATGAAAGAAACATTCCCAATTTAATGACTGACTTTGAAATCCAATATAATAAAGAAAAAAGGCCTATTTATTACCTAGATGCTAAATTTAAAAATTAGTTCCATTAAATACTAAAAACTGATATTTTTATGACAAATTGTCTTACAATATCAGTTTTTTTATCTTATATTTAAAACATTCTTATAGCATTTCTTCTGGTTCTTTACTATTTGATAATGTTTTCTTTTTTATCTTACTTCTAATCATAAAAAACGAAAGCACAGCTATTACTACTAATAATAACAAAGCAATTATTATTATATAAATCAAATTACTAGATGAAGCAACATCAGAAACATTTTTACTAATAGAAGTAATATTAGACATAGTAACTAGATAGTCACTTGTTTCACTAGCATTAAATGTTATATAACCAGCAGTTACTTCTAAATCTCTTTGATCTAAGTTTAATTCATCGGCATCCTTGGAATAAGTATAAATATTAACTAACTCACCATCACTATATTTATCACCGACATATAGTCTTATTTTGGTGCCATCTGGAGCAGCACTAGATCCACTAGCACTTATAAATAAACCATCAGCATAATTAGATAATCTGAGCATATCACTCTTGTTATTACTATCATAAGAAATAGTAGTTAAGAAATCATTACTATTATCTACTAATGAACCATCTATAATCCATGAATATATTAATCTATTATCATTATAATTTAAATTAACTATCTTTTTACTACTCTTTATTTTATCAAGTTGTTCGCTACTGATTATAGTATCAGATAAAATATTAATATTCACTCCTTCGATGGTGGTATTATCAAGTACATTTTCTAAGTCTTCCAAATAATAACCATCTTTTCTGGTAACTTTAATATTTATCTTGTTTTCTCTACCAGATTCAGAAGTTACAGTAACCTCAATATTATTATCCCCTATAACTAAATTATGATTTCCTGTCCCTGTTACATTTGCTTTAGCATCTTCAGCAGTTGCTAAAACATTAATACTTGTCACATCAGTAGGTACAGTTAATGTATAATTATTATCTTCTTCTTTAACTAAATCGTAACCTTCGACAGATATTTCCTTTATTTTATTATTAGAAGATTTTGAAGTCGTATTGTTATTTGAATTATTAGAATTATTATTACTACTGTTATTGTTTCCTGATGAAGCAGGCTTTTTAGATACTGTCACTGTTCTTGTTCCTGATACCGTAGTTGCATAAATATCGGCATCTCCAGTTACATCACCATATAAAGTAATAGTGATAGTTCCTTCGCCAGTAGCAGTACAAGTCGCTGTAAATGTCTTATTCGTATTCATAGCATCAGCAGAAGCATCTGATTGGTTAACTATACAGCCACTTACAGGGCCACTTACAGATGTGTGAACATTCCAGGCAGCAGCAAATACATTAACTGATACAGTAAAAGTATCTCCAACATATACACTACTAGAACTAGTAGATAGACTAGCAGATGTCGCAAATACATTTTTATTTAGAGTAAAAAATGTAAGTATTGCTAATAACAAAATTTTTATTTTTTTCATTTTAATTCCTCCAAACTATTATGATATAGGTTTGCTACCTAATAAGTGTTGCCTTATTCTCAGCAAATCTGCTGAATTAATTGAAAAATCATAATTAATATCCGAAGCTAAGAAATACCCTCCTGTTAATGTAACACTACCTAACAAATGTTGTCTTACGCGAAGCAAATCTGCTGAGTTAATTATGCCATCGCCATTAATATCACCGATTACAACATTAGTAAATTCCCTATATAATTTATCCCCTTTATATATTTGTGTTTTACCATCAGTATATATTACTTTATTGTTATTTATTTCACGATATTCAACACCCAGACGATATCCATAACCTAAAGTAATATTATTTTTAAAATTATCGATAGTGGTATTAACAAATACTTTACTAATATAATTATTAGTATAATCTACACTATAGTTATTAATTACATAGTCAAATTCTTCTTCCCATATTGCATATAAGTTTATTGTTTCATTGGCATTGGCAGTTAAATTCTTTATTGTTTGTTCATCAGTATATGTTATTCCACTGCCATCAGCTAAAGTATTCCAGCCAATAAATCTATAACCAGTTTTTGTAAATGTATTAGAAGATAACTTTCCTTCTTCATCGTAAGTAAATATTTGTTCTTTGGTTTCTTTTAAATCATTATTAGAATTAAATACAATCTTATAAGTTATGGGTTCAAAAATAGTATAAAGATCAATTGCTGCATCGGTTGTAAGATCTTTTACAGCTCCGTTTACTGGGTAATTAATTCCTGTGCCATCTGGTTTTGTTCCCCAATAAACAAATTTATAACCAGTTACTTTTTCGACATCTAATAAATCAAATTTTTCACCATAACCATAGGTATAAGTATCAAGTAATGATACCGTATTTTTTAAATTATAATAATAATTTACATCGTATGTTTTTTCGGACCACTGGGCATATAGATTAATCTCAGCATTATCGGTAGATGTTAGATTTTTAACCAACTCATTATTGGAATAGTATGTTCCGGTACCATCAGGCTCGGTATTCCACCCAATAAATACACTGCCAGCATTGGTATATGAATTTTTATTTAATTTTTCTTCTTTATCATAAGTAAGAAATTGCTCGATAAGTTCATCACTACCATTATTGGAATTAAAAATTACTTTATATGTAATAGGTTTCCATTGAGCATATAAATGGATAACACTCTCTGTACCATTCATTTCCTGTAAAGAAGCATATGTATTACCACTTCCATCAGCCAAAGTATTCCAATTTTTAAATTTGTATCCTTCATTAGCAAATGGATTTTCAATTAACTGATAATTTGTATTTAATTTAACTTTTTGAATATATTGTTCACCGTTATTATCATTTGCATGATAAATAATATTAGTCTTTCCTGGATCAACAACAGCAATTTTTATATCTTTTTCATATCCGTCATAACTACTTACAATATGGATTGTTGCCTCACCATATTCTAAGCCTTCAATTGTTATATCGCTAGGAATAGTACTATCTTCTTGATATACATTATTAACTTTGATTACATTTTCATTGTCTTTTATTTGATATGTAATTTGACTGGCATCTGTTGTAGGAGTAATATATTCCAGCAATGAAATAGTATCTTTAATATTGATGCTAATATCAGGAATAGTGGTATATGAGACATTTGCCCCTTTTAACGTTGGAATTCTAGTTATTCCATCAACCGTCTCTATCTTCCAGTAATTATCAAAATCTTCCCAAGATTGATAGTTTTCTTTATTTTTTAAATCTATAATTGAATCTACAACATAGACATTATCGTTAGTATTATTCCAAAAATTATTTGGCATTTTTAGATAATAGCCATTAGAACCGTTAAAGTCTGAACCTTGAATTAAGTGATTGAAAGTATCGTTATTTGTTTTAGTAAAACCACTAAATATGAAATTATTAATATTATAAGAATTTTTGGCGGTTTGGCCTATAAATGAATTGTTTTTATTCATTGCAGGCGATTCAGCAATATTACTTGACGTAATACCTATATTTTGAATATTGGAAAAATTAATATTACAATCAACAGCATAATTATAGCCGATAATACCAGAATTAGAGGAATTAACTATATTAACTGAAGAAAATATATTATTTATTGTAAAAGATTCAGGTATTTGGTTATATCCTTCATTAAGAATATAACCGATAAGTGAACCAGCATTAGTACCAGATAATGAGCCACCGATCATATAAACAGAATCTATTTCGATATTCGAATTTCTTTGAATTTGAAGATGTCCTATTAATATTCCTGCTTCATTAATTCCCTTTATATTGGCATCTTTTATTGTTACATTTTTAAAATATATTGGGCTTCTTTCTAAAGCAGTAACATATCCAAATAAGCCAATATAATCTAATGTATTACTATTTGATGTTAAATCGGATATGGTGTAACCATTACCATCAAAACCACCAGTAAATGGTTCTTCTTTGGTTCCTATAGGTAACCAATCTTCAGTTAATACAATATTATTATTGAGTTTATAATAAGCAGCTAAATTATCGGACATCGATTTTAATTCTTCTTGATTATTTATTAGATAAGGATCATCAATTGTACCCTTACCATCTAAATTATAAGCTTTTGTCAAGGTCAATTTAGTTTGATAAGAATAGCCATTATAGCTTTGAACTAATGTATACTCGCCCTTATCAATTTTTTTAACAATTTCAATAGAAGCATTGACATTGTTGGCAGCAACTTCATTATCTTTAACCACTAAGTAATTTTCTAGTTCGGTTTCACCAGCAAATAATTTATAGTCTATTAGCTCATTTGAATCTATATTTTTCGTATCCGAATAAACAATA
This sequence comes from uncultured Bacilli bacterium, assembly GCA_944363805.1. Next base: position 8,848 of record CALVVH010000040.1, read on the forward strand.
AAAGATAAATCATCTGTTACAATTTCATCAGTTTTAATAATTGGAATCTCATCAACATTGGAAGTATAGACGGAAACAGAATCACTAACTAAATAGGAAGTATCGCTACTTATGCTTATGGTAAAAGTCTCTAAACTATCGATATAAATATCTCTATCAGATAAGTCCACTGTATAAATTCCTGGATACTCTTTGGTTATCTTATCACTATACATAGTATTACCAACAGTTATATTTATTGTGAAAGAAGAATCATAAGAACCTACAATAAATTTTATTTTTTTCAGTTTTTCTTCGCCACCTATTTTGTTTTCAAATGTTTGTTGCACACGTTGTTTATATCCTATATAGCCATCATAAGTCAAATTCATTGGATAAAAGTTATCCCAATCTTTTGCTTCATTACTAGACATCGATGTAATATAAGAAAATTCAGGAGAAGAAGCACCAGCAGCAAACGAATTATAAGTTAAATAAACATATTCATATCCAGCTTTTTCCCCCCAAGAATTTTTTAGAATAAATGCTCCTTTTCCTTTCTTTAACTCTCCTTGCTCACAAACGCCATTTACGGAAGCTCGATTATAATTACCTACATCGCAATACTCATACTCATAATTATCATCCCAACCAATAACATGTAAAGCATGACCTTCCTGAATGGAATGACAAGAGGAAGAAACATTTATAACATTACTCCCATCACTATTTTGAAAAGAGCAACTAGAACTAGGGCTTACTGTTCCGACATAAGCACCACCATATTTTCTAATACTATCTTTAGCTTCATATAAAATTCGTTCTTGTAATGTCGCTTCATAATTATTTATACAATCCTCAAATTCTTCATATTCATCGACAATATCATATTCCGAACATATATTACCAAATTCATATTCCAAGCTTGTTTTGCCAGCAGGTGTACCCAATTCAATTGTTTGTTCTACTTCATATAAGGAATTATCGAAGTTAAAAATACTGCTTAGTTTTTGCATTTCTATACTTTCATCAAATGGCATTAAACTTTCATCCACTAAAGACAACCCATATGACATTATTTCCGAAGCATAGAAAAAATTACCTCCCCCATTTAATAATGCCCTACTTCCAAATTGATTATCATAATCTAGTATTCCATTATTGCTAGTTGCATAGTCTAATTGTCTTTCGGAAAAAGTCTGGCTACTTTCGGAATATGGCTCTTTATTTTGAATCATAAGATAACTTTCAGCTTGTTCTAAGGTAGCAAAAGCCCAACATAAGCCGGAACTTTCTTGATTTTTAATAGGACTAACATAATTATTACCATCAACATCTCGCAAATCATATGCTGCTCGCAATACTTCTTCATCAGTTGAAGAAGTAGCGATATAATCTATACTATAAATATCGGGAATTAAATCTAGTTTGGCTTTTTCCTCTGCACTCAGTTCTAAATATTTTACATATTGGGGATTCAAATAAGGAGTATTTTCTTCTTTATTTTTTTCAGTTAAAATCAACTCACCAGTTGCATTATAGACATCCATTACATATTCTTTAGCCTCATCTGGCAAGTAAGCATAAGCGGAATTTGACAATATATTATTTATTGTTGGATTTGTATTTGTAATATTTTTATATACGAAACTGCCTCCAACTAAAATACATATAATAATAGATGCAATTAAATATCTTTTTTTAAACATACTCCTACTCCATTTTTCTTAATTTCCCCTGTTGACAATTCTTTATATTAACAACTTCATTATATCACAATTATATTAAAAATTTGAAAAAAATCTAAAAATAAAAAAGGAAATAGATACTTCTAAGTAATATATATAAGTGAAGGAATAAATTTTACCCTTTAGAAAGGAGGAGAATTAAGTGCTAAGTGTAAACCCCAAAAGAAAGGAAGATGACGTTATGGAAAATGAAATAGTACTATTTGAAAATCAGGATGTAAAATTGGAAGTAAATGTTAAAGATGAAACAGTATGGCTATCTTTAGACCAATTAGCTAAACTATTTGATAGAGATAAGTCTGTTATATCACGGCATATTAAAAATATTTTACAAGAAGAATTAAAAGATGAAGCAACTGTTGCAAATTTTGCAATAGTTCAAAAAGAAGGTAATCGTGAAATAACCAGAAATATAGAATTTTACAATTTAGATATGATTATTAGTATAGGTTATCGGGTAAAATCTCAAAATGGGATAATATTTAGAAGATGGGCTAATAAAATACTAAAAGATTATCTATTAAAAGGTTATGCTGTCAATCAAAAAAGATTAGAATATTTAGAAAAGACTGTTAAATTAATTGACATAGCAGGAAGAATTGATACTAAGCTTAATGCTGATGAAGCAACTGAAATCATTAAGGTTATTCAAAGATATTCAAATGCTTTAAATTTACTAGATGATTACGATCATAAGTGTTTAAGTAAGCCAAAAGGCACCAAAAACGATAATAAGATTACCTATGAAGAGTGTATGGATGTAATAAGTAAATTGCGATTTAATAATGATAGTAATCTATTTGCTTTAGAGAGAAACGAAGGATTAAAAGCAATCCTTGGAGCAATCTATCAATCTTTTGATGGCAGTGATGTCTACCCTACTACAGAAGAAAAAGCCGCCAATTTCTTTTATAGGTTAATTAAAAATCATGTGTTTATCGATGGAAACAAACGAATTGCTGCTACTTTATTTATTTACTTTTTGGATTATTACGATATATTATACAAAGATAGTATGCAAGTAATTGATAATAATACACTAGTTGCTCTTACCCTATTGATTGCGGAATCTAACCCTAAAGAAAAAGATATATTAGTTGATTTAGTAATGAATTTTTTAGTAACAAAATAGACTGTTGTAATTTGCAACAGTCTATTTTATAAAACAATAAAAGTGCTTACGCTTCGTAAACACTTACTTTCTTTCTATTTTTACCAGATCTTTCATATTTTACTACACCAGCAAC
>CALVVH010000041.1 GCA_944363805.1 uncultured Bacilli bacterium
TTATTACCACATTATCGGTTCCTGAAATTTTGATGGCAAATTGGAATAAATGTTACATATCTATTATAACTGCACAAGCAAGCCATGCAATTTATTGCATGGTAGTTGACAATGTTTTAGTTTAATGGTATAATACTCTCTTCATTAAAAAGGGAGTGATTATATGAAGAAAGCAGAAGAACAACGGCACTTTTTGGCACTTTTAGATAGACCAGGAGACTTTGTATTAATCGATATATCACGGTTAGATATTGCTAATGGATATCATCCAAATACTTTAGCAGAACTCGATACTTTTACAATGTATTTTTCGAGACAAGAAATATTAGAAGCTATTAAAAGGGCTAACATCGCAGAACAAAGATATTTAAATGGTAATTTGGTTGTACAAGATAATCAAAAACATAAACCGATACCAGTAATTGATAGAGATTTTTATGATAATTTTAGAATAGATTTGTTTTTAAAAGATAAAATGGGGGATAAGATTAACGCCAATAAACTTATTAATAAATTGGGAGCTTGGGTTAAAGATAGTAAAGTTTTAAATGATTTTAAATTGGCGATACTAACTAATAATTTAGATGATGTGTGTGATATTATATTTAATCTGCCTTACTTAGTACAAAGAAAATATATTATCTATCTATTAGAATGGCGAAATAAAGATAGAGAAATTGAACAAAAACAAGAATTGATTAGAGATAAAGCGGCTTAGAAGTAAGTGGCTTTTTCTGTGCTATATAATGTAAATATTTGGCATTTTTTGACATAATTTAGATAATTTTCATAAATTTGTATTATAATAATAGGTAAGGAGTATATTATGTTTAGAAAAAAGAATAAATTAGACATCGATGGATTAAATGAAGTTATCTATTTAGGTAAGAATATTTTAAAACTGCTTTTTATTGTCTTGGTAGTAAGTATTGTTTTAGTGGTGTTTTTGCTTTGTAAGGAAATTGGTATTTTTAAGTTTTTAGGAAATGTCTTGAGTGTCATTTCCCCATTATTTATCGGTTTTATAGTAGCCTGGTTATTTGCTCCTTTGGTTGATAAAATGACTAAAAAAGGTGTTCCTAGGATACTAGCGTCAATTATAGTTTATATAGTGTTTATATTGTTTTTGGTTGTATTCTTTAGGATATTTATTCCAATTATCTATAAGGAATTAAACGAACTTCTTAAGTCTTTGCCAGCGATATTAGATAAGATTACTGTTTTTATTGAAGATTTGTTTGATAATGTCGATATCAATGGGTTTGATGTAAATACTGTGCTTTCAGCGATTGAAGATTATGGCAATACAATTACTAGTAGTATACCAACAACTTTGGTTAATATCATGAGTAATTTATTTAGTGGTTTAGGTAGTATTTTCTTTGGTTTAATTATCGGTTTATATATGTTATTTGATTTTGATAATGTAACTGTATTACTTTTAAAACTTATACCAAAAAAACATCAAATGGAAATTGCAGGATTGTTAGAAAATATTGGAAAAGAAGTAAGAAAAAGTGTTAATGGAACATTATTAGTTGCTTGTATGGTATTTGTTTGTGATACTATTGGTTTTTCTATAGTGGGTCTTAATTCGGCATTATTATTTGGTTTGTTTTGTGGAATTACCGATTTAATTCCGTACATAGGGCCATATATTGGAACAGCTGTTGCTGCAATAGTGGCATTTACACAAAGTCCTTTGGTGGGAATTGGAGTTTTAATTATTGCGATAATCGTTCAACTTGTGGAAAGCTATATTTTACAACCAGTTGTTATGAGTAAAGCAACAAAACTTCATCCAGTAACTATAATTTGTGGTTTGTTGATATTTGGTCATTTCTTTGGAATTGTGGGAATGATTTTAGCAGTACCAATCATGTCAATATTTAAAGTTATATGGAAATTTTTAGTTAAAAAGTTTGAATTATTTCAAGAAAAAAAGCCAGAAGTGGTTGAAGAATAAAAATTAGTGTGATATATTAAATAAGTAATTGTTTGAGGAAAGATTTTGAGAAGAATAATTTTTACCTAGAGAATTAGTGGTTGGTGGAAACTAATAAAAATACTTCTTGATGCTACTTTCTTAGATTAATCGTTATTCGCGTTAAGAATTTAAAGTTAAATATAAGGATGGTACCGTGCAATATGCACTCCTTGGAGCCATTCTTTTTGTTTTTTTTTAAGGAGGAAACATGAAAATATTTGTAGTTGGGGGTAAAAGTGGTTCAGGTAAAGGAGAAGTAGCTAAATTTATAAATGAGTTTTATATTTATAAATTGAAGAAATGCGTCATTACAGAATATAGCAAATATTTAAAAGAATTTGCTAAAGAATTAACTGATTGGGATGGTATTAGTGGGGTTAAGCCAAGAGATTTCTTACAAGAATTTGGTTCGAAGATAAGAGCATATGATAAGTACTTTTTTACTAAGAGAATGATCGAAGACATCAATATCTATGCTTTGGCAGGAATCGATATTGTAATTATAGCTGATGCTAGAATGCCAGAAGAATTTGAAGAAATGAAAGAAAACTATGATGAAGTTTATAGTATTTTAGTAGAAAATCAATTTGCTAAAAGTAAGCTTACAATTGCCCAACAATCACATATTACCGAAACGGCATTAGAAAGTTATAATGAATTTGATATAACATTTGCTAATGACGATTTGAATGCTTTAAAAGATAAAGTGTTTAAGTATTTGGAGGGAATAGAAAATGAAACAACTAACTAGTAAAGAACTAAGAGATTTTTATTTAAAATTTTTTGAAAGTCATAATCATGCGATAATTCCATCGGCATCAATTGTGCCAGAGAATGATCCGACAGTCTTATTTACAACAGCAGGAATGCATCCTTTAGTTCCTTATTTGCTTGGAGAAAAGCATCCAGCTGGAAATAGACTTTGTGATGTCCAAAAGTGTATTAGAACTAGTGATATCGATGAAGTAGGTGATAATTCCCATTTGACATTCTTTGAAATGTTAGGAAATTGGTCTTTGGGAGATTATTTTAAAGAAGATGCTATAAAGATGAGTTATGAATTTTTAACTAGCCCAGATTATTTAAATATTCCTAAAGAAAAACTTTATTTTACTTGCTTTGCTGGGGATGAAACAGCTCCAAAGGATGAGGTATCATATAATATTTGGAAGAGTTTAGGTGTAAGTGAAGATCATTTATTTTATTTACCTAAAGAAAATAATTTCTGGATTTTAGGTAGTGGTATAGGTCCATGTGGTCCAGATACAGAAATGTTTTATGATACAGGTAAGCCAGCTTGTGGTCCAGACTGTAGTCCAGCATGTGATTGTGGTAAGTATTTAGAAATATGGAACGATGTATTTATGGAATACTACCGGGATGAAGAAGGCAATTTAACTAAACTTGCTCAACAAAATGTCGATACTGGTATGGGCTTAGAGCGAACTATTACTGTTTTAAATGGTTTAGAATCAGTATATGATTCTGATGTTTTTCAAAATTTGAAAGAAAAGATAGAAGAATTATCAGGTAAAAACTATGAAGAAAATAAAGAGTCTTTTAGAATTATTATGGATCATGTAAGAACTTCAACCTTCATTTTAGGGGATGATCATGGAATAGTTCCATCAAATGTTGGAGCTGGTTATGTACTTCGAAGACTTATCAGAAGAGCTATTAGACATTTAAGAAAATTAGGTCTTATGGAAGATACTTTATTAAAACTTGCTCAAGTAGTAATCGATGATTATCAAACTGTTTATCATGAACTAGAAAAGAATAAAGAATTTATTTTTAGTGAATTAGAAAAAGAAGGTATCAAGTTTGGTAAGACGATAAAAGATGGAGAAAAATTATTTTATAAAGTAATTAAACACTTAGAAGGGGACATTATAAGTGGAGAAGATGCCTTTAAATTATTTGATACTTTTGGTTTCCCACTTGAAATGACTGAAGAACTAGCCAAAGAAAATGGTTTAAAAGTAGATACTAAAGGCTTTGAAGAAAAGTTTAAGGAACATCAAGAAAAATCAAGAACAATCGATGCTGGTTCATTTAAAGGAGGACTTGCTGATAGTTCTTATGAATCAACTAAATATCATACTTTAGCTCATTTAATGCTAGCTGCTTTACAACAAATGTATGGACCAGATATTATCCAAAAAGGATGTAATATTACTAGTGAAAGAATTCGTTTTGATTTCAATTTAGATCATAAGATGAGTGATGAAGAAAAAGCTGAACTTACTAAAATAGTCAACGAAAAGATTGAAGAAGGTATTCCAGTTACTATGGAAGAAATGCCTTATGAAGAAGCTAAAAAGGAAGGTGCTCACGGAACTTTTGAAGATAGATACGGAAGTATAGTTAAAGTATATACTATTGGAGATTTCTCAAAAGAAATCTGTGGGGGACCTCATGTAAGAAATACAAGTGAACTTGGAACATTTAAAATAATTAAGGAAGAATCTTCTTCAGCAGGTGTAAGAAGAATTAAAGGAGTACTCCAATAAAAACGACGTATTTACGTCGTTTTTATTGGAGCGCATTTATCAAAAAATATTGCATTTATTCAAATAATATATTATTCTTTATGTGGTGAGGTTTTATGAAAAATTATGGTTTATTGAGATTTAAAAGTGCAGATGTTAATAATTTTACTTCGGATACTGGAATGAAAATTAGAAAAGTAATTAATCCGTTGTTGCGAAAAGCTTTGATGAAAGCTGTAAAAGGGGATGTTATCATTGATAGATATCCCAAATTAGAAAAGGATAAATCTTATATTTTTGTTTCTTTACACAATTTTATTGAAGATACAATAGCTAATTTAGCAATGATAGATAGATGTACTTATGTTTTATTTGGAACAACTGATCAATTGGAAGTGAATAAGCAAGTTTATGCAGCTTGGTTAAATGGTTTTATTTATGTCGATCGATATAATCAAGAAAGTAGAAGTTCAGCGGTACAAAAAATGCAACGGGTTTTAGAAAATGGCAATAGCGTACTTATTTTTGCAGAAGGGGGTTTAAATAATTCTGAAAATTTATTATGTCAAAAGTTATTTTCTAGTCCTTATATTTTGGCCAAAAACACTGGTTGTGAAGTAGTTCCGATAGCACCATTTTATGAATTCGGTACCAATGAAATCTATATGAATGTTGGGGATCCTATTGATTTAGCTAGATTTGATGATAAAAAAGAAGCCTTGGGTTATTTGCGAGATGTTTTATCAACTCTACTTTATGAAGAAATGGAAAAACATGCAACTCCAATAGTGAGGTCAGAACTTGGAGAAGATCCAAGATTAGATTTTATGGAACAAAGAAGACAAGAGTATAAAAAAACTAAATGGACTAAAGACGTTTGGGATGAAGAGCTAACTCAATATTTGGATGCTGATGATAAAGAGTTTAATGCTGTTCAAGAAAGTATGGATGATATAGTTATAACTCCAGAAAATGCTGGAATAATGGGACCAATTTTAGTAAGAAGGCAAGAGGCTAAAAAGTATAATTTCAAGGATTATATGCATAAAAATTGGAATAAAAAATAATAATCTTTTATTTTAGGGTTACCTGTGATATAATTTTATTGTAAGAATATAGATAGAATATTGTGGTGATAGTATGTCCTTTGAATTTGAATTGCCGTTATTTTCTTTAATATTTATATTGATGCTTGGGGTAGTTTATCTTTTTAAGAAGAAAGTGCCTTTGGTAGAAAACAAAATGTATAGCACTATTATAATTGCCTCTTTGATTTCAGCTGCGGTAGATACTTTTATTCATTTCCTTAGTGCTTACACTTCTTTGGAGGCTTTAAATACGACATATTTTACTTTAATTGATTATTTAAATAAAGTAATTGCTACAATGTTTGTTTTGATTTTTTCTTGTTTACTAGCTTATACTTTATTGATTTCTTATAAAAGGTTAAAGGATAACTATAAAACGGTATTTTTGAGTGTTGCTCTTTTGACAGTTGCTTTTTATGCAATTACCTGTTTTACACATATTGAAATTATTGAAATAGGTACTGTTAGAAATACAACAGGGCCAACAATATTTTTAGGGTATGCTTTTGTTGCCATTTTGATTGTTATTAATATTGTATTTACTTTAGTTAATTTTAAAAAAAAGGATAAAAGATATTATACAATTTTTATAATATTGAGTATGCTTATTATACTTTATGTTGCTTCTTTAGCTTTTAAAGGTTTAATTATTTATGATGTTATAATGGCTTTATTATGTTATATTATGTACTTCACAATAGAGGATCCTGATATCAAGATGATTGAGCAGTTAAACATTGCTAGGGATACTGCCGAAAAAGCAAATGCTGCGAAGACAGATTTTTTGTCAAATATGTCTCATGAAATTAGGACGCCCCTTAATGCGATTGTGGGGTTTAGTAATATTTTACTTGATGATGATACAGTACCTGATAAAGCGAAAGATGAGGTTAGAGATATCGTTATGGCTTCAGATAATTTGCTTGAAATAGTAAATGGAATACTTGATATATCAAAGATTGAAGCCAATAAATTAGAAATTGTCAGTAATGAGTATAGTACACAGAAAGTAATTAATGAGTTAGTTGCTTTATCAAAGGGAAGACTTGGTGATAAACCAATCGAGTTTAAAACAAACTTTGATAAGTCTTTGCCGTCGGTTTTATATGGTGATGCAGGACGAGTTAAACAAATATGTGTCAACATTTTAACTAATGCAATTAAATATACTAAGGAAGGCTGGATTGAATTTAAAATTGATTCAGTAATAAAGGGAGATATTTGTAGATTGATAATATCTGTTGAAGATACGGGTATTGGAATTAAAGAAAAAAATATCGATAAATTATTTAATAAATTTGAAAGATTAGACTTGGAAGATAATGTGACAATTGAAGGCACAGGATTGGGATTAGCAATTACCAAAAAGCTAGTCGATTTGATGCACGGCAAAATTGTTGTTCAAAGTGTCTTTGGAAAAGGTTCTAAATTTACAGTATGTCTCGATCAACGAATTGTTAAAAATCCAACAATTAAGGTCGATGCAGAAAAAATCATTAATAAAGAAATAATTGTTAATAATAAAAAAGTCTTATTGGTTGATGATAATAAGATCAACTTGAAAGTCGCAGAGCGGTTGTTAGATGCTTATGGCATTGAGGTAGTGAGTGTCGATAGCGGGTTTGCTTGTCTCGATAAGATAAAAGCTGGAGAGAAGTATGACCTTATCATGCTCGATGATATGATGCCGCGGATGAGTGGAGTAGAAACTTTAAAGAAACTTAAAGAAATATCGGGTTTTGATATGAAAGTTATTGCTTTAACAGCCAATGCTCTTACAGGAATGAAAGAAAAGTACTTGGCAGATGGCTTTGATGATTACTTAGCAAAACCAATCAATAAAGATGAATTAAATAAAATTATTAATAAGTATTTGAATAATGATTAAGGAGTGAATTTGGGATGAAAGATGTTAATATTTTGATTGAAAATGGAGCAAATGTTAAAAAGGCTTTAGAATTATTTGGAGATATGGAAACTTATGATCAAACATTGGAAGTTTTTCTAAATGAAGTACCTGGGAAATTACAACTAATTAAAAATTATAAGGAAATTGGAGATATGGCTAATTATGCTATACAAGTCCATTCGTTAAAGAGCGATGCTAGATACTTTGGTTTTGAAAACCTTGGGGAACTTGCTTATAACCATGAAATGGAAAGTAAAGCTAACAATCTATATTATGTTACAGAACATTTTGATGAGTTGATGGATGAAGCTAATCGCGTGGTCAATTTAGTAAAAAAATATATGGGAGTGGGTAATGTCAGTGAAGAAGCGTACAAGAAACCTGTTAAGAACCATGATAAAGCTATATTAGTTGTTGATGATTCTAACTTAATTAGAAACTTTATTTTAAAAATATTTAAAGATGACTTTGAAGTAATTGTTGCTAATGATGGAAAAGAAGCAATCGATATAATCAATGATGAAAAACAAAATAGTAAGATAAAAGCAATACTTTTAGATTTAAATATGCCAAATGTCAATGGCTTTGAAGTCTTAGATTACTTTAAGAGTAATGATTTATTTAATAAGTATCCAACTTCTATTATTACGGGAGTAGATGATAAAGAATCGATTACTAAAGCTTATAAATATCCAATCGTCGATATTTTATTAAAGCCATTTAATGAACGAGATGTTAAAAAGATACTCGAAAAAACAATCAATAAAAACATTTAAGTAAAGGTTGCCAAAATGCAACTTTTATTTGCCCTTAAAATGTCAAATACATGATTAATGAGAACAAACTATTTTCAGGTTTGTTCTTTTTCTGTTATAATAAAAAAAAGGAAGATGAATATGGACAAAAAACTAATTATTTTTAATTATATATTACTTTTAGTATCTATTTTAATATTTGGGGAATATTTGATAAATTTTGCTAATTATTCTTCCTCTTATATTTTGTTTTTACTATTTTTTATTCTTTTAGCATTACATGTTTTTGTAACTGGGATAATAGTAAATAAAGAAAAAGTATATAAGAATAATATTAAGATGTATTTTATTTTGTATATAGTTTTATTAATATGTCTAACTATATTTATTAATAGACCTGATTTTGCTTTGTTTGATAGTAAATATGTTGAAATGTATACTAATAATATTAATATTATACCTTTTAAAACAATAATTCATTTTCTTGCTGGAAATGTCAATTTAGGAGTACGTATTTATAATATTTTAGGGAATATGATAGCGTTGATGCCCCTTGTATTTTTGTTAATATTACTTGATAAAAAGAATGATTCTTATAAAAGACAATTGGGTTTTTTATTTATTACAGTATTATTAATTGAGTTTTTTCAATTTATCTTGGCGGCGGGAAGGCTTGATATTGATGATTTTATTTTAAATATCGGCGGAGCAATGCTTTTCTTGTTTATTATAAAGAAATTTAAACTTATTACTCCAATGCGTAATTTGTTTGATAATGATTTAAATATGCCAAAGGTCACAAAATATATCATTTTAGCTTTTGTGACAGTAGCTATCATTATTATGGATATATTGTTTGTAATTGATTTAAATTTATCGGAAGATAAAATTGAACATGATTATTTTGCAGTATTAAAAAAAGATGAAAATTGTAATAGTCTAAGAAAAGTAACGTTAGATAATTATACTCTATATATTGATTGCACAGAAGTATATTATAGTACGGAAGATGATTATTATTTTACTTTAGAAGAAGCAATAGATATGGGAGAAATAGATATAAATAATTTGGAAAAATATTTTAAAATTGTTGAATATTTAGATGAAGCAACAGTATATCGGGATCAAGATTTTTCGTTATTTACATGCAATAATAGTAATGATATTTATGTTGGTAGTAATAATTTAAAATATGATGGGGAATGTACATCGTGATTTATGAATGTTTGGATAATTTAGAAATTAAATATGATATGGTTAGTCATGAAGCAGTATATACGGCAGATGATGCCCAAAAGATAAAAAAACTGATTAAGGGAATAGGTTGTAAAAATCTATTTTTAAAGGGAAATAATAACAAATATTATCTATATTTATTAGAAGATAATAAAAAAGGAAATTTAAAAGAATTAGAGAAATTATTAAATATCAAAAAGTTACATTTTGCATCAAATGAAGAATTAAAAAGAATATTAAACTTAGATAAGGGGGGAGTAACTCCTTTAGGAATAATTAATGATAAAGAGGGATTAGTTACAATTATAATTGATAGTGGATTAGAAGGAAAAGTATTACTTATGCATCCAGAGACTAATACTAAAACTTTGGCAATAAAATATCAAGATTTACTTAAATATATTAAATATTTAAAGCATGAATATATACATTTATAATTTAACTAAAGAATAAGTGGCAAGCACTTATTTTTTTTCTTTAAAAAAAAGGAAATCATTACTTCTAGGTAATATATATAAGTGAAAGGAGGTTTTAATAATTAGATTATACAAGATGATATATTAATGCAAACTGAAGCTAGTAAAACGAAATTGAAACAACCATTAGTATTGAACTTAGATCCTGAAAAAGAACGAGAATATGAACTGAACTGTATCAAAGAAGACGCTCGTAATAATGGAATTGCGCAAGGACGTGCTCAAAATAATAAAGAAAATGCCAAAAAAATGAAAGAAAATGGTATTGCAGATGAACTTATTATTAAAATAACGGGCTTGACTAAAAAGCAAATTATTATGCTGTGAAAATAGTTGACAAAATATAATTTAAATAATAATATTATATATGCAAGTGCTTAATAATTTAATTACTGTGCAGGTTAGATTATCTAGGGGCTTGCATTTTTTTTGAGGGTGAAATTATGGAAAGATATAAATCGACGAAAGTGGCAAGTGTTTTAGGGATAATTGGCAATCTATTTTTGTTAGTAATTAAGGGGATTGTTGGCATTTTTACACATAGCCAGGCGATGATTGCAGATAGTATCAATTCGGCGAGTGATATAGTTTCTTCAGTTTTAACTTACATTGGTAACAGAATTGCAAGTAAACCAAGGGATGATGATCACCATCTAGGACACGGTAAAGCTGAATATATCTATTCCCTTCTCATAAGTATTTTGATTATGCTCGTTGCTATCACCGTCTTTAAAGATGCTATTATGTCGTTTTTTACTCCTAGTGAGTTTAGCTTTTCTCTTTGGTATGTCATTGTCTGTATTGTAACTATTTTAGTTAAATTGAGCTTATTTTTATATACTAATTATATTTATAAAAAATATAATAATCTACTATTACTAGCTAATTCTAAAGATCATAGAAATGATATGATTGTGACAACATTTACTTTAATTTCAGGAATATTTGTCTACTTTAATATCTATTGGGTCGATAGTTTGGTAGGTTTAGGTATTGCCATATTTATTTTAATTACAGGTATTAAAATATTTGTTGATAGTTATAATGTATTAATGGATAAGGCAATGAATGAAGAAACTAAAAGGGAAGTAATGAATATTATCGACAAATATGAAGAGGTTAAGAAGATTCAACATTTCAATGCAACACCGGTCGGATATATGTATCAAGTATCTTTTACTATTTTTGTTGATGGTAATTTATCTACTTATGAATCCCATGATATCGCCAACAGGTTAGAAAAAGAAATAAGCAATTTGGATGATATCTATTTGACAATTATCCATGTAAATCCTATTTGATAACTAGAAAAAGAACTCTTTATTTGTTAAAATTAAGATGGAGGCAGTATTATGAATGATAATTTAAATTATTATCATACTAGTGTAGTAATTCCTAATATGATTTTAGCAAATAAGGAGTTCTTTTTTAGTAAGATAATGACAATGCCTAGAAATATGGAGTATTTTATAACTAAAGATACTTATGAGAAGGCGTGTAGGAGACTAAATTTAGACGAGGGAGAAATAAGTTGCAAATTGACCGTTACGAAAAATAGGTTCAGGCCACGTGCTTAAGCACGTAAATTGTTAAGAATTTAAAGACAATTTATT
>CALVVH010000042.1 GCA_944363805.1 uncultured Bacilli bacterium
CCCGGTGACATATTATATAACTTTGAGACATTTTCGCAAGTTAACACTTAAGACATTATCACAAATTAATCATAAATACAAATTTTATTTTTCTTTTGGGGTTGCAGTAATTTTAAGGGTACGTTAAAATAGTTACCCACAAGGGGATGATAATAATGTTAAATAATAGTATGACTAATGGAATAATACGTCAAAAAAATAATGTTGATGAATTAAATGCAAAAATAAAGGAATGTGACAAAGTAATAGAAAGAGCAGAAAAAACTAAGAAAAAGTATAAAAGATTGGCTATTATTTTGCCAATAGTGATTACGGTTGGAACTTTAGGGGGAGGAGCTATTTTAAATAGTTTAATGGGGCCTGATGCAATTAGTTATGTGACTCTTTTACAAGCTGCTAAGTTACCTTTAATTTTACCTGTGGCTTTAGGTTGTGGATTTCCTATATATTATGGTTTGAAATATTATGGAGTTAAGGAATATTGCCAAAACAAAAAAGCAGAAAGAAAAGATTTAACTGATGCTCAAACACTAAGTGTATCTTTACTTCAAAGTTTAGAAAAAGGACAAGAAGACAGTCGCATAAGCAGTATTAATGAAACAGAAGTACGTGGAGAAATTTTGAGTAAGTTCTTTAATTGTGAAAAGAAGCGACTTATCGGTTTATATAATATAGGACATTTAAGTGATTTAGAAGGATTAGGTTGGTCTGTAAATGATATAGTTTATTTGCAAGAATTAATTGAAGATGAAATAAATCCTAAAGATACTTTGGGTAAAGAACAAGTAAGGGTACGTGTTCAAAATCAAAGACATGATAAGAACTAGTTTTAGTTCTTTTTATCTTGTTTAGGTGATATAATATTATTCGAGGTGACCAAGAATGGAAAATGTTACGCTTTTACCTGCAGATAGATATGTAATATTTAATAGAACGGTTTTAACTGATTTTGATAAAAAAGTTTTAATTACGTTTTATGAACCAATAATTGGTCATTTGGCAGTTAGTCTTTATCTTACTTTGTGGAATGATTTGGATGGTATCAACCAAGTTTCAAGGAAACTTAATCATCATCATTTAATGAGTATTTTGAAGTGCCCTTTGAGAGCTATAAAAGAAGCAAGGGAAGCTTTGGAAGCGGTGGGATTGGTTAAAACTTTTTATAAAAGTGGGGATGTTAATAGTTATATTTATGAACTATATTCACCACTCAGTCCAACAGAATTTTTAAATCATCCTATTTTAAATGTTGTTTTGTATGATAATATTGGAGCAACAGAGTATGAATATTTGAAAAAGACATATCAAAAGTTAAAAATAGATACGAAGGAATATATTGACATTTCCAAGAAAATGGATGAAGTGTATACTGCAGTTTCAGATATTCCTGTTTTTGAAAGTGTTGAAAGAAGTATAAGTGATATTGAGTGTACTGACCAAGTAGATTTTGATTTGATTATTTCTTCGATACCAAAGGGAATAATTAATGAAAGAGCTTTTAATAAAAAGACAAAAGAATTAATTAATCAATTGGCCTTTATTTATAAAATTGATTCACTTAAAATGATGGAATTAATTAGAAGTGTTTTAAATGAATTTGGAATGATCGATAAAAATGCTTTGAGACAAGCAGCAAGGAAAATGTATCAATTTAATAATGGAGCTTTGCCAACGCTTATATATAGGAGTCAACCAGAATATTTAAAAACACCAGCTGGGGATAATTCGATGCGAGGTAAGATTATTCAACTTTTTGAAAGCATCAATCCGGTCGATTTTCTTAGAAATAAATATCGAGGGGTTAAACCGACGAATGCCGATATAAAGATAATTGAAATGTTGGTTATTGATTTGGAAATGCCCCCGGCGGTAGTAAATGTTTTGCTCGATTATGTTTTAAGAAAGAACAACAACAGATTATCACGAGCTTATATTGAAACTATTGCTGGTCAATGGAAACGGGCAGGGCTTAAAAATGCCAGTGAAGCTATGGATTTTGCTGAAAAAGAAAATAAGAAGTTGAGTAAGAAAATAACAAGCAAGAATGAAAGTGCTGAACCTGTATGGTTTAGTAAAGATAATCAAAAACAAGAACTTAGTGAAGAAGAGCAAAAGGAAGTAGAAAATTTATTTAAGGAGTTTAAATAATGGAAGTAATTAAGATGACTTTGAGTGAGAAAATTGAAAAAGAATTAGAAAAAAATTTACAGCAAGCAATGCAAGATGAAGAATTTAGTAATTTGGTCAAGAGATTAAAAATAAGTAAGAAGTTGGCAATGAAAAATAATTCCCAGTTACAAGATACTTGTGCAGAATTAAAAAAATGTAGTGCTTGTAAGGGACTTTTTATGTGCAAGAATAGAGTTAATGGTCATGTGTTATATCCTGATGTTGATCAAGATAGTATTAAATTTATCTTTACTCCTTGTAAGTACCAAAAATTGCAAGATAAAGCTTTAGCAGAAAAGAAAAAATCTTTAAATGAACTGGAAAATGCCCGAATGAAAGATATTGACATTAATGATAAAAATAGATTGCCTGTCATAAAATGGATTAAAGAATTTTATGATAAATATGAAAAGGTAAATACTTTGAAAGGATTATATTTGCATGGTTCTTTTGGTAGTGGTAAAACTTTTTTGTTAGCGGCTTTATTAAATGAGTTGGCTGTTAAGAAGAATGCGCAAATAGAAATTGTCTATTTTCCGGAATTGCTACGCAATATGAAAGATGACTTTAGCTTAGTTGAAGATAAAATTAGATATTTACAAAATGTCGATATTTTACTTTTGGATGATATTGGAGCTGAAAATGTTACGGTGTGGGGGAGAGATGAAATTTTAGGAACAATATTACAATATCGGATGAATAATAAACTTACAACTTTTTTTACTTCTAATTTAACTATTAAAGAACTAGAAGCAACTTTGGCTATAACGAAAAATAGTGAAGATAAAGTAAAGAGTAGGAGAATAATTGAAAGAATCAAGCAACTTACAGATGATATCGAACTTGTAAGTGTCAATAGAAGAAAATAATGACGAATTTTGTTGGTAAAAATATCTTTCTTAAATAGAAAATTTATGATATTATTTTAATATAAGGGTGTGATTAGATGAAAGAACCATTGTTAAAAGATATCGAAGAACCAATAGTTTTTCGAAATGTAAAGGTTAATAATAAAGATACTAAAGGTTGGAAGGCTTCTTTATTGAACAAATCAGTTATTTTGACAGTTATTTTGACTTTGTGTGTTTTTTATTATTTTGGAAGAACAACTTATGCTTTTTATATCGGTTTTAAATATTATGATTTGAGGTTTATGGAACCGGTGATAATACAAGATGATACACAAGAAAATAACGAGTAATTAATACTCGTTATGGATAGTAAATATTTGTTTAAATAATAGTTTTAATTGGTTACTTAGGTAGATAGTTTTATAGATATTATCTATCTTTTTTATTTTAGCTTTAGTTTTCAAAAGAAAACCATCTTTATAATAAGTTATTATTACCGTGTTTTGACAATAGTAAGCTTCGATGATTTCTTCTTCCAATATTTTTTGTTCTTCTTCAGAAATTATTGGCATTTTTATTTTGGACTTTTCTTCTTCTAAAGCATATACTATTTGTTTGCCATTGATAAGAGAGTTGAATGGTAACCATTTAATCATACCGCGGTCTTTATTCATGATGACCTCCGATTTTGCTATTTCTTTCAATTGCTGTTGAATCCGGCAAGAGGCTCGATGCTTTAATTAAACTATTTTTGCCAAATTTGTTTTTGATTTCATCAATGGTAGCATTCATTTTATTTTCTTGTTTGATGTCTTGATATTCTTCAAAAAGATTTAGTTGGACACCGGTTTTAGTTGTTAGGCCACCGCAGGTGATACTAACTTTTCTAATTGGTAAGTAATCGTAATAGCGATCGAAGATAATGTTACAGTATCTGATTAGTTCTTTATTGGAATCGGTGGGAACATCTAGTTTTAGGGTGTGATAAAAGCCACTGTTAATTTCTTTAGAGTAACTAATTCCCAGACCAATTACAGTTGTTTGTTTGTTGTTAGCTCGTAATCTAGCGGTTAATAATTCGACCATTTCGGAGATAATGATACGAATATTATTTTCGTTATAATCTTTAAATAGGACTTGGGAATGACTATAAGACTTGTCTTTAGCTTGAACTTTGAAGTCGGCGATTTTACTAGTGTCAATACCATTAGCATGGTTCCATAGTTCTTCACCCATAATACCAAATTTATCTTTTAACTTATTTTTGTCATATTTAGCTAGTTCCCCGATGGTATAAATATTTAAAATGTTTAGGTTTTTTTCCATTCTTTTGCCAATGCCCCACATTTTGGATAGAGGAGTGATAGGCCAAAGTTTAGTAGGAATATCTTCATAGTTCCATTTGGCGATGCCATTTTTGTATTTTTTGGCTTCAGTATCCATAGCAACTTTAGCTAAAAGAAGGTTGGGACCTATGCCACAGGTGGCAGTAAGACCAGTTTGTTCTTGAATTTTATTTAATATTTCTTCAGCCAGTTCGTAGTCGGTCTTTTTATATAATTTTAAGTAATCAGTTACATCTAGAAAACATTCGTCGATAGAGTAAACATGTAAATCTTCTTTAGAGACATAATCTAAGTAAATACTTACGACTTCTTTACTTTTGGTAATGTATAGTTTCATGCGGGGGGGCACGATAGTATACTTGATATTACGAGGAATGTCATAAAGACGGGAGCGGGAAGCTACTCCTTGGGCTTTTAAAAAGGGAGTTACCGCTAAAGTTATTGCACCGTTACCTTGTTTAGGATTAGCTACAACCAAAGGAACTTTAAAAGGATCTAATCCTCTTTCGATACATTCACAAGATGCAAAGAAACTTTTTAAATCGATACACATAATATTTCTAGTTTGATAATATTCTGCCATAATTTTCCTCCGAACTTTTGTTCACAGCTTAATTATAAATCATTTAAGAGAATATAGCAATTCCTATTTTTGGCACTTACTTTTTTTCAATAGTAATTATTAGATTTTCTTCTTTGGCAATTTTTAATAATAATTCAAAGTCATAATTTCTTTGACCGTATTCATAGAATTGAATAGCATTTTTAGTACGATTGATGCTTTTTCCAAATTCTTCTTGAGTTTTTCCTGACCATTCTCTTATTATTTTAATTATTTCATTGGCCTTATAATTATTAGCAATTATTTTCATTTTGTATCACCTCTTGACAAGCATACAATTTGTTGGTATAGTTTTGTTGATAAAACAAACGTAGCGTTGGTCTGAAGCGAGGAAGTGGTTGAAATATATGAAACAATATGGGGTAATTATTTTAAGTGTTGTTAGTATATTGTGTGTAGTTTTAGGAATTTATTACAAATATGATAATAAAAATAAAGAAGTTTTAGTGAACAGCACAAAGCAATTAATAAACTCTAATGCCCTAACTATGATGTATGAAACGGAAGAAAATAGTGGAGAATATCAAGTTGCTGATAGCAATAGTTGGCCAGGAGAAGGCTATATGTTTAATGCTGAATTATCTAAATGCGAAAATGGTAGTATGCTTAATTGGAATGAAGAAAATAAAACAGTACTAATGCAAGCAAATACTTCTGATAAATGTTATGTGTATTTTGATGTTGTACCAAGTATAACTAGTTTTGCTCAATATATAACTGATGCTGTTTATACTGGTGTTGATGGTGAGAATAGTTTATATTATCACGATGGAATAGGAAATTATACTAATGCCGATCAAGAAACTGGTGATAATTCGTACAGATATGCTGGAGCAAATCCCGATAATTATGTATGTTTTGGAAGCGATGCAGAAATTTGCCCGGATGATAGCTTATATAGAATAATTGGAGTATTTGATGGTAAGGTAAAATTAATAAAAAATATTTCTGCTGGTGAAAGTCGTTGGGGAGTTAGTACAATTACATGGAGTAATTCGGTGTTGAATACGGATATATTAAATGGTTCATATTTAAACTCTTTTGATTATAATTGGCAAAATAGTATATCTACAGCTATATGGTATGTTGGGGGCTTTAGTCAATTTTATAATCCTCCTAAAGAGGTTTATAGTTATGAAATTGGAGAAAATAGAATTGATACTACTTATGAAAGCAAAGTTGGTTTAGTATATGTTAGCGATTATGGGTATGCAGCAAGTCCAGATTATTGGTTAACAGAAGTATTTGATTATAATGTAGCAGTATCAAATAATTGGTTATATTCTGGTATTGAAGAATGGACGATTAGTAATGCTAGGGGAGCAGGATATATTTTGTCGATAAATAATTATGGAGTTGTAACTGATAATGCTCATAATGGTGCTGAACTTGATTATAGGCCAACTTTTTATTTAAATTCTGACGTTAAGTTGGATTCTGGTATTGGAACAGCAGATGATCCATACCGCATTGTAATTTAATAAGTTGTGAATCTTTTTTCACAATTTTTCTTTTTCTATGATATACTTATCATAGGAAATAAGGTGGTTGTATGTTTGGAAAAGTATTAAGAATAGATAACAATGTGGTAACTGTAGAAAATATGGGGCTTAGAGATATATCTAGTTTGATGAATGTTCACGTGATTTTTGAAACAGACTTGCGCAAGACTGTGGGAGAAATTATCTACATCGATTCTTCAGTGGTAAGAATTCTTTTAGTGGGAGAAATCATCAATAATAATTTTATTTCGGGGGTAATTAGGAAACCTAGTGGAGTAGTAAATATAAGGATTATTACGATGCCAGAGTTAGAATTAATATTTGGTAAAAGGGAACTTAGCCAAAGTAATTTAAATTTGGGAAAATCTGCAATATATAGTAACTTAAATATAAGCGTTCCTTTAAATAGTCTTTTTGCTAATCATAGCGCAATTATTGGTAATACGGGTAGTGGTAAATCATGTGGGTTAGCAAGAATTTTACAAAATTTATTTTTAGTTAACCCTCTTAAACCTAAAAATGCACATGTTGTTTTGTTCGATGCTTATGGGGAATATGTAAATACTTTTAATAAAATGAATGAGGTGGGACTTAAAACAGTAAACTATACAACTAATGTAGAGAGAGCTAATGAACAGCAATTAACTATTCCTTTATATTTTTTAGATGTCGATGATTTAGCCATTCTTTTACAAGTAACTAATGGGGAACAAATACCAGTTTTAGATAAGACTTTACGTTTGGTATCAATTTTTAATAGTAGTGATCCGGTAATGAAGGATTATAAAAATGATATTATTGCCAATTGTTTGATGGATATTTTAACTAGTGGAAAGTCTTCAAGTCATATGCGGGATCAAATTATTGCTGTTTTGTCACATTATAATACGGAGACTTTAAATTTGGATTCGATTATTCACCAACCGGGATATGATAGAACATTAAGACAATGTTTACTTATCGATGAACAAGGTAAGATGAGTTCGATATTTGAAGTGGTAAAGTTTTTAGAACAATTTGAAAAAATCAATTTAGAAGAAGTAAATGTTGTTAGAGACTTTACATATACTTTGGATGATTTATATTATGCTTTAGAGTTTGCTTTAATAAGTGAAGGTAATTTAAATAATGATGAAGCATATAAAAGAAATAATATTTTAAAAACGAGATTACAAACAATTATCAATGGTAATGAAAAAAATATTTTTAGTACTAATGAGTATATGAGTAAAGAAAGTTATGTGCAAAATATGTTTGCTAATACGCAACTTGTCAATATTAATTTGAGTAATGTCGATGATAGATTTGCGAAGGTTATTACTAAGCTTCTAAGTAAATTATTATTTAACTATACGACTAGTTTAACTGTGCGAGGAAGTTTTTCAGTTAATATTATTTTGGAAGAAGCACATAGATATGTGCAAAATGATAATGATATTGATGTAATTGGGTATAATATATTTGATAGAATTACTAAAGAAGGAAGAAAATACGGGACACTTTTAACATTTATTACGCAAAGACCTAGTGAGTTGTCGAAGACGGCTTTATCACAATGCACCAATTATATTGTGTTTAGAATATTTCATCCGGAGGATTTAGATATTGTTAAAAGTATGAGTAGTAATGTGGCTGATGAAACTTTGGAACAAATAAAAAATCTTAATCCTGGGACTGCTTTTTGCTTTGGAACAGGATTTAAGATACCTTCACTAGTTATGTTTAATTTGCCCAATCCCCTTCCGCAAAGTACTAGTGTTGATATAAGTAGTATCTGGTATAAGGAGGATTTAGATGGTAGAAATTAGTTTAAAGTCTGTTGATTTAGTATATTTGTCTTGTGCCGTATATGAAGTAGAAAATCCTAAGGCAGTTATTCAAATAATACCTGGAATAAAGGAACATAAGTCACGGTATAATGAATTAATAAGCAACTTAAATGCTGCAGGTTTTAATGTTTTTATTAGTGATTTAAGAGGACATGGCCGAAGTATCAATGGCAATTATCCTTTGGGTTATTTGGATGATGGTAATAAGTTGATTGAAGATCAAAATGTAATTTGTGATTATTTAAGAGGACGGTTTGCGGGTCTTCCGATATATATGATTGGTGATTCCCTTGGGGCAATAATTGCTTTGGGTTTTATCCAAAAGTATGATAGTAAGATTCAAAAACTACTATTGTGTAGTCCTTTAAAGTATGATAAGAAACAAGATTTTTGGTATAATAGTGCAAAAATGCTAATGAAGTTTCAAAATAAAAATAAGAAAAGTCCAATGGTCGAAAATGCTTTGGGGGATTTTAGTTTAGATAAGTTAGTTAAAGATGGGGATGAGAAAGTAAGAATAAAAAATGATCCATTATGTAACTTTGATTATAGTTTGTTAACTATGTATAATTTGTTAAATTTAAATAAATGTGTTAGATATATTAATAGATATCAGGGAACGAATAAAGAATTACCAATCCAAATATTATTTGGAGCATTAGATGAACTTACTGGAGGAAGAGAAGGGATACTTTCTTTGATAAAGTTGTTTAATCAGTGTGGTTATATGCGTATTGGTAATTTAGAGTTTCCTAATATGCAACATAAGATATTATTTGAAACAGGAAAGAAACTAGTTTATGGGGAAATTATAAATTTTTTACAAAATTAAAAATCTTGGGTAGTATATAAATTATTAAGGTGATATAATTTAAGTGTAGTTGATAATGGAGTAGCGTATGATAAGTGTTGAAGTTTTGAAATTTTGTGAAGATAATGCCGTAAGTATTAAGAAGTTTTTGCAAGATAATTTTAGTATTGAAAGTTATGTTCCCAAGTATAACAAAAATAATCGAAAATGGCGAATTAAACATAGTGAAATAGCTGTTTTGCATAATGTGATTTCTGTTCCATTGAAATTTGCTTACCGCTATAAGCATCTCGTTTTGACGGGGAAATTGGTAATAGTCAGAGATGAATTTGGCAAATATAATGTATATATTAATCCGCGGATTATTCAAGAGTTGTCGGAATCTATTGCATTGCAAGAAAAACTAGCATATTTAGATGAGCATCCGGAGGAATTTGATGATGCTATTAGAATGGTTGAAGTAAGAAGACAGTTGACAGAAAAAATTCAAGATATTGAAGAAAGTTTGCGAATTATAAAACATTTTAATGGGGAAGAGTCTTTGGAATATATGATGGGGCTTATGAATGTTGTAGCTAAAGATAATATGTCTCGAAGCCGAAAAAGGCTTGAAAATAATCAATAATTATGATATTATAGTTTTCGTAAATCGTTGAAGGAAGACGAGATTTTTAAATACTATTTTTGAAGAGAGTTAGCGGATGGTGAAAGCTAATAGATAGATTAAAAGTTACTACTTCCGAAGAGAGTTTAATACACTCCGGAGAATTCCGTTATCAAAAATTAAGTTAATTAAAGGGATGGTACCGTCGTAATGACTCCTTGGTAGCATCCTTTTTTTCTTGGGGAGGAGATATGTTGGATAAAAGTTTAAAAGATAGAGAATTTAGAACTAAATTATTTGATATTGAGATGCAGTTAGCATTGCTTAAAAGCAAAGAAGATAATCCTTTATATGCTAAGCAAATAAAAGAATTAAGAGAAGAGTTATCACAAGTAAAAACGGAATATGCTAGATATAAGAATAGTATACATAGCGAAAGAAAGGAAATGAGAAGATGATAAATATTAAAGAAGATAAAGATTTAAGTGTACTTAATCATAGTTGTGCCCATTTACTGGCGCAAGCAGTAAAGCATTTGTATCCGCAAGCTAAGTTTTGGGTAGGACCAGTTATCGATGATGGGTTTTACTATGATATCGATTTGGGGGATGAAGTAATTAAGGAAGAAGATTTAGTAAAAATCGAAAAAGAAATGAAAAAGATTGCTAAAGATGGCAAGAGAATAGTAAGACATGAATTAACTAAAGAAGAAGCCTTAGAAAAATTTGGTGATGATCCATATAAGGTTGATTTAATTAATAATATGGATAGTGATACAGTTATTTCTTGTTATACCCAAGGGGATTTTACGGACCTTTGTCGAGGACCACATGTCGATACAGTTAAAGAACTTAAATATTTTAAATTACTTAAAGTTAGTGGTGCTTATTGGAAGGGTGATGCTAACAATAAGATGTTACAAAGAATTTATGGTGTTTGTTTTAGGAGTGAAGAAGATTTAAAGGAACATTTACATTTCTTAGAAGAAGCTAAAAAAAGAGATCATAAAAAGTTAGGTAAGGAACTAGAGTTATTCATGCTTAGTGAATATGGTCCTGGTTTTCCATTTTTCTTACATAATGGGATGATTATAAGAAATGAACTAGAAAACTTCTGGTATAAAGAACATACCAAAGAAGGATATGAATTTATTAAGACACCAATTATGCTTAATAAAGATTTATGGGAATTATCAGGACATTGGTTTAATTATCGCGAAAATATGTATACAAGTGAAATAGATGATAAAGTATTTGCAATAAAGCCAATGAATTGTCCTGGGGGAATGCTCGTTTATAAAAATAGTTTACATTCTTATAAGGATTTACCACTTAGAATTGGAGAACTTGGTCAAGTTCATAGACATGAAGCTAGTGGGGCTTTGAATGGGTTATTTAGAGTTAGAACATTTACCCAAGATGATGCACATATATTTATGAGAGAAGATCAAATTGAAGAAGAAGTAATTAGACTTATCAATTTCATTGATCGAATTTATTCAGTATTTGGTTTAACTTATGATATTGAACTATCTACTAGACCAGAAGAAAAATATATTGGGGATATTGCCATTTGGGATAAATCTGAAAAAGCTTTACAAGATGCTTGTGAAAAAGCTGGACACTCATGTAAAATTAATCCAGGTGATGGAGCATTCTATGGGCCAAAACTAGATTTCCATATTAGAGATTCTTTAGGTCGGGTTTGGCAATGTGGTACAATTCAACTTGATATGAACTT
>CALVVH010000043.1 GCA_944363805.1 uncultured Bacilli bacterium
TGATTTTTATGATACCTTGTATTCTTAGTATAATTAGTACCAACAATAGTTAAAAATGTTACAGCAATACAGCAAATAGTATACATATTGGTAAATGCATCTAAAGATGCATTAGATATTTTCTCGATGTAAAAGCCATTTGATTTCTGATTTTTAAATAGAAATTCAATGGTATTACTTATAGCATGTTCTATGTCTTTGTTGGTAGCAATAATCCAAGGAGTAGAAGTATCAATAGAATTAGAGATAACAATATTGGTCTTAAAATGGTGCTTGGTGATATAAACATCTTGATGAACAACAGCTTTATATTTTCTCTTTTTTAGTTTTTTAGCAATAGTTTTATTGCCATTTTCATAAACAATGATATTACCTTTTAATCTAATAGCATAGGTATGACCTAAAGAATCAATATGTTTCATAACATTAATAGAGTTAAACCATCTATCAGCAGTAAAGATAAGTTCGAATTTACCATTAAAAAGATTGGAAACATAGGTAATACCATCAATGATAACTTGTTCTTTAAAGGCATCATCACATGCACCTTTAAATACTTTGAAATAGATAGGGATACCTTGAGTACCAACGCGCATGGAAATCATGAAAATAGTATAATTAGAATGGGAAAACATATGATCAAAAGCGAGATAGACTTTATTGCTGTTATGTTTAACAACATAAGAATTAATAATAAAGGAAATAATCTTATCCCAAAGTACATAAGGATTAAAATGTTTATTGTTCCAAAATCTATAGATACGTTTTTTAATAGAATCTAATTTGGCCCATTTTTTCTCATCAGATAAAGAATTAGCAATATCAGAAGAAGCAATAGATTCAGCTTTAATAATACCAAAAAGAATGGAAGGTAAGAAATTAAGAATAGTTTTCTTGATATTGGGAAAAACATTAAGTAAAAGTGATTTAAATTCACTTGTAATATTAGATTGATTGTTATATAATTTATTCATCGGCACCACGCTACTTTCTATGATAAATTAATAGTAGCAAAAATGGTGCCGAAAATCAATTATAAGAGACATTTTAGGTTGGAGGTATAATACCTCTAATTTTTAATTTGCAAAAAACTGTCCAGAGGTAAGGAAATTTAAAAGCCGTATCTGCGCCGTAAGGTGCAGGTGTGGCCTCGCAATGTATAAAATATAAAATAAATGTCAAATTAAAAGTTTTTTGCTTATTTTTATAGGGTAATCTTGTGATAAATTTCCCGTAATACGAGTAACACGAACAATGCGTTCAACGTGAATTCCAACAACGGTGGTAACGTGAATAACGACAATGTGAACAATACGAATGCTGTTCGCCAGAGCCCTTAACAGTTCTAGAGTTATAAGATTAAGGTTTTATAAAGGATGAGGTTAAGGACAAATACTTAACTCTGGACAGTTTTGATTTAGCCCAGTAAATATGAGACTTTTCGAGAGATAGAGTACGCCCAAATTTTAGCAAAATGAATAAAAAATAGAAACAAATTTAAAACTGTAGAAATAACGGTAAAAAATCCAAAATTCATTACATGCAAAAAGGAATGAGTCCGAATTAATCGGCTAAATATCATATAATTTGAGTGAAAATGGTACCCTGATATATTCGTTAGATTCTAGCGCTAATTTAAATAAAGCAAGACCAACATTAAGTAAAGATATAATTCGGACTCGTTTTTTAACTCCATTAATAGTTCTGTAAGAATGAGTAGTAAAACGGTGATTTTTATGATACCTTGTATTCTTAGTATAATTAGTACCAACAATAGTTAAAAATGTTACAGCAATACAGCAAATGGTATACATATTGGTAAATGCCTTTAAAGAGGCATTAGAAATTTTCTCAATATAGAAACCATTTAATTTCTGATTTTTAAATAGAAACTCAATGGTAGAAAAACGGTATGAGTAATTGCTAATAGCATGTTCAATATCCTTGTTAGTAGCAATAATCCAGGGGGTAGATGTATCAATAGAATTAGAGATAACAAAATTAGTTTTAAAATGATGCTTAGTGATATAAATACCTTCATGAACAACAGCTTTATATTTGCGTTTTCTTAGTTTTCTAGCAACAGTTTTATTGCCATTTTCATAGACATGTAACAGTGATTTAAATTCACTTGTAATATTTGATTGATTATTATATAATTTATTCATCGGCACCGCGCTACTTTCTATAATTTAATAGTAGTAAAAATGGTGCCTAAAATCAATTATAAGATAGATTTTAGGTTGGAGGTATAATACCTCTAATTTTTATTTTCCGAAAAACTGTCCAGAGGTAAGAATATTTTATCAGTTTTTATTTGTGTAATTATGAATTTTGAAAATAATTATTAAAAACATTTCAAAATAGTGTAATTGTATGATAAAATAGAAGAGTACAAAAGTTATATAGAAGAGGTGCTTGTTATGGCTAAAATTATATCACTTGTTAATCAAAAAGGAGGAGTTGGTAAAACAACTACTAGTATAAATCTATCGGCTGCATTAGGTAAATTGGGGAAACGTGTGTTATTAATTGATATGGATCCCCAAAGTAATGCGACAACCGGATTAGGTTTAAACTCTAATGATTTTAAGAATGATATTTATGAGTTAATAACAGGTAAGTGTGAAGTAAAAAAAGCAATAAAGAAGACTAAGTTTCACAATTTAAGTATTATACCTGCGACAATTAACCTTGCAGGTGTAGATGTTGAATTTGTTAAAATGATGCTTGAAGATAAAGAATTTCAACAAAATATGCAACTTAAACTTAAATTAGATGAAATTAGGGATAATTATGATTATATAATAATTGATTGTCAACCATCATTAGGTTTAGGAACAATGAATGCATTAGTTGCAAGTGATAGTGTGATTATTCCAGTACAATGTGAATTTTTTGCGCTTGAAGGTATAACTCAATTACTTAATTCAATAATCATGGTACAATCTAGTATGAATCCGGATTTAAGAATTGAAGGAGTACTTTTAACTATGCTTGATGGTAGAACTAATATAGGGCTTGAAGTAATTGAAGAAATAAGAAAATACTTTAAAGATAAAGTATTTAATACAATTATTCCAAGACTTGTTAGATTAGTTGAAGCACCAAGTCATGGCAAACCAATTAATGAATATGACCCTACAAGTAGAGCAACTGAAGCATATCATAACTTGGCAAAGGAAGTGATCAGTCGCGATGGAAACTAAGAAAAAAGCATTAGGGAAAGGACTTGAACAATTATTTTCCAATACTGTAATTGATTTTGATAATTTTGAAAAAGATATTGTTGAAGAAAATGAAAAGAATGTAACTGAGATTAATATCGATGATATTAGAAGTAATCCGTATCAACCACGGAAGACTTTTGACATTGAATCTTTGAATGAACTTGCAAAATCAATTAAAGAGTATGGGGTAGTGCAACCAATCATTGTTAAGAAAAGTATTAAAGGATATGAACTTGTTGCAGGTGAAAGAAGAACTAAGGCTGCAAAGATTGCAGGACTTAAAAAGATACCAGCAATAATTAAGGATTTTGATGATCAAGAAATGATGGAAATTGCGCTAGTGGAAAATATTCAAAGAGAAGATTTAAATCCAATAGATGAAGCAACTTCAATAAATAACATTATAAAACTTAGAGGATATACGCAAGAAGAATTTGCAAATAAATTTGGTAAGAGTAGGACTTATGTTACCAATATTTTAGGTTTACTTAAATTACCTGATGAAGTTAAAAAATTAGTGGAAAAAAGAAGTTTATCTATGTCTCATGCAAGAGTAATTAGCAAAATAGATGATGAAGATAAAGCAATTGATTTGGCAAAAAGGGTAATTACAGATAGTTTAAGTGTTCATGATTTAGAAAAATTGAGTCAAGAAGAAAAACATGAAAATAAAAAGAATAAAAGTAAAAGTAACTATGATACTAAATATAGAATGTTTGAAAATATAATAATGGATGCTTTAGATACTAAAGTAAGAGTACATAAGAATAAAATTGAAGTATATTTTGATGGGGTGAATGAACTAGAAGATATTTTGGCAAAAATGCATATAGATATCGAGGATGAATAATGAATAAAATAATCGAATTCAATTTGAATGATGAGGTTATTATGAAAAAACCTCATGCATGTGGCACAAACTCTTGGACGATTACAAGAAATGGAGCAGATATAAAAATTAAATGCAACGCTTGTGGTCGTGAAATCATGATGGATAGATTAGAGTTTATGCGTAAACTTAAAAAGGTGATTAAAAATGAAAAAACTTCGAGTTAGAGAAAGAATTGGTTTACATCCAGTGATGATGCTACTTATTTTATGTTTTGTAGTAATCATTTTAAGTGGGATACTTAGTTTCTTTAACGTACAAGCTACTTATAGTAAAGTATCTAGTATAACTGGAGATTATCAAGTAACTACGGAAGCAGTTAATTCTTTATTTAGTTTAAGTGGACTTAAATATATTTTTACATCGACAGTTTCAAATTTTGCTAATCTGGCAGTTTTATCTAATTTGATTATTATTCTTATAGGAATAGGGATAATGGTTAAAAGTGGCTTTTTAAAGACTGTAATTATTTTGCTTACTAAAAAAGCTAAAAAAACAACTGTTACCTTCTTTTTAGTACTTATTTGTATACTATCAAGTATTGTTGGTGATTTGTCATATGTAGTTTTAATACCTTTAAGTGCTCTATTATTCTTATATGGTAAAAGAAGTCCAATTATTGGGATAATTACTTCTTTTGCAGCACTTACTTGTGGAAGTGGAATTAGTCTCTTTTTAACAAGTGTCGATTCTAGTTTGCTTACGATGACTTTAACTAATGCTCATATAATTAGTCCAGAATATGCTATTGGACAATTTAGTTATATATTAATTATGTTTATATTGATTGTAGTTATGAGTATTATTATTACTAATATTAGTGAAGGAATAATTGCTAAAAAAGTGCCAAAATATGAATTTCCCGAAGAAGATGTGGAAGAGGAATTAGTGTTAACTAAGAAAAAGATGCGGGGGTTAATATTTTCTTTGGGGGCTGGTTTAATATATTTGTTGATATTTATTTATAATATTATTCCTGGGTTACCTTTTTCAGGAAATTTACTAGATTATAGTCAAACATTATATATCGATAAATTATTTAGTTATGATTCATTTTTTAGTAATGGATTTGTATTCATAGTGGCTGTTTTGTTTGTTATTTTGGGACTTGCTTATGGTATTGGGGCTAAGACAATTAATAATAATAAAGAATTTATAGATGCTTTAGGACATTCGTTAAATGGAATTGGTAAAATATTAGTTATGATTTTTGCTGTATCAATTTTTATTAATATATTTAAACAATCAAATATTGGTAATGTTGTAGCAGCATTCTTTGCTAATTTAATAAGTACGTCAAATTTTGGAGGTTTGCCACTTTTAATATTGCTTTTCTTGGCAACAGTTATATCATCGCTTTTCTTACCAAATGCTATTAATGGTTGGTCGATTTTGTCATCAACAGTGCCAGCACTTATGCAAGTAGGTGTTAGTCCAGAATTTACGCAACTTGTTTATCGTTTAGGAGGATCTGTTGCAATAGGTTTAACACCGGTGTTTGTTTATTTTATAGTATATTTAGCATTTATGGAAAATTATAATCAAAGTAATAAACCAGTTACAATGTTAGAGGCTGTGAAATATCAAATGCCATTTGCTTTAATTACATTTGTAACTTTCTTAGTGGTAATTGCAGTATGGTATATTGCTGGTCTTCCTCTAGGAGTAGGGGCTGGCGTAGCTTTATAGAAATGGGGGTAATAATATGGGATTAAAAGCTGGAATTGTAGGACTTCCCAATGTTGGTAAGTCGACTTTATTTAATGCAATAACAAAGCAAAATATTTTGGCGGCGAATTATCCATTTGCAACTATTGAACCAAATGTTGGAGTAGTATTTGTGCCAGATACACGAATTGATTTTTTAACTGAACTTTATAAACCAAAAAGCATCGTGCCAACGACATTTGAGTTTACCGATATTGCCGGATTGGTGAAAGGGGCTTCACAAGGGGAAGGCTTAGGAAATAAATTTTTAGCACATATAAGAGAAGTCGATGCTATTGTTGAAGTTGTTAGGTGTTTTGACGATGCTAATATAACACATGTTACTGGTAAGACTGATCCAGTTAGTGATATTGAAATTATCAATATAGAATTAGTTCTAGCGGATTTAGATGTAGTTAATAATAGATTAGGTAAAATTGAGAAAAAGGCAGAAGCTACTAAAGATAAAGAAGCAAAAGCTGAAGTGGAAATATTAAAAAAGTGCAAAGTTAATTTGGAAAATAATGTTCCTCTTCGAAGAATTAGTTTTGATGAAGATTCTCTAAAGATACTTAAACCTTTTAATTTCTTGACGTTGAAACCAATTATATATGTGGCTAATGTTGATGAAGAAACTATTGTAGTTGGTGATAATGAATATTCTTTACAAGTTAAAAATTATGCAGAAGCGGAAGGTTCAGGGGTAATAGTCATGTGTGCTAAACTAGAAGCAGATTTAGCGGGATTACAAGATGAAGAAAGAGCAGAGTTTTTAGAGACAGTTGGAATAACTAATAGTGGATTGGATAAATTAATATTTGCAACATATAATTTATTAGGATTAGCAACGTTTTTTACTGCTGGTGCTGATGAAGTAAGGGCTTGGACATTTAAGGTTGGTATGAAAGCACCAGAATGTGCTGGAATCATTCATAGTGATATGATGCGGGGCTTTATTAAAGCTGAAGTAATGAGTTTTGATGACTTGCGAGAACTTGGTGACGAAAAGAAAGTAAAAGAAGCCGGAAAGTTGCGTATTGAAGGAAAAGAGTATATAATTAAAGATGGAGATATATGTTATTTCCGCTTTAATGTATAAAATATATAAAAGGAGGATTAAATGAAAGATAATTTGATAAGTAAAACATTTTTGTGGATGTGTTTTGGTTTATTAGTAACTTTTGTTACGGGATATTTTGTAGCTAACAATGAAGTAATGTTAGAAAATATCTATGGTGGTATGGGTTACTGGATATTTGTTATTATTGAATTAGTGTTGGTATTTGTTTTATCAGTCAGAGTTATGCGAATGAAACCAACGACTGCTAAAGTTTGTTTCTTGCTTTATTCGTTTGTAAGCGGTCTTACTTTTGCCTCAATATTTGTTTATTATGCAGTTGATTCGATAATGTTAATATTTTTAATTGCAGCAATTATTTTTGCAGTTATGGCAATAATTGGTTATACAACAAGAGTTGATTTGACGAAGATGGGAACTTATTTGTTCTTTGCTCTTATTGCAGTATTAGTTGTAGCATTAATAAACATATTTCTTAATAGTTCAATGGTGGCAATGATAGTGTCAATAGTATGTGTTTTAATATTTATTGGAATTACGGCATATGATGTGCAAAAAATTAAAATGTTAGAAAACAGCGGACTTCCAAAAGATAATTTAGCAATATATGGAGCATTAGATTTATATTTAGATTTTATTAATTTATTTATACATTTATTATCTATATTTGGACGTAGTAAAGATTAGGGAGGTAAAATGGATATAGTTTTAAAAAGAGTGATGGCATACATTATCGATATATTGCTTATATCGATAGTAGTAACCCCTCTTTTAAATTGGAAAGTATTGAATCCTTATATTGATGAATATACAAAATATTATGAAGAATATACAAAATTAGTAGAAGATGCTAATGCTGGAGATGTAGATACTGAAACAGATGAATATAAAGATAAAATAATAGAATTAAATTATCAAATTAGTGAAAATAAAGTTATTAGTAGTAGTATTTCTGCTGTAAGTATGCTTCTATATTTTGGAGTAATACAATTTACATTAAAAGGCCAAACAGTTGGTAAGAAAATAATGAAGATTAGAGTTGTAGCTAATAATGAAAATAAAAAACTTAATGTTGGTCATTATTTATTACGTTCAGTTGTATTGAATAATATTGTCTTTTCAATTATTTTGATTGTTGGAGTATATATTACTAAGGCTCCAGCATACTATACTTTATCGATGGTTGTTAGTTATTTACAATTGGTAGTGATGGCTGCAATTATGCTTATGGTTGTATTACGTAAGGACTTTAGAGGACTTCACGATGTGATAGCCCAAACTAAGGTTGTTGATTTGGCAGTTCCAGTTGCTGATGGAAATATGCAATCAGAAGTTATTGAAGAAATGGTCACAATTGAAACAAAAGAAGTGGAAGAAAAGAAAAATATGGAAGATACTAATAATAAAAATACACGTAGGAAAAAAACTACTAATAAATCTAAAAATAGTAGAAGAAAGGAATAGTGCCTTTCTTTTTTCTTTGATTGACAAACAAAGATAATTATTATACTATTTATATAGTAGTGATACTAGAAAGGGTAGTTTATGAAAAGCTCAAAAATATCGACGATTGAATTATGGCGGTTTATTTTCACTGTTGCTATTGCTTTAGGACATTTGAATACATTTGTTTGGATTAATACAGGAGAAAATTTGTTATTTACGGGTGGACGAGTTATAGCTTTTTTCTTATTTTTGTCAGGTTATTTTTTGATGGTACATTATAAAAAACAAAAGGCCAGTGGTAAGGTGAAAGGAGAAGAACCATCAAAACAAGCATGGAAATATACTGGTGGGCGGTTTAAAGCGTTATATCCAGCATTATTTATGGGGGTATTATTAGCATTTATAGTACGTAATGCAATTAATGGAACTAAGATTACCCAAATATTTAGTGTATTTATGGATTCTATTTGGGAATTTTTAGGAATTTCGCAAATTGGGGCAGTAGGACTTTTAGAGTTAAAGTCACTTAGTTTTGATGTAACGCTTGGTACATCACAACTTTGGAATGGTCCACTTTGGTATATCTCTGCTCTTATTATTGCAAGTTTGATTCTATATTACGTAGTTTCGAAAAGCGAAGATTTTTTTACTGGTTTCTTTGCTCCAGTTTTCATTATTTTAACTTATGCTGGTGTAGGTTTGACTGATGTTGGTTGGGATAGAACAATGGTTAATGTTATTGGATTCCCAAATGGTCTTGCTAGAGTAATGGCAGGTATGTGTTTAGGAATGCTTATGTATTATGTAGTGGAATATTTTAGAAAGAAAAAATTTAGCGAAGTAATGACTATGGCATTTAGTTTACTTCATATTGGTATAGCTGTATTTTTCCTTTATACTATTTATGCAGGTATTACTTGGAATGAATTTACTAATGGCATTATACTATTTGTATTTTGTGTAGTGCTACTTACAAATAAGGATTATATTTCAGCTTTATATAATAAAAATAGTGTATGTAATTTTTTAGGTAGGTTATCATTATATTACTATGCTGTTCATATTATATTTGTCTTTTTGTTAGCATATTTGTTCCCAGAAATAAGTTATCAAACAAGTATTTTCTTTAATATATTATTTACCTCATGTACAGCATTTATTTTAATGTGTATTGATGATTATATTATTACGCCAGTATTTAGAAAAGAAAAACTTGAAGTTAAGAAAACTACGAAAAAGAAATTAGCTTAGAGCAATTAAAATTGCTCTTTTTCTATGGAAAATAATGAAATTTTGTTGAACTTAGAACATATATTTGTTATAATACTTGCGAGTAAAAGAAATTACTCCTTGCTTCTTAAACGAAGCCGAGAAGACCATAAGGAGGTGGAAGAAAGATGACTAAATATGAAATTATGTTTATAGTTAAAGCAACTATGGAAGAAGAACAAATTAAAAAGACAAGTGAAGATGTTCAAAAACTTATAAACATTAAACCATCAAAGGTTATCGAATTCAAAGAAATGGGTAGAAAAAAACTTGCTTATCCTATTAAGAAGGAAGTAAGTGGTTATTACTTTGTGATGACTGTAGAAGCTACACATGAAACAATTGCTGAATTTGATCGTAAAGTTTCTATTAATGAAAATATTTTAAGACATTTAATTATCAAAGTAGAAGGAGAATAATTATGAACAAAGTAATATTGATTGGGAGATTTACAAGAGATCCAGAATCAAGAATGTCACAAAGTAATATGGAAATAGCTAGATTTTCATTAGCTTGTCAGGGAGAATTTGTAAGTCGTAATGGAGAAAGGGAAGTTGAATTTATTAACTGTGTTGCTTTTAATAGGTTGGCTACTACTATCAATAAGTATTGTCGTAAAGGTACTTTAATTAGTGCAACGGGAAGAATTAGAAATAATAGTTATGATGCACAAGATGGAACTAAGAGATATTCAACCGATATTGTAATTGATCAAATGGAATTTTTAAGTTCCCGTAATGGCGGAGATAGTGCTCCAGCAGTTGATAATAGTGTTGCTTATAGTCCGAGTGCAACAAGTACTTCAAGTAGCAATGTAGAAACGACTGATATTAGTGAAGATCCTTATAAAGACTTTGGTGACGAATTTACTTTAAGTAGTGATGATTTACCATTTTAAAAAAGGAGGATTATAATAATGGCAGAATATTATCGTAAAAAGAAAAAAATATGTCAAATGTGTGCTGGTAAAAGCGTAGATTATAAAGATGTAATGATTATTAATAAATATATTAATGATAAAGGTAAGATTTTACCTAGAAGAATGACTGGTGCTTGTGCTAAACACCAAAGACATATTGCACAACAAATTAAATATGCAAGATTTATGGCTTTAATACCATATGTTAAATAATATAGATGTAACAATCTATATTTTTTTTGTACAATAGGAAAGTCATACTTTTTGAAAAAACTACTTGACACACATACATTTGTTTGATATAGTTAATTTATCATTCAGGGGGTGAGTGTCATGTTTACAATATTAAGAGGATATGTTTTTAGATTATATCCAACAAATACACAAAAAGAATTAATTAATAAGACAATCGGCTGTACTAGATTTATCTATAATCATTTTT